>JANPMI010000142.1:0-62113 GCA_031422725.1 Chitinophagaceae bacterium | reverse complement strand
CAGATTCGCCAGGCTGATTAAAGAACCTTACGCTGAACTGTCCAAAGTTCGGATTCGGGTAAACATACAGGTTATCTGATGTAGCACCGCTTACCGTAATTGCATTTGATACAGATACACAACCATTCAGGTCTGTATATCTTACTGTGTAAGTTCCGATATTATCAACGGTAAGACCAGCATAAGTAGCTCCGGTAACACCTGGTATCGCTGTTGATGAACCGTTCAGGAACCACTGGTAAGTACCACCAGCAGGATCGGCAGTTACTACAAGGTTAACTGTCTCTGTTGGCAACAGGATTGGAATACGGGAAGCCGCTAAGATGACACTTGGCAGGCGGTTCACATATAATGTTGCGAAATTCGAAGTAACCACTGAACAACGTCCTGTTAACACAACACGGTATGAATTAGTATTCATGCTAAATGTAACAGCATTCAACGGTAACGTTGCAGCGTTTGCACCTGTAATGTTAACCCATGCAGTTCCGTTCCATGCCTGCCACTGATAAGTAAGTGGATTGCCTGCACCGGCATTAGCACCTATAGTGAATGCACCATTGCTGCCTACGCATACAAACTGGTTAGTCAGTGGCGCAGTAATTACTGGTATCGAAGCATCATTAACAGTTACATTAAATGAACAGTTCCTTGTATTACCGGCTGCATCAGTAGCAGTATAAGTAATAGTTGTAACTCCAACTCCGGTAGTCCCTGTCAAACCAAATTGGGTTGAAGGAACATAGTTAATACCTAGACCAGTAGCTGAACCAGTTGTTGCACCGGTCATCACCCATGTAAGTCTTGTTACCGCACAGTTATCAGTAAATGTTGGCTGAGGCGGAGTATATGTTGCATAACACTGACCCGCATCTGTATTCCTTGTTTGGTTAGCCGGGCAGGTAATGCCTGGTTGCTCATTATCAACTACCGTTACATTAAATGAACAGGTAGCTGTATTACCTGCTGCGTCGGTGGCAGTAAAGGTATTGGTGGTAATACCAACCGGGAATATGCTTCCTGAGGCCAGACCAGCAGTCTGTATTAGTGAACCTCCTTCAGAATAATTCACCTTCATATTGATAATGCCGTTCTGAGTACCCTGGTTGAAATGATTGGCAGAGCCAAGTCCATCAAATGAAATGGTACGGCCCTGCATGGTAAATCCGGCATTGACGATATTAGGCGAAATACCAGCGTTCCAGTTAAATACCGGGCATGCTGTCACGCCATGTATAAAGAAAGAATACACAGAACCAGGAGCCATTACCACAGCTGAGTTCAAGCCACAAATACCAAGCGGTCCAGTTCCTGCAGCAAAATAAGGAGGAATAGGATTTACTACTTGTGGTCCTTGTACAGTCCATCCGGCTGTACTATTTTCCATAGCATTCGTTAAAGCACCAGGCCTGGAGAATACCGTCAATGTTTGCGGAGCAGCAACAACACCAAAGGCCGGGTTTCCAAAACGTACACCGAAACTGCTGATGGTACGTGTCGCTGCCGAATTATTGGTGAGGGTAAAGAAAAGACCACCAGGCAGGGTGTTGCCCTGCAATGTGAATACACCACCGCTACCGTGGTTAGTAAAAGAAGCCGGGAACTGAGCAGGAACCGGACAGTTATCGGTAACTGTAGGCTGGTTATAATTAACCACGGCACTACAAAGACCCGGAGTATTGTTCGCTGTAATATTGGCCGGGCAAGTAATAGTTGGTGGCTGGTTGTCATTTACTGTAACAGTAAATGAACAAGAAGGACCAGATGCAGCCGTTGCAGTAACTGTAGTTGTTCCTAACGGGAAGAAACCACCGGATGGTATTGAGTAAGTAATAGTACCACACAAACCAGTAGTCGTTGCAGCCGGGTAGGTCACATTAGCGCCGCATAAGCCAGGCGTATTACCAGTAGTAATATTGGCCGGACAAGTGATTGTACAGGTAGCTCCACAACATGCTGGTGCTGTAACTGTAAAATTATCTATGCGCCAACCTGTATTTACAATAATATCATCAGATCCCATGCGGAATCTTAGCCTGATGTTCTGACCAACCGTTGAATTCGGTAACCTGACAGAAGAGGTACTAAACGAACCGTTGTTACCTGTCCAGGCCGGCCGGCCCTGAAGCGGATTAGCCGTACCGCCATTGAGGGTTCCGTTGTATCCACCGGCTAACCAAACACCGCCGGCAGTAATAATATCGTTATAGGCTCCGCCATTAATGGAAAGTTCAAGCACACCACCATCCCAGCCACTTTCCACGTCGTATCTGTTAGCGAAAGAAACAACAGTAGCTCCATTAGCAATCGCAATGGTAGGTGTTTCAAGCCTTGAGTCCTGGAAATTTACATTCGACACTCGGGCAGAATTTGGTGCCGATACATTTACCGGTGTAGGAGTTCCTGAATTTGAAGTTGTCCAGAATGTGGAACCCACTCCATTGGTAGCAACCCAACCGGCAGGTAATGCAGGAGCAACAACTCCATCAAAATCCTGAGTGGCTACTGTAACTGTAGTACCCAGGGTGAAAGGATATGATACTGTACCAAGGTTGGTAGCGCCATCCTGCACCTGTATAGAAGCGGTTATTGATCCTCCGCAAACAGAAGAGTTATTGGTAAAAGTAAAATTGCGGCAAACGGCCGGACCTCCGTTTACTAATACACCATAGTTTTGAGGGCCGCTTGGAGTAATAACCCCACCCGACACCAGCAATGTTCCTACGGCGTTAACAGTTGGAGCAGTACCAACATTTTGCAAACAGAAACTTACCGTTACTGTTTCACCCGGATCTATTACACCATTGGCTGGAACACAGCTTTCAGAGATAAGAGTTGCCCCTGATGCTATAATATTTGCTGCAGGAGAGCATCCACCAGTAAGCGTAAAGTTGGCCATACGGGTTAATTGATTTCCATATTGGTTAGTACTCCAGAATGAACCGTTATTGGGATTGCCGGCTGAAGTATAATCCTGAACGGTTGTATTATAATCTCCCCATCTGAAACCTCCAAAGTTAGTAGCAGCATTAATGATTACTGCCTCTGGCAATGTCATTGTGTTCACAGGATCGGAGGCGTTCCGGCCTGTATATCTTACAGAAGGATGGGCTGCCGGAGTTCCTGTACCAGCTACACTGTACATCAGGGCAATATTTCCGCAACCATCCATTGAAATTGCCGGCATCCAGCGGCTGTTGCCATCTGTACCCTGAACGTTTCCTTGTTGAAACACTGTCCAGTTGCCAGCAACCCGCCTGAGTTCATACCATCTAACCTGCCCAGCCACGCCGCTACCTGCAATAGTTTGACTTAAAACAATAGATTCTGTGCCACCATTATTACGATAGTTTAATTTAAACATCAAAAATGGTGAAAGTGATCCTAAAGTACCACCTGTCTGTTGAGGTATCGCTCCCGCTGCATTCCAGGCATTAACAGTTAAAGGGACAAATGGTCCAACTGTAATTGTAGAAGCGCCAAAATTTGGAGTGACTTCAAAAATATTCAATGTTGTGGCGCCTGTAGGCACTATAAAAAGGCCATTTTGTGAAGAAGGAACCATACCCTCTAAACCAACGCTACCCATAGCAGAAATGTTTGGGTTTCCGGCTGACGGTATTCTCGTCCGTACCATTTGTGCAGTTCCGGCACCGGCTAACATAGCTGTGCGGTCAAACGCCCAAACAGATGAACCAAGAAAAGTGTTTCCAGCTGCGTTAAAATCTCTCGAATAAGCATAATATGCATTATGCCAAACAGAAAATTTAGGATAATCCGGGAAAAAAGAAGCATCTGTATACGAATAAATACTCCAGGTTCCTGTAGGATTTGCCGTAGTGGAAACCGCTATAATCAATTCGCTGCAACAGGCTGAAGGTCCGAATTCTGCCATAAACCACCTGTCTGCCAGTTGATCATAAAGAACAATAGGATCTCCTGAACCGGATCTCCCGGTAAGGGCAGATAAAATTCCAGTCGCAAGTGCAGTACCGGCTTTGCTCGAGATCCTGTATTGTGACCCTGAGGTATTATTTACCATTTGTATAATATGGTTTGGTCCAGCGGCCATATTGTTATCTGTTGGCTGAAGACCGGGTGAGGTCAGGCCGTCTATATTTACACCTATAGTCGAAGTCGGAACATTGGGATTAATCATTGTACCAGGACCTTGCAGATCTTCTGTCTTATTGTTTTTAATAGCCTCATTATATTCCCTTGCTATTCTTTCTTTCATTTCCCTTAGTAATCTTTCCTTAGTTTCCTTCAATTCTTTAGGTCTCCCGATCTTCCCGTTCATATCCCGGGTAATGACTAAGGGTTCGCCGTACATGGTGGTGTTGTCAATGTCGGCAACTTTTGGAGTAACCCGTATCAACTTACCTGTGATAGCAACAGTTTCAGATTGCTGCATCTGGTCCTGTTTGCCTTTAACAGATTTTTGTTGGGGGGAATGACCTACGACTTGCTGAGCAAAACTATTGTTACTCAGAATAAAAAGTAAGCCAATAAATAAAAAGCGAGTAGTAAAATTTTTCATAAACAGTTCATTTTTGGTTGACCGTATAAAAATAAGGATGATTGATAAATCTAAAAAATAAATCCTTTAAGCAATTTTTTAGCTGGGATTATTCCCTGTACTGTTAAAATATTAATTATCAGCCTGCACCCGGCTATTACTTTTTGCAGCCGGATGAAATGACTAACCAGTCAGCAAAAAATGAGGATTTCTCTTTTTGGAGAAGCTGGTTTTTAAAACAATAAAATTGGAGTAAGTGTAAATTTTTAATGCCATGTGCAGTTGTTTATTGGTTAAATAAAATCACAATTCTAAAAATACGTTACCTCATTTTAAAACAGAAATTTTACGAATCAGATTTTAAATCTACAGATAATATATGAATCACAAAAAAAATTTATGCACTGAACCTTCCGTTTGGGTAAAAATGTATGCTCATTTCTCCCGTTTAAACTCTGCCAGCACAGACTGGTGTCAGAAAATTTGGTTATTGATTGGGTTTCCAGCTATCCTTCAATCCTACGGTACGGTTGAATACCATACCGCTCTGGCTGCTGTCTTTGTCGAGACAAAAATATCCTTTGCGGATAAACTGGTACCGGTCGTCAAATTTTGCCTGTTTTAATGCAGGCTCAGCAAAGGCTCCCTGAACAATCTGTAATGAACCGGGGTTGATATAATCTTTAAAATCTCCTTCTTCGGCACCAGGGTTTTCCACTTTGAACAACCTGTCGTATAATCTTACTTCGGCAGTAATGGCATGTGGAATACTTACCCAATGCAGCGTACCTTTTACATGGATGCCACTGGTATCATTTCCGCTCTTGCTTTCGGGAATGTAGGTACAATGCACTTCTGTTACTTTCCCGTCAGCGTCTTTTATCACTTCGTCGCACTTAATAATATAGGCACTCTTCAACCTGACCATCTGCCCCGGTGCGAGGCGGAAGTATTTTTTGGAAGGGATTTCCATAAAATCATCCCTTTCTATATATAGTTCCTTGCTGAAAGGTATTTCCCGAATGCCACCATTGGGATCTTCGGGATTGTTTTCACTTTGCAACAATTCATCACCCTCCGGATAGTTGGTGATAATTACTTTCAACGGATCAAAAACCACCATCCGGCGCAAGGCCAGTTTATTCAGGTCTTCCCTTACACAGAATTCCAGCAGACCCACATCCACCATGTTTTCTCTTTTGGCAATACCCACCCTATCGCAAAACTCACGGATGCAAGCAGCGGTGTATCCTCTTCTACGCATTCCACTGATCGTAGGCATCCGGGGATCATCCCATCCGAAAACATGCTTGTCTGTTACTAATTGCAATAATTTTCTTTTGCTCATCACTGTATAGGTCATGTTGCGGCGGGCAAATTCATACTGATGTGAAGGATATATTTCTAATTTTTCAATACACCAGTCATACAATTCCCGGTGCGGTACAAATTCGAGGGTACAGATGGAATGGGTGATATTTTCAATGCTGTCGCTCTGGCCATGTGCCATATCGTACATCGGGTAGATGCACCAGGTGGAGCCGGTGCGGTGATGATGGGCATGTTTGATACGGTAAAGCAACGGATCCCGCATGATCATATTAGAACTGGTCATATCAATTTTTGCCCGCAACACTTTTTCGCCGTCTTTATATTTGCCGGCTTTCATATCCTGAAAGAGCTGGAGATTTTCCTCGCTGCTGCGGTCTGCATATTTATTACGATGGCCCGGTTGTGTTGGCGTTCCTTTTTGTGCTGCTATTTCTTCTGCTGTGCTGTCATCCACATACGCAAGGCCTTTTTTTATTAAGATGATAGCAAACTCATACAGCTTCCCAAAGTAATCGGAAGCATATAGTTCATGCTTCCATTCGAAGCCTAACCAGCGGACATCATCTTTGATACTTTCTACATATTCTGTTTCTTCTGTCACAGGATTGGTATCATCAAACCGGAGATTGGTGTAGCCGCCATATTTTTTGCTGAGACCAAAGTTGAGACAAATGCTGGTAGCATGACCGATGTGCAGGTAACCATTTGGCTCCGGTGGAAAACGGGTAACAATCTGTTTGTACTTACCGCTTTTGAGATCCTGTTCAATTATTTCTTCGAGGAAATTCAGGCTGCGTTCTTCCTTTTTTATTTCTTCTTTCATACTATGCGAAGGTAAGAAAATGAGGGGCGTAAATAAAAGAGAGGATATAAGCTCAGGAACAAAAAACTTATCTTCATAGGATGTCAACCAGTACAAATGATTTGTTCTACTCCCGCCTGCCGGTAAATGAGATTCCGTTGAGCGACCTGCTGATGGAGGAACATCTTTTTTTTAAAGTGCCGGCTAACTGGCATGTAATAATTACAGATGTAAAAAAATCAACCGAGGCAGTTGCTAATGGTTTGCATGAAACGGTAAACCTGGTAGCTACCGGGAGTATTGTGGCAGTACTTAATATTGTATATAAAGAAAACCTGGCCGTTCCTTTTTTCTTTGGGGGGGACGGCGCCACTTTTATTGTGCCTCCTTCCGTAGTAAGGCCGGTAATGCAGGCACTGCGGATACACCAGGAAAATTCACAGACAAATTTTGCCCTGATGCTCCGGGTGGGTTGTGTACCTGTTGCCGCTATTTATGAAAATGGACATCAACTTTCAATCAGTAAATTGAAAACTTCTGAAATATTTTCTATTCCTGTTTTGCTGGGAAACGGACTTTCGTATGCCGAAAAAATAATTAAGGGTAATGACTATATGCCCGAGTCCCTGCCGCCGCCGGAACAGGAATTAGACCTGAGTGGCATGCAGTGCCGCTGGGATAAAATAAAACCACCGCAAGATTTTAATGAGATAGTAAGCCTGCTGGTAATTGCCCGTGAAGGTCTGAAACAGGCCGTTGTCTTTAAAAAAGTGGTGGATATTATTGATTCTATTTACGGGAAACCCGAAAGCAGGACACCAATTTCTGTGACAAGATTAAAGCTGAAAGGCACATTGCAAAAAATAGGATTGGAAATGAAGGCAAGGCTGGGGGGCTATAAACCATTTTACTTAATGAAAACCTGGGCCACTACCCTGCTGGGCCAACTTTATTTTCGAACCAGGCAGGGCAAAGTGTACCTGCATCAATTAGTCAATATGTCTGACACACTGGTAATTGATGGGAAAATAAATACGGTTATCTCCGGCACCACGCAGCAACGGGAGCAATTGGAAGCAGCATTAAATCAACTGGAAAAAGAGGGTGATATATTATATGGTCTTTATGTAAGCAACGAATCGGTAATGTCCTGTTATGTCCGCAACATGAATGACAAACATGTACATTTTGTAGATGGTGCAGAAGGAGGCTACACCAAAGCGGCAGGTGTATTAAAGAAAAAGATAAGTTCTTCTTAATTATCAGATTCCGATCCAAAGAAACCAAGGTCTGCTAATACTATAGCAGGATTGGTATAGTTCAGCAAGGAACTTTTAATAATGCCTGTCAGCTCTTCCCGGGTAATACAAAAAGCGGCATTGACCAGCGATAATTTATAAGAATTGATTTTGAAGAAAGCCAACCTTGCTCTTTGGGTGGTGTAATCATCCTCAAGACGGAACGAACCGGCAATATGTGCCTGGTCGTTGTAGAATGGGGTATTCATACAGACGGATATTGGTTTTACAGATATTGGACTATTCTATAACGGAGAAACATTTATGAAATTGCAGGAAGTGCCGCTTTTAAGGGTTTTCTGATCCGGATAATTGATTTTCAAATAAATATTTCAACGCAATACCATCTATTTCGTTGAGCAAATGGTAAATGCTACCTTGCTGGTTGTTCCGGCAGCCCTACTTTTATTGTCTGCAAAAAATACGAAATAACAATACCTGTAATCAGCTGTTTGCTAATTTATTTCACACTATTAATAAAAAGATATGCAACGCATTATTTATATAATTCTTGCTGTACTGCTCCCTTTGCTATCGGCTGCCCAGCCCTGGAAAAAATTTTCTGATACCTCTATCGCCTTTACTGCAAAATATCCCGCCAACTGGATAAATAAAATAAAAGAAAACAAAAGAGTGTTCTTTACCTCACCTGCTGATGGGGCTGCTGATAATTTTTATGAGAATGTGAATGTGAGTGTGACGCAGAATGCCGACTATGGTACCACTATAAAAATAAAAGAGGTGGTTCCCACGGTTCTTGAAAATATTAAAACTGCCTTCGATCAATTCCAGGCAGAAGGCGAACGTTATTTTAAATGGAATAATACAGATGCCTGTGAAATTATTTATTCCGGCTACAATAAAACCAATACGGATTTTAAAGTCCGCATGATTCAATGGTTTTGTTTTTACAAAACAAGGTTATACACGGTAACGTTTACGGCTCTTGCCAATACCAATATTCATACCGGCACTGCTAAAAAAATTATGAGTGGCATTGTTTTTAAGTAAGCCATAATTTACTGCTACGGAATATAACTGATGGCAAATAAGCATTATCTTTATAAAAAATAATTACCCTTATGTCATTGCTCAATCAAAAAAATAAGAAAGATAAAAAGAAGGATGCTAAAAAAAATAACCCCGGGAGCACCCAGGGTTCCAAGTTTATTCAGAAGCCCAGCAAATCAGGTGGCTTCGTCAGCAAACAATCCAACACCGGTTCTCAGCGGGGAAGCTAAATCAGGTTCCTTTTTTCTTCACATTGATTTTATAGCGCAGCACCAGGTCATCATTATACAGCAGGTATAACCATTGCACACCCGGTGATGCTACGGTGTAAACATAATGGTGCTGGTTATGTAAGGCTGATTTCTCCGGCAAATCAGGCCGCAGAAAAACCCATGATGGCGAATAGGAGAATATCGCCGAATCAATCAGCAAATCAGGACATACATCTCTTCCCAGTTCCGCAACAGAAGTTTCAAGTTGCAGGCGGATAGTATCACCCATAAAAGTTTCAATTACGCCGCCAGCCGGATTGAAAGAATTGATATGATATTTAAAAAAAGATTTTTGTTTGAATGGTGACCGGCGGAATTCTTCCGGCACTTTTGAATCCGGCAGCAAAGTCCACCGGGCATCGTCCGGATAATGATCCCGGATAAACAGTTCGGGCGGTGTGAGAAAATATTTTTCATCATAATCCCGTATAAATTCATTGTTCTGTGCAGACAGGTAGCCACTGGCCCAGGTGGCATCCAGCAAATACCATTTCCCGTTAATCATTACCGCATTCCAGTAATGATTCACTCCAAACCGCCGGGTGGGCCTGCTTACTCCGCTTTTTGCATAACCAATAATTATTTCGGAACGGATACCCGCATAATCACAAAGTGTGGTAAAAAGACGGGCATAGCCATCACAAACGGCTACTCTTTTCTGTAAAACTGTTTCTGCTACTCTTTCACTCAATGGTTTCAATGGACCGTCATCTTCTTCATTTTTATAATTTCTTACCGATGCACCGTCTTTAATAGCTGTTCTGTTTTGTGTATTTGATCTGTAGGAGATATTATCTGTAACCCATCTGAAAATAGCCGTTACTTTTTCCAGCTCCGTCTTATGGTTTGTGATCAGTTGCTTTGCCAATGCGGCAGCATCTTCCTGCGGGGTGGCAGGAGTAAGTAAAAAAAGAAATGATATAGTGAGTACCCATTTCATTAGTAACCGGGTACTATAAATATAAAAATAACCGCCGGGATTGCCAGCGGTTATTCTATCAGCGGTAAAAAATATTACTGTGGTTTTGAACTGGTGGGGGGCTTGCCGCCTTCGGGTACAAAAATCAGCGCTGCTGAATTCATGCAATACCTTTTACCGGTAGGCTTTGGACCATCATCAAATACATGACCGAGATGTGAACCACTTTTGCTATCCACTACAGCAATACGGGTGCTGCCAAAGCTGTTATCTTCTAACAACCGGAGTGCATCGGGAGTGATGGGAGCATAAAAACTGGGCCAGCCGGTACCTGAATTAAATTTTGTTTCAGAACTGAATAATGGCTGTAAAGTAGCTGCTGAATAGTAAGTTCCTTTCTCATAAAATTTATCATACTTCCCGGTAAAAGCTCTTTCGGTACCTTCCTGGCGGAGAATATTATATTGCACTTCCGTTAATCTTTCTTTCCACTGGGCTTCAGTAAACTTCATCGGGTAGTCTGTGTTATGAGTAGCCGCTGGCGGATCAGGATATTTATTTTTGTTGTTTTGTGCGGAACTGCAACTGGCAGTGAACAATCCTAAAGCCGCACTAAAAAAAAGAGAAATTATTCGCATAAAATTTTATTTAATACCCCTATAAACGAAATATTGACTACGGGAGTTTTATTGAGAAAACAAAATTATCAAAAGTTCCGGCCTTGTTTGTCATTTAAAAGACAAGAAGCCTTCATAAGCCGGAAATTAACATTCAGCCAACAAGTGTCGTATGGTCATGTCTGATTATTAATTTAATTGGCCCGGGGAAACTTTGAAACAAAAAATCATCGTTTCAAAAATTTTCCTTTCAGCAATTTTTCCATTACTTCATCTTTCTGATTACGGCTGATAGGAATATGCTGCTGACCGATGCGTATATCGTTTCCTTCAATACTATCAATCTTTGCAGCAGCTACGATATATGATTTATGCACCTTTAAAAATTTATCAGCCGGCAGGTAATCTTCCACCGACTTAAAAGTGAGGTATGTCATATATTTTTTTACGGCGGTGTGAATGATTACATAGTTCTGCAGGGCTTCCGCATACAGCACCTCATCAAATAAAATTTTTACCAGCTTATTTTCTGCCTTGATGAAAAAATATTCAGCGGCGTTTGCTTCCTTCGTATTCGTATCTCTTACTTCATAATATTCTTTTGCCTTCAGCGCTGCTTTAAAAAAACGGTCAAAGGAAATTGGCTTTACCAGGTAATCCAGGGCATTTACTTCAAATCCTTCCAAAGCATATTGAGGATAGGCGGTCGTAAAAATTACTGGAGGCGCCTGCTGCAATGCTTTAAAAAAATCAAGCCCTGTTATTTTTGGCATCTGGATGTCGAGAAAAAGGAGTTGCACTTCTCCCCTGCTTATTAGTTCCGCTGCTTTCAGCGGATTATCAAATTCTCCTGTCAAATTCAGAAAATCAACATCGGCAATATACTCTTTCAGGCCTTTTCGGGCCAGTGGTTCATCATCTATAATAACAGCGTTGATCTTCATGACAATTGCAGATTTAGTTGTATAGTAAAAGTGTTTTGTGTCTTGTCAATTTTCAACTCATGCCTGCCCGGATATAATAATTCCAGTCTTCTTTTTACATTATTCAGGCCAATGCCGCCCTGTTGTTCTGTTGTTTGCTGCTCTTCCTTAGAATTAGAAACAGAGAAAACAAAAGTGTTCTTTACCAGGGACAGATCCACTTTTACAAAATTAGTTTTATCATTATAATGGGATATATGTTTGAAAGAATTTTCCACAAATGGAACCAGCAATAAAGGCTCAATCGAAAATCCCTTTACAGCAGGAGCACAGTTAAACTCAACAGTATATTTTTCATCCTTTCTCAATTGCTGCAGATCCATATAATCTTTCAGGTAGTGTATTTCTTTTTCAACAGGTATCTTATCATCATTCACTTCATATAACTGGTAACGGAGCATTTCAGAAAATTTATGCAAAGCCCCCCTGGCCTCCGCATTTTCCTTATTGATAAGAAAATATACTGAATTCAGCGAATTGAAAATAAAATGAGGATTGATCTGCGATTTTAAAAAATTTAATTCTGCTTCCGCTTTTTCTTTAGCTGTTTCCACCATCTTTTTTTGCAACTCGCCGTAATCCAGCATCAGTTTTACGGCAGCACCGGCAATGACAAGAAAGAAATGCGGGATGATATTATCGTATAAACTTTTCTTCAGGTTAGCTGACCAGTTATATAACAGAGGGTTATTAAGCAACCGTCCCAATATATTCATTTTAATCACACTGCTGCCGAATATCATCACCATGAAAATGATGGCAAACCATACATATTTTTTCCTGTACAGCAGTTGGGGAATCAATATATGATTGGTGATGCAGATCATCAAAGCCAGTTCAGCAACTTTAATAAGTGTTACGTTGAAAGCCGTTGCAGGGGTTGAATAATCATCCACCCGGAGAAAATACCATACGCCAAATACCAGCATCCAGAAGAAAAAATGATGCAGCTTATATTTTAATAAAAAGGGGCCGTTGTGCATAGTTCAAAATAAAAGTACAAATTCCGTGTCGTAAAACCGATTACACCATTGGCGACCTTTTCCTGATGACCCGCCAACTTACCTTTCGTCAGGCGGGAATGTCCACAGATGTAAAACTATTCCGGCATTGCCGCTGAACCATGCATCTTTGATAAAAGATTATGTCATGAAATCATTTTGCATCTTATCAGCAACCTTTGTTATTTCACTTTGCAGCTGTTCACAAAATAATGCAATACCTAAAGTGAATAATAAACCTGCACCCAATGAAATAAAAGTAGGTGGTGGCTGCGAAGCTATTTATGAAAGCCCTGTTGCCTTTGAGCAACTAAACGAAGTGGACACCCTGCCTGATTTTAATGAGGCTGGACCAACCATTGAAATCAGCGGTGTGATTTATCACCGGGATGGTAAAACTCCAGCCAAAGATGTTGTGCTTTACGTTTATCATACAGACCAAAAAGGGAACTATTCCACAAAAGGAAAAGAAACAGGCTGGGGAAAACGTCATGGCTATATCCGGGGCTGGGTGAAAACAGATGCCAATGGGTTTTATCAATTTTATACGCTGGTGCCTGCCTCCTATCCCAACAGTAACAATCCCAAACATATTCACCCAACTATTAAAGAACCGGGTAAAAGTGAATACTGGATAGATGAATTTGTTTTTGATGACGATCCTTTACTGCCAGAAGAGGAAAGAAAAAGAACCCACCCTGTTGGCGGTGGCGGAGTTTTAAAGACAGAAATGAAAGATGGAATGCTGCGGGCAACAAGGAATATTATTCTGGGGCTGAATGTGAGGGATTATCCAACGCAATAATGTAGAGTCATGAAAAATGATTAACAGGAAAAAAACGGTTTACCTGATATAAAAATCAGTTCTTACCCTGTAGTAGGTAACAGCCCTTTCAACAAGATTGGCGATCATGCCATTTACTTTGAGCCGCCACAGTTTCTTTTCCTTATCAAAAGTTACATCAATGGTACCGCTGGAAACATTTACATAAGAAACCTGGTCTCCGGAACGAAAAGAATATTTTGCAATTAACTCATTTCCGCCATCCGGCGAAACTGAAAACTTATATTTTGTATTCTTCAGCCTTTTATCCCTGAAGAACATTGTAAAAAACTGGTCTTTCTGCTTAATGATGATTTTCAGATCCCCTTTCACCCGGTCAACCGTTATAGTAGCCGGTAACCCTTCAATAAAAAAATTATTTGAACTGACTGTATCAGTAATATAAAGCGGACATCTTCTGTATATAGTGTCTCTTTCCTGCTGCGCTGATACTGTCAGCGAAGAAATAACTAGTAAGGATAAGATAAAGGTTCGCATGGTCATAATGAATAAGAGGTAAAAAATACGAATAATTACTAAGAATGGGGCAGTTAGATTTGGTTTGTTTACTTTTTGTTTCGTTCCCCGAATAAAAGACTGCCAATCCTCACCATATTACTTCCTTCCTCTATCGCAACTTTATAATCACTGCTCATGCCCATGGAAAGTATTACGATTTTTGAGTTATGAGTTTCGGGCTTGCCGTGATCATTGAAAATATTTTTTAACTTCCGAAATTCACTTCTCACCTTATTCATATCTTCTGTAAAACTTGCCATCCCCATTAATCCGCAGACCCTGGCGTTGGTAATTTTCATGCTATCCAATTGGCCAATTACCGAAAGGACTTCTTCTTCGTCCAATCCAAACTTTGTTTCTTCTTCCGCAATATGAACCTGCAACAAACAATCAATCATCCGTTCAGCCTTCTGTCCTTGTTTATTGATCTCCTCCAGGAGTTTTAGACTGTCCACTCCCTGAATCAGTTGCACAAATGGGGTTATTAATTTTGCTTTATTGGTTTGCAGGTGCCCGATAAAGTGCCAGCGGATGTCTTTGGGTAATTGGGCGGCTTTATTAACCAGCTCCTGTACATAGTTTTCTCCAAAATCCCGGTGACCAAGATTGTAAAGTTCAAGAATATCTTCAACAGGTTTTGTTTTGGAAACGGCAACAAGAATCACCTGTTTTTCATCCAGTTCCTTTTTTATTTTTTGATATGCTTCTTTATTGACGGCCATATTTTTACCATGGAAGGGACAAAGGTATCTCACAAAGAACACAATGAAAAAAGCCATCCCTTTTTTCAGGAGATGACTTAAATACTATTCAATATTATTTATTTTAATATTGAGCGGCTGATAACAATCCGCTGCACCTCACTGGTGCCTTCATATATCTGGGTGATCTTGGCATCCCGCATCAGTCTTTCCACATGGTATTCTTTTACAAAACCATAACCACCATGTATCTGCACGGCTTCAACAGTAGTCCACATGGCAGTTTCAGATGAAAATACTTTAGCCATGGAAGAACTCAATGTATAATCAATTTTGTTGTCTTTCTCCCATGCTGCTTTCAGACAAAGTAATCTTGCTGCCTCAATCTTTGTGGCCATATCTGCCAGTTTAAAGGCAATGATCTGGTGGTTCATGATTTCGGTACCAAAAGCTTTTCTCGTCTTGGAATATTCTCTTGCCAGTTCATAAGCACCACTGGCAATACCCAGTGCCTGTGAGGCAATACCAATCCTTCCACCAGCCAGTGTCTTCATGGCGAATTTAAAACCAAAGCCATCTTCACCAATACGGTTTGCTTTCGGCACTTTCACATCATTGAACATTACCGTATGCGTATCGCTTCCTCGGATACCTAATTTATTTTCTTTAGCTGCCACCACTACTCCCGGCCAGTTTTTTTCTACAATCAAACAATTAATACCTCTTGAGCCTTTTGCCCGGTCGGTTTGTGCTATCACCAGATACACCGATGCAGTTCCACCATTAGTGATCCAGTTCTTTGTCCCATTTAGTAAATAATAATCGCCTTTATCTTCGGCTGTTGTCTGCTGAGATGTAGCATCACTGCCAGCCTCCGGTTCGCTGAGCATAAAAGCACCGATGTATAACTCACCGTCTTTGCGGCCCTGAGCTAAGGGAATAAGGTACTGCTGTTTTTGCTCCTCATTACCATATTGTTCCAAACCATAACACACAAGGCTATTATTCACACTCACGACAACACTTGTACTGGCGTCAATTTTAGAAATCTCTTCCATTGCCAGCACATAGCTGATGGTATCCATACCTCCGCCACCATACTTTGGATCAACCATCATTCCTAAGAAGCCCAGTTCTGCCAGTTTCATTACCTGTTCACGGGGAAATTGTTGTTCTTCATCCCTTTCAATAACACCCGGCAAACATTCTGTTTGTGCAAAATCCCGGGCGGCTTTTTGGATCATCAGTTGCTCTTCATTCAGTTGAAATAACATAAAACCAATAACATTTAGAGGGGCAAAGATAAGGGCAAAGGCATTTCTTAACAGAAATTGAGCCGTTCTTCAATTAATCTGTTACTTCCTTTATAAAGCTTCATCCGGTGATTCTTTTTGGCCTAACTTTGCCATCGCAAACTGAAGTATGAAAAAAATCCACATTGTTCTATTAGTAATGATTGCAGGAGCTATCGCTGTATTGATTACGTTCTTAAAAGGAGCCAGCACCTACGATACTGTTGATACGGCTATGGCCAAGCCTGGAAAATTTGTTCACCTGATGGCAAGATTAGATAAATCACAGCCCATTGAATATGATGCTATCAAAAATCCCAACTATTTAAGCTTTATAGCTGTTGATACTACCGGCAAAGCAATAAAAGTAGTTTATCATAATGCCAAGCCGGATAATCTTGAAATAAGCGAACGGCTGGTATTAAAAGGAAAATATAAAGATGGATATTTTGATTGTAAGGATATACAGACCAAATGTCCATCCAAATACAAAGAAGATATAAAGCCGGCACAAATGAGTACTGAAACTACTTCTGCCAAAAAATACTAAACCGGAATGGACTATATCGGTGAGCATCTTTTACCCGGACAAATAGGACAGTTTTTTATTGTACTTTCTTTAGTGGCGTCATTAATAGCCACCTTTGCTTATTTCAAATCGGCCCAATCGAAAGTGGAAGCAGATGCTTTTTACTGGAAGAAACTTGCCCGTCTCGCTTTTATCACTGAAACCATTTCTGTGATTGCCATTTTCGGTATTCTGTTTTACATTATCTACAATCACCTGTTTGAATATCATTATGCCTGGAAACATAGCAGCCGTTCATTAGAATTTAAATACCTGCTGGCCTGCTTCTGGGAAGGACAGGAAGGAAGTTTTATGCTCTGGAGCTTATGGCATTGTGTATTGGGATTAATACTGATAAAAACCAGTAAGCGATGGGAAGCCCCGGTGATGACGGTGGTAAGTTTTATGCAATTCTGCCTAGCGACAATGATTGCCGGTCTTTACATCTTTGGCTGGAAGATGGGCACAAATCCTTTTATTTTATTAAGAGATTCGGGGGTGCTGGATGGTGCACCTGCACTGCATATCAATGCTGATATTAACCAGGCTTTGCGGCCCGACTACCTGTTATCTATTAAAGATGGCAACGATTTAAATCCGCTGCTGCAGAATTACTGGATGGTTATTCACCCACCGGTACTGTTTATGGGTTTTGCCTCCACCATTGTTCCTTTTGCATTTGTAATCGCCGGTTTATGGAAAAAGAAATTTGGTGAATGGACAAAGCCAGCATTACCCTGGGCACTTTTCTCTGCCGCTGTTTTAGGAGTGGGAATTATGATGGGTGCCATGTGGGCTTATGAGTCACTAACCTTCGGTGGCTATTGGGCATGGGACCCGGTGGAGAATGCTTCGCTGGTACCCTGGCTGATTCTTATTTCAGGCATTCATACATTACTTATTTACAAACACAGCGGCCACTCACTAAGAGCTACACATTTATTTTTCATTCTTGCTTTTGGATTTATTCTTTACTCCACTTTCCTTACACGAAGTGGCATATTGGGAGAAACTTCTGTTCATGCTTTTACTGATCTCGGCATGAACTTTCAACTTCTTACGTTTTTGCTCATTTTTGTTCTACCAGCATTAGTATTTTTTATTAGCCGCTATAAAGAGATACCAACAATTCAAAAAGAAGAAAGTACATCATCCCGGGAATTCTGGATGTTTATCGGCGCATTAGTTTTCTTTCTGTCGGCCATGGTTATTATTGGTAAAACATCTTTACCTGTATTAAATAAAATATTCGGAACTAAGATCGCCCCTCCGGAAGATGCAGAATTTGCCTACAACAGCATACAGGTTTATGTAGCTGCTATTCTTGCCTCACTCACGGCTGTTACCCAATACCTGAAATACAAAGGCACTTCTGCAAAATATTTCTGGAAAAAAATATGGGTACCCACAGTCATTGCTGCCATTGCCGCCACATTGATACTTGTTTTTGGTAATATTAATTATACTAAGAAGGGGCCAGTTTTTTTAGGTTCTATCTGGCTCGCCGTTGCCTGTAGTGTTTATACCATCATTGCGAATGCGGCTTATATCTGGCTCGGGCTGAAAGGAAAGCTGAAGTTGTCCGGCGGTTCTATTTCGCATTTTGGTTTTGGTATGGTGCTGCTGGGTATTCTTCTTTCGTCCTCCAAAAAGGAAGTGTTGTCAAACAATATAAATGGCATACCTGCTCCGCTGGGTGAAAATGAAGACCCAAGAGAAAACCTGACATTAGTAAAAGGGCTGACTGCGGATATGGGCAAATATTCGTTAACCTATGAAGGCGACTCTACCCATCCTAAAAAGCAATTATGGTTTTATAAAGTTCGTTTTAAAAGCAAGGATGGAAAAGAAGAATTTGTACTGCAACCCAATGCGTTTGTAAATTATAAAGGCAACGAAGGCCTGATGGCTAACCCCGCTTCGAGGCATTACTGGGATCATGATGTGTTTACTTATATCACCTCATTACCCAACCCGGATAAACAAAATGATACAGCCAGTTTTCACCCCAACACATTAAAAGCCGGCGATACTCTTTTTTATTCCAATGGTTTTATGGTGTTGGAGGATGTAAAATCTAAAGACAGTTTACCTGCTGAACTGTTTGGCGTCAATGGCAGTTTACACGAAGCATCACTGAAAATTTTTTCCAAAACAGGTTCTATTTATTCTGTTACACCGAGGCTGGCTATGGCCAAAGGCGACATCTTGGCACTGCCCGATACCATTATTGCGGAAAGCCTGGTTTTGCAACTGCAAAAAGTAAATGCTGATAAAAGCATAGAACTCGGTGTCAAAGAATCCAATGCCGTGATGAAGTACATAACATTAAAAGCTTATAAATTCCCCTACATCCGGCTATTGTGGTTTGGGGTATTGATTACGGCTATCGGTATTATTATAAGCATGGTACGCCGCATCCGGTCAAACCGGGCTGGCGGTTTGGCGTCATAATTTTAGCTTTTTTAAAACAGCATCCTTTATAGCTTTGCTGTAATACTATAAAATACTGCCGTAATTTTTTATCTTTACGCCGTAAATGATCAACCTTGATTTATATAGCAAACAATTAAAAATGCTCGCAGCTGTTCTCTTGCTGGCAGGCAGTCATTTATTTGCGCAGGTTGATGTGCCGCAGCCTATCCCGGATTCTTCCGAATTTGCCCGTCAATACATGAAAGAACAGGCAAAAAAATGGGGGCCAAATGACACTGTTATTGTACCTGCTATCTGGTATCACGATGAAATAGTCAACTACAGGGAGATGGAAATGGCCTGGGTTTCAAATTTGTCTCCTGATAAATTAGCAAAATTCATTGAAGAGTGGACAAGGCTTCGCAATGCAGTGTATGTCACCTACCCCTATGCAAGAATTGCAGGCGGCACCATTAATGATATTAATAAGAATATGGCCAATACAACTTCTAAGAAAGAAAGAAAGGCTTATATCAAAACAAGAGAGAAAGAACTGAAAAATGAATTCAGTGATCCACTTTCCAATTTATCAGTGTACCAGGGAAAAATTCTGATGAAGCTCATTAACCGGCAAACAGGCAACAACTGTTATGAAATTATAAAGGAATACAAAGGCGGGTTCAATGCAAGGTTTTACCAGACAGTTGCTTTTTTTGTGGGTGGCAACCTGAAACAAAACTGGGACATCAAAGAAAATAAATTAGACCGTCAGATTGAAAATTTTGTAAAAGAGATTGACGGAACCTGGTATAATAATCCTTATCGGAATTAGTTAGCGGTCAGGTTAGTGCTGATTCCTCTAAACTATAAATTCCCTTCCTTGCCATACCTTTATTTTTTAAAAAATTATTTGCTGTTACCGGTCTGATCGAACTAACCAGTAACAAGCACCCAGAAACCAGTAACATGAAACTCGATATTCTTGCCATAGGCGTACACCCTGATGATGTGGAACTCGGTTGTTCCGGAACACTGATCAATGAAATAAAGTCCGGGAAGAAAACCGGCATCCTTGACCTCACACAGGGGGAACTTGGTACAAGGGGAACTATGGAAACCCGGTATCATGAAGCTGCCAATGCAGCGATGATAATTGGTGTGCAGGTGAGGGAAAATTTAAAAATGAGGGATGGATTTTTTGAAAATGATGAAGCAAATAAATTAAAACTCATTGCTGCCATCCGCAACTATCAACCGGATATTGTTATCGGTAATGTGTTGCATGACCGTCATCCTGACCATGGCCGTGCAGGAAAAATGATTGCAGATTGTTGTTTTCTTTCCGGTCTTGCCAAAATAGAAACTAAAGATGAGAAGGGGAAAATACAAGAAAGATGGCGGCCATCCTATGTATTGCATTATATACAAGACTGGTATCATGAGCCTGATTTATTGATTGACATCAGTGATGTGTTTGAACAGCGGATGAAGTCTGTTGAAGCTTATACCACCCAATTCCACACAGCTGATGGGAAGACCGAGGGCCCACAGACCTATATTTCCACACCGGATTTTTTAGATAGTGTAATTGCAAGAGCCAGGATGTTTGGCAAACGTATCGGAGTTAAATATGCCGAAGGATTTATCAGCGAAAAAAAAGTAGGCATCCGCAGCCTTGATGCATTGATACTGAATGAAACATAACAGTTGTTCGTATTTATCTTTTGCTACCAAAGATTCAACAAAATCGGGTTTATCCACATTAAGGTCTTGCCATAACTTTCACAACTCATCTAACTGATAAAGATTACCTTTGCTCTCTGAAAAATCAGTTTATGGCGAGTCCGAAATTCTCAACAGTCTCACAATCCTTTCACAGTGAATTAAAAAAAAGGATCAGTGATTATTTTAAACAGGCGGGGAAATCTTCTACCGGCAATTTCTCTTTATACTTTAAAGCCATAGTGCTGGTAATTAGTTTTCTGTTTGTATATATTCACCTGGTATTTTATACTCCTGCTGCCTGGCTTGCCATTACCGAATGTATTGTTCTTGGTGGCTTAACGGCCGCTATTGGTTTTAATGTTATGCATGACGGATTGCATGGCAGTTTCAGCCGTTACAAATGGGTAAACGAACTGGCCGGGTTATCGTTAAATTTTCTTGGCGCCAATAATTTTATGTGGCGTTCAAAGCATAATATCATTCATCACACTTATACCAATATTGAAGGAATTGATGATGATATTGAAGCCAAACCTTTACTCCGTCTTTGTGGAACTCAGAAATATTATAAAATACACCGGTTTCAGCATTGGTATTTCTGGGCAGCTTATTCATTGCTCTACATTTGGTGGGTTTTCTTTACTGATTATAAGAAATATTTTCTTGGAAGAATTGGCCCTACGTCACTCAATAAAATGAAACCAGTCGATCATATCTCTTTTTGGGGATTTAAGCTATTACATGCGTTTATCTTTATGGCGGTTCCTATTTACACCGTAGGTTTCTCCACCTGGTTGATTGGCTTTTTGATCTATGGTATGTTTGCAGGAGTTGTTTTAAGTATTGTTTTTCAACTGGCGCATACGGTAGAAGATACTCATTTTCCGCGGGCAAATGCCGCCACCGGGAAGATGGAAGATGAATGGGCTCTTCACCAATTAAAGACTACAGCAAATTTTGCCACACATAACCGGTTAATTTCGTGGTGGGTGGGCGGATTGAATTTCCAGGTAGAACATCATTTATTTCCCCGCATATCACATGTGCACTATCCGGCTATCAGCAAAATCATTAAAAAGGCCTGCGAGGATTTTGGTTTCCCTTATATTGAATATCCCCGCATGAGGATGGCAGTAGCATCGCATGTAACACACCTGAAGAATCTAAGCCGGAAATAATAAACAGCATAGTAAAATAATTAAAGGAGTCATTATTGGCTCCTTTTTTTGTTATTGAACAGTAAGACAATTCCCTTAAAAGCCAAAAGCTTTTTCCACAAATGAGTTTCTGATTTTGCCGCTACCTTAAAGCCAGTTAATTTGCACCGCTTTTTAATATAATAACAGTATGGTCAATCTTTCCAATTACGATCCGAACAGTGTGGGTAATCCCAATAACAACATTTTTGGTTTACCCACAAATGAAGACGATGCCCGTTTAATCATTGTGCCTGTTCCGTGGGAAGTAACGGTAAGTTATGGCGCAGGAACGGCAAGGGCTCCGGAAGCGATATTAAAAGCCAGCCTGCAGGTGGATCTTTTCGATCCTGAGTTTCCGGATACCTGGAAAGAAGGATATTATATGCGGCCAAGTGACAGGAAGGTATTAATGAAAAGTGATTACCTGAGAAAAGAAGCAGAACTCTATATTGACTATATTTCTAAAGGAGATGAAGTAGCAGCCAACCAGTTCATGTGCAAAACACTGAGAGAAGTAAATGAAGGCAGTATCTTTCTCAATAACTGGGTGTATGAACAAACGAAAGTGCTGATGGAAAAAAACAAGCTGGTAGGATTATTGGGCGGCGACCACAGCACTCCTCTCGGTTTTTTTAAAGCCATCTGTGAAAAACATGGAGACTTTGGTATTTTACAAATAGATGCTCACTTCGATTTGCGGGAAGCTTATGAAGGATTTAATTATTCTCATGCCAGCATCATGTACAATGCCCTCAAAGAAATTCCGCAACTCCAGCGGCTGGTGCAGGTGGGTATCCGGGATTTTGGCAGCGATGAATGGGAATTTGTGAAAAACAGCAACTTCCGGATCATCACTTATTTTGATAAAGAAATAAGAAACCGCCAGTTTGAAGGACAAACATGGAAACAAATTGCAGAAGAAATTATAAGTAAGCTGCCGGAAAAAGTATTTATAAGTTTTGATATTGATGGGCTTGACCGCAAGCTTTGTCCCTTTACCGGCACTCCTGTACCTGGCGGCTTTGAATTAGAGCAGGTCTTTTATTTATTCACCCAACTGCTGAAAAGCGGAAAAACCATTGTAGGGTTTGACCTGAATGAAGTGGGAATAGGAGGTGACACCGACTGGGATGCCAATGTGGGTGCAAGGGTGTTGTATAAGTTGTGTAATTTATTAGTGACAAGTAACAGTTGAAATGCAGGAGTTTCACCTTACTCTCCGCAATGAGAAGCTAAAATTCTATAACCGCCTGAACGGATTCATTATTGCCCTTCATATTATAGTTTTTTTTTACCTGGCTATTTTCGCAAATGAAAGAAATATCCGTGTGGCTGCGATGATTACCTTGATACTGCTTGCTGCCTGTGTCTTTCTAAGATTTTATTATAGAAATATTAAATGGGAAATAGGTTCTCATCCCTTCTTTCTTTTCATATTAATAGGCTGGATAAGTATGGGGAAATATTGGTTAGCGGTAATTCCCTTCCTTTTTGATATCATGTCTGTGATTACCGTAAGAAAATTATCTGTAACATGCTCCAAATCCAGTATTGTATACCCATCTTTTCCTAAAAAATATATTCAATGGAATGAACTGAATAATGTGATGCTGAAAGACGGGCTTCTTACCATAGATTTCAGGAACAATAAATTTATTCAACAATTCATAGACGAAGCCGGAACTACCGTAAATGAACAGGATTTTAACGACTTTTGCAGGCAACAGTTAAAAAAATGAGTTTATCCCAATCTCCATACATTCTCTACTCGGACGGTAAAGGAAAAATTTTTGAAGATACCTCCCTCTATGCAACCGGCAGAAGCGGATGGGATGCTTTTGAGGTTCCCGAAGACGAATGGATAGAGCTACCGGATGGTGGAACATTATATGAGCTGCCTGGCCGCAGAGGTATTGGTATTGATGCAGCCACTGGTGAAATGAGATTATGTGAAAAGGGCTGGGCTGTTGCTGCCTTTATTCCGCCGGCGCATACAGGGCTTTATCTCTCCGCATATGAAACATCGAAAGACGCCCCAACCCTTCCATTGTTTTGTTACACTGCAGCCGGTTGGTTAGATAATAAATTTTATGTGCCAGCTACCAGAGTAGAACCCGATATACGGCAGGATGCTGATGGTTACGATACAAAAAAAATAGAGGCAGGTGTAAAAGATTTACAAAAACATTATCCGCATAACCGTTTAGTCAATCATCTTACTAATAATTGTGCATTGACTTATCATTGTCCGGCTGCAAGAAATTTTTCGTTAGGCAGGTGGGAATGCCCTGTACCGGTATCACCAGCCTGCAATGCCAATTGTATTGGATGTATTTCTTTACAACCAGATGAAGAGACCATTGTATCCACACAGGACCGGTTAACGTTCAAACCAACAGCCGAAGAAATTGTAGAGTTCACTGTTCCGCATCTTGAATCTGCCCCTTATCCTATTATCAGTTTCGGCCAGGGCTGTGAAGGTGAGCCACTTTTGATGTGGGAAACAATACGGGAAGCTATCATTGAAATAAGAAAACATACTTCCAAAGGCAGCATTAATATAAATACAAACGGATCGAAACCAAATGCCGTCAGGGCATTGTGTGAAGCAGGATTGGATTCTATCCGGGTAAGCACCAACTCCGCAAGAAAAGAAATTTATACGCCTTATTATCGTCCTAACAATTACCAGTTTGAAGATATTGTTGAAAGCCTGAAAGTGGTAAACAGTTTCGGCGGCTGGACCTCTATCAACTATTTTGTTTTCCCGGGTATGACAGATTCTGTTGCCGAATATGAAGCATTGAGAAAGCTGATAAAAGAAACCGGTTTGAAAATGATTCAATGGCGGAATTTTAATATTGATCCTGACTGGTACCTGGGGAAAATTGGTGTAACAGAAACCGGTGAAAGTCTTGGTGTAAAACAATTGCAACAGCTAATCAAAGAAGAATTTCCTGCTTTAAAATACGGTTACTTTAATCCACCTATAGAACGCATTAAAGGAAGGTTTGAAATGGATTTTGCCCATCACTGATTTTAATGACACAATCCTCACAAAAAAATATTTATGTTGGAATCGGGCTGGCGGTTCTGGCCGCTTTTATATGGTCAGGTAATTTTATTGTGGCGAGAGCTGTTAATAAAGAAATTCCGCCTGTCAGTCTTAACTTTTATCGCTGGCTCGTTGCCTCCATTATCATTTTTCCGTTTGCACTAAAAAAGATCAGGGCCGAATGGCGGGTGGTGAAGCAATCCTGGCATTACCTGTTCTGGATTTCACTTACGGGCATAGCATTGTTTAATACATTTGTTTATATCGGAGCTCATTATACTTCGGCTATTAATCTTGCTTTAATCGGCACTACTTCCTCTCCTATCATGTCAGTCCTATTTGCCCGTATTTTTTTGAAAGAGAAAGTTGGATGGATGAAAATGGCCGGAATGATAGTTTGTATTATTGGAGTACTTTTCCTTTTGTCAAAGGGCAGTTTTCAAAACCTGGTGCATTTAAAATTCAGCGAAGGAGACCTCTGGGTGCTGTTAGCTGCGTTTTGCTTCGCCGTATATAATACAATGGTAAAGAAAAAACCGGCCGGCATATCACCCGTTAATTTTTTATTCGTCATTTTCAGCTTCGGAACTTTACTGGTACTTCCTTTCTTTATTTGGGAACTGAACCAATTACCTGCTGTTGAATGGAACGGCAAACTTATTGGCTCCATTCTTTATCTCGGAATTGCGGCCTCGGTCATTTGTTTTCTTATCTGGAATATTGCCATTGGTAAATTAGGTGCAGGCAGGACAGCTTTATTCGGCAATCTTATTCCCATCTTTAGCAGTCTGGAAGCAGTAATAATTCTTCATGAACAATTTAGCCGGGTACACATTGTAAGTATGGCACTGGTGTTTGCCGGCATTCTTTTGGCCAATCTCCGTTTTACACGGTAATATTATATTTACTAATTAAAAATACCTGATTGCAAAAAAGACCCGGCCATGTTCTTCCCCTCATTGTGCTGGCACAATTTGCCGGTACTTCATTATGGTTTGTGGGCAATGCAGTTCTGCCAGAGCTGAAACAGACCCTGCACCTGAGCCAGTATGCAGTAAGCCAGGTTACCTCTGCAGTCATGCTGGGTTTTATTGCAGGCACTTTATTATTCGCATTTTTTTCACTGGCTGATCGTTTTTCCCCAGTGAAATTATTTTTTATCAGTTCGTTATTGGGCGCCTTAACGAATGTTTCCGTAGCCTGGTTAGCAAACGATGCCTCTTCACTTTTTGCATTGCGTTTTCTTACGGGGTTTTTTATTGCCGGCATTTATCCCGTAGGCATGAAGATAGCAGCCGACTGGTATGAAAAAGGATTGGGAAAGGCTTTGGGATTTTTATTGGGAGCATTGATCCTCGGAACGGCATTCCCCCACCTGCTGAAGAACAGAGATTTTGAATTACCATGGAAATCAGTTTTGTATTACACTTCACTATTTGCTGCAACCGGGGGAATTTTAATGTTACTATTTGTTGGTGACGGCCCATTTAGAAAAAAATCAGGTGGCTTTCAATGGAATGCTTTCAAAGAAATATTCAGTTCAAAAAAATGGAGGCAGGCAGCCTTCGGATATTTTGGTCACATGTGGGAGTTATATACATTCTGGGGTTTTCTTCCGTTGATTCTTGCGTTGTATGCAGGAAAGAAAGGAATTGAATTAAATATTCCATTGCTGAGTTTTCTCATTATTGCCATCGGATGTATTGGTTCAATAAGTGGTGGTTATCTTTCACGGCACTGGGGTAGTGCCAAAGTAGCATCGCTTGCATTATTGATT
The DNA here is from genome assembly GCA_031422725.1 of Chitinophagaceae bacterium. Lineage (GTDB taxonomy): Bacteria > Bacteroidota > Bacteroidia > Chitinophagales > Chitinophagaceae > JJ008. Next base: position 35,285 of record JANPMI010000142.1, on the reverse strand, counting down.
TCAGGCCTTTGCTGTTTTCTTTCACCACTGGCATACAACCTGCCGTTACCGGTATTTATTTTTTTTCTTTTTGTATGGGGATTAACTGTCAGTCCTGATTCACCCCAATTTTCAACATTGGTTGCGGAATATGCACCACAACATTTAAAAGGAACGGCTTTAACCATTTATAACTCTATTGGTTTTTCTATTTCCACTATCAGTTTAATATTGATTGACAGAATATTTTACTCCAATAGTTTTTTTGCGCAGGAAAATACGATGTTGCTTTTAGGCATGGGAGCCATCGTTGGATTGCCCAGCATGTTCAGGTTAATAAAGAGTAAATAAGTTTTCAATTTCTTACATCAACCGGGTTTTTCTTTCATCGTCCTTTCTGGGAACTGATAGTTTGCGTCTTGTTATTGATGCGGGTACCAGCAGGAATAATGAGAGCACACTGGTTAGGTGGCATTGCCTCATAACTGTGCTTTTGTGTAAGTTAAATAAAAAAACAGAATCCGCTTTTGCAGTAGATAAATCGGGGCCTGCAAATTGCAAGCCCCAATTTATTTAAGCCCGGCCAATCAATAACCCAGTTTCTTTCTTATGCAGCCAAGGTATTGAGCAAAACATTCTGCTTCTTTTAACCTGGCAGCAGCGCTACAGGCAAGATAGCAACTGATGCCTCCGTTATTATTATCACAGTCTTTATAACACTGTTTTTCATCAGCCTCCACCTTGGCAATACATGTTTTATATTGATCCCAGCAATCCGTACAGGTGGTGGAAGAAATATTTGAGGTGATGGTATAGGCTCCTGTTGCAGAACCGGTAATATCCGTAGTAAAAGTGAAAGTGCCATTCTTCACATTACTGCTGTTAATATCCCTTGTTATGGTTGTTGTGTTTGCCTCGTTGAATTTTATAATGCCCGGTGAACCATTTGTCAGTTCAATTTTGAAATTATTATTATTCAGGTCAAGATTCTCCAACCCACTTACCGTAGCGGTGACCTTTGCTTTTGTGTTTTTTTGTACCACCGTTTTATTAGAAGTAAGATTTGTCCTTATTACCTGGATAGATATGGTTTCTGTCACTCCCCCTTCCTGTATGGTAAGCGATGCCTTACCGGCAGGAAGATTATCGGAAATCTGTGCAAAAGTTCCCGTGTTCGACTCAGCAATTATTTCACAGGGAATATTATTTATGGAAACAGTCGTATTAGCAGCATTTCCATCAAAAAATCCATTGATGGTTAATGGCTGCCCCGGCTGGCAATAATTCATCGGGGCAAAACTTCCCGGTAAATGCTGCGGCGGCATTTCAATTTGATTTGCAGGTACTGTAACATTATTGCCCGGCGTTGGAAGATTTGGCAGATTAACCGGAATTTCTGTTCTTCCCAATTCTACCCCGGCATTATCTCTAATAATCAGAGGTATGACTGTGACCAGGATTGAACCGGCGGGCAACCCGGCGGGTAAAAAAACTCTGAATAATTTGTCTTTCACATTGGTTTTATTTCCCTGTACATCCACCACAGCTCCCTGTAAAGTAGAAGACTGGGTTTTTGTAAATATACTTCCAGAAATATGGTCACCAGGCCTGATAATATTGGGCACTTTTACATCAATCACTTCACCGCTTAAAGTGCTAACTGAAATAGTTCTTATTTTTTGAGGTCCGTCGTTGCCAACAATTCCACTGGGAGTGGTAATCGCAGCAGGTTGAGCCGATACTGTCTTTCTATCTATGATCAAACCTTTTCCTGCAGGGCTGCTGACTATGAAATCAAATGATACCGGAGCTTCCGGCCTGGCAGGATCTACATAGCGAATATCTGTGGGCCGTAGCAGGATATTTATTAAAGTGCTACCTCCCTCCGCTAAATTATATTGTTTTGGTCCTTGTATTACGACAACATATCCCGGTTTATTAAGCATTGAAGTTGAAATCAACGCAACACTGGAGTGAGCATTGTTGTTATTCACTATTTTAATGTCAAATTGTGTTTCTCCATTATTTAATGCTTTCTGAGTTATCTCTTCAACCGTTACAGGCTTAATTACGTAAAAAGGAACATTAAATTTTACTATTCCGCCGGATTTTGTATAAACTTCTGCTATTAGTATATGTTCGCCAACATTATTCATTAATAGACTTTGTCCTGTTGTAACATCCAAACCATCAATATTATATTTTATGCTTGCAATTTGTGAAGGCAAATTTTGATCCCCGATAATCCTAAACGGAGATCCAACCACTACTGTAGCCTTTTTGCCGGTGTAGTTTACCACAAGTTCCTTCCCAGAAGTAACGGTTGCGACAGCATTGTTGAGTTCTGGAATAGTACTAAAAGCCAGCGAAAAACACGGTTCATATTCGCAATTTTCTTCTGGCTCCAAGTTTTGAACCTTTTTATATGGGGCGCCATGTAAGTGTGTTTGTGTAACTGTGCCGATCATCCCGAGAGCGGATGGAAGATAAATACATTCATGTTTATCCTGAAAAATATCTGTCCTTGTGCCATTTTTTGTTTGACAACGGGCTCTTACGATACCTATACATTCCCCCCAAGGACCAAATGCACCATACTCACCCCATTTCTCTTCACCCTCTTTAACCTCAGTCGTCTTACTATCTTTCCAATAATTACATAATATTGTTCCCTTCAATGTATTTACAGTAATTTGTCCAGGACAGTTACCGGCACATATATCAGCAATTATTGAAGCACCTTGCAATGAATTTACACGGTTGTCAAAAGTGTTCCTTTCAAAACCGGTGAAAGCTGTTCCCTTGTAAGCAGGCTGATACTGCATACTACGATTGAAGTTCAAGGCCGTTTGTCCCTGAGAGTTCAGACCAGATAGAATAAATATTGCTGTGAGCAAAATGAAATTAATCCGTTTCATAAAAATATTTTAATGGTGTACAAAATAGCACTGCATTACTGTCTGAACAGCATGGCTGTTCAGACAAAATGCTCTGCTCTTGTCTGTCTTAATAATATTTTCTTCGGGATAGTTTGCGCCCTGGTTATTGATGCGGATACCAGCAGGAATAAAGAGAGCACAGCGGAGAAGAAGTTTGACTTTCTCATAGCAGTGCTTTTCATAAATTTAAAACAGTTTTGTCGAACTTGCAGAAAGAATCTTTTTAATATGATACAACAGAAGATAGCAATTATTGGATCAACATCAGGAATAGGGAGAAGAATGGCAGAGCTTTACGCAGAAAAAGGCCATCGGGTTGGCATTTCAGGAAGAAGGCTGGAATTGTTAGAAGAAATGAAGCATCAATTTCCGCAACAAATAGAATACGAATGCTTTGATATAACCGGAAAAGAAAATATTACAAAGCTCCAGACACTGATAAATAAAATTGGAGGATTAGATATTCTTATCATCAGTGCAGGTACCGGCGAACCATCAAAAGAACTTAGCTGGAAGATTGATAAGACAACTGTTGACACTAATGTGAATGGTTTTATAGAAATAGCTAATTGGACATTTAATTACTTTTTGAAACAGGATCATGGACAATTAGTTACTATTTCCTCTGTTGCTGCTATACGGGGTGGCAGTTGGGCTCCTGCTTACAATGCTTCCAAAGCTTTTCAAAGCAATTATTTTGAAGGATTGTCCATAAAAGCAGGGAAGATGAGAAAAGATATTACAGTTACATGTATTGAGCCGGGTTTTGTAGATACTAAAATGGCGAAAGGTGATGGCATATTTTGGTTGGTGCCTGTTGACAAAGCAGCGAGGCAGATCATCAGGGCCATTGAAAAGAAAAAAAGAAAAGTCTATATCAGCCGCCGCTGGTGGATTATCGCCAAACTAATGAAATGGGCTCCTTTCTGGCTTTACAGGAAAATTGGCTAACTATTTTCCAGAATCTTAACATTTAATAAGTTGTGTACTATGCAAGTTGCACGGCGTTTGCATCGTTACTGACAGGTGTGAACAATAATGGTTTGCACCACCGATCACCAAAATGTAAATTTGTATGAACAACGCTTACGTTATGTCTGCATCACTTGAAGCTAAAAACAGATCCCGGGCCTATATGATCACCGGCGGTTTTGCCGGGCTGATGATATTATTGATGTTCCTGATAAAATGGGAGCTGGCTGTTTTTGAGCCAATAGCACAGGAAACAGGGATTGATGTGGAAATAACACTTCCTCCTGATCCTCCGGAACCGCCACAATCATCAAATGAAGAAAGCGGCGGCGGCGGCGGTAACCCCGTACAGGCAGCAGGGCCAGCAGGAGTTGCAGCTTATACACCACCGACTACTTCTAAAGAAGTGTATGAAGAAGAAGACAAGGAAAGCCCTGAAGTAACAACACCAAAGGCTGTCAATGTTAAAGCTCCAAAAATTAATGAAACATCTGTAGCAAAAGCGGAACCTAAACCTGTCGTCGAAACGCCAGCACCTAAAGTACCAAAGGCGGTTCTGGGGAAAACAACTACTGGAACAGGCCGGGGCGGCGGTAGCACTGATGATTATGACCGGGCCGGCGGCAGGGGCAACGGAACCGGAGTGGGTAGTGGGAATGGCACCGGTGGCGGTAGCGGCAACGGAACAGGTGGCGGTAATGGAACAGGCAGCGGTAGTGGCAGTGGCCCTAAAGTGACAAGAGGTGACAGAAAAATTGTCCGTTACTATTCTTTCCAGGGCGATCTGGACAAAGCAGTGGTATATGCAAACATTACCGTATCGCCGGAAGGGGTCGGAAAATTCGTCAGTATTGCAAAGGGCTCATCCAACAGCAACGCTGCTTATAAACAAGCCATCATGCAGTATCTGCAGAATATCAAGTTTGACAAAGCAGACCATGAATCAATGCTTACGGTACAGTTTAATTTCAGGGTAAATTAAAAATAAAAATATAAAGGATTTAAGTGATGCCACGGTTGTTGAACCGTGGCATCACTTTTTATACATTTGCCAGCAGATGAATTATCAGCAAACTCTTGACTACCTGTTTACCCGTCTGCCCATGTTCAGCCGCATTGGCGCAGCAGCTTACAAAGCAGATCTTACCAATACAATCCGGCTTTGTGATGCATTGGACAATCCGCAGCATAAATTCAAAAGTATTCATGTAGCAGGAACAAATGGTAAAGGTTCTGTTAGTCATATGCTGGCAGCCATTTTACAAACTGCAGGATACAAGACGGGTCTTTACACCTCACCTCATCTTAAAGATTTCAGGGAAAGAATAAAAATAAACGGAGAGATGATTAGTGAAGAATTCGTCATCGCCTTTACCAAAAAGATAAAACCGCTGGTAGAAGAAACAGAGCCAAGTTTTTTTGAGATAACGGTAGCTATGGCCTTTGATTACTTTGCAAAACAGAAAACAGATATAGTAATAGTAGAAACAGGCCTTGGCGGCAGATTGGACAGTACCAATATTATTATCCCGGAATTATCCATCATCACCAACATTGGCTGGGATCATATGAACCTGCTTGGAAATAGCCTGGAAGAAATTGCTTTTGAGAAGGCAGGGATTATTAAACCCGGTATTCCTGTGATTGTTGGTGAAACATTACCCGAAACCCAAACTGTATTTGAAAGAACAGCAAAAGAAAAGAAGTCTCCGTTATCCATCGCTTCACAAAAAAGACAAGCCGTTGACTGGAATTGGATCAAACATGAACTGGTAGTGGAGATAGCTGAAGAACATCATAATGATCATAAAATGTATCATCTTGATCTTCCCGGAATTTATCAAACCAAAAACCTGCTGACAGTACTGGAAGCCTGTTCATCACTTCAGCAACAGAGATGGAATATTGATGATAAAGCAATTCACAATGGTTTGCGGCATACTAAAAAACTGACGGGACTTCACGGCAGATGGGAAATCATTCACACATTGCCGCTGGTAGTGCTGGATGTGGCACATAATGCGGATGGCATCCGGCAACTTGTTCAGCAGGCAGAAGTGACTGCACATAATCAGCTGCATATTATAACAGGAATGGTAAAAGATAAGGAGATAGAAAAAATGCTGGCCTTACTTCCTGAAAATGCAACATATTATTTTACGAAGGCGCAAATACCAAGAGCCCTGCCGGAAAATGAATTGATGGAGAAAGCAAAAAAAAGAGGACTGAAAGGAAATTCATTTCCCGAAGTAAATAAGGCTTTACAATTTGCTATTCAACATGCCCATCCGGATGACCTGGTAATTGTTTGCGGCAGTGTTTTTTTAGTTGGTGAAGTTAATGCCCCCATCCTCCCGAAATAATCGGGACAGGCTTTAAAGGGGTGTTATGAAAATATTCTAGTATTTAAGTTCCCCTAATTTTTCAAGTGCATACATTATGCAGGTGATATGCATTGACTGCACTATTTTATTTTCTTTCATCAACTGCTTCAGTTCGTCAATAGTTAATAACACTACTTCTATTTCCTCATTCTCATCAAGCTGCTGCACCCCAATTTTCTTCCCGCCTTTTGCCAGGAACATATGCAGCAGGTTACTATTGGTAGATGGATTGGGTGAAATTCTTCCCAAATATTCGTAAGAAGAAAAAGAATAGCCGGTTTCTTCCAGCAGTTCCCTGGCAACAGCTTCTTCAAAATTTTTATCTGTATCATCTACGCAACCGCCGGGAATTTCAATACAGGTTTCGCCGAGGGCATGGCGATACTGACGCACCATCACAATTTTTCCGTCTTCCGTCACCGGCACTGCACCAACCCAGGCAGGAAATTCATACACATAATAAGGATCAACAATTTTGCCACCGGATGTTTCACAAACATCCCTGCGGACTTTAAACCAGCGGTCGTTAAAGAGGTATTCAGAAGAAAGTGTTTTCCATTTCATTTCAGTCAGCAGTTTACAGTCGGCGGCCGGCAGCCACCAGTAAGCAATTCGTAATATCAGACCCTGACTGGAGACTGCAAACTGCAGACTGTCTTTTACCAGCCTTTTCTTTCCCTGAGAGAAGTGATATGTGCCACATGATGCTTCCCATGCCAGGCATACATACCTAGCAGGTACCATAACCGCATAGTCTTTTTATGTTCCGGATGAAAAACAGTTCTGTTGTTCCAATCATCATCTTTTACATATTTCAATGTCTCAAACAACCTTGCATGAACAGCATGCAGAATGGTAAGCGATATATTAACCGGCAGTTTCTGTACATCATGCATTTCTACCCATAATTTTTCATCGTAAGGTTTAATGGTAGGATTATTTTCTGTTAATCCAGCCTTAAACCTGATATAAGCATTCATATGGCTGTCAGCTACATGGTGAACAAGCTGATGAACTGTCCAGCCACCATCCCGGTAAGGAGTTTGCAATTGTGCTTCATCAAGGTTCAGAATTGCATTCTCAAGCTGGAGTGGCAAAAATTTTATATCTGCCAGCCATTCGATTTTCTGTTCAATGGAGAATGGCTTAGACTCATATTGTCCTATCGGGTAGCGGGGATCAGCAGCAACTGCGGCCATATAATAATTTTTTTATTTTACAACCTCTAATAGTTCCACTTCAAATATTAATGTAGCACCTCCGGGAATATCACTACCTGCACCTCTGTCACCATAAGCCAGATCAGACGGTATCCACAACCGCCAATGACTGCCCTCTTTCATCATCGGCAATGCTACCTGCCAGCCTTTTATTAAAGCTGTAAGCGGTGCTGAAAATGGCTGACCTCTTTTAAATGAATTATCAAACTCTTTTCCATCCAGTAAAGTCCCTTTGTAATGTGCTTTCACTTTATCGGTAACTAATGGTTGTGCACCCGTCCCTTCTTTTATCACTTCATACTGAATGCCGCCGGGCAGTTCTTTTATACCTGGCTTTGAACTATTTTCTGCCATAAAAGCGGCACCGGTTGTTTTCTGTGTTTCGATTTTTCCCTGCATATATTCTTTTAATTTGTTTTGAATAAACCCCAAACCCCTAAAGGGGCTTTATACTCCTAATTTTTAACCAATCTTTACTGCCCTATAAAATCAGCAACAAAGAAATTCAAAAACTATGTACTATTAAGAACTATAATAAATAAAATGACTCATTGCCCTAAGTCTCCCCTTTAGGGGGACAGGGGGTTTACCCCTCCCGGAGTGAATGACCCGTCAGGCTGATAAATACATCTTCAAGATTAGCCAGTTTCATTTCTTTAGGTCTGTCAAATCCATTGGCTAACAAGTTATCAATTAATTTATCAGGCGAATCCAATGCCACAATATTTCCCGAATCAATAATGGCTACCCTGTCACACAAATATTCTGCCTCATCCATGTAGTGAGTAGTGATAATAACTGTAGTGCCCCTTTGCCTGATATTTTTCACTAATTCCCACAAACTTCTTCTTGCTTGCGGATCGAGTCCCGTCGTTGGTTCATCCAAAAATATAATTCTTGGCTCGTTAATTAATGTGGTGGCTACAGAAAATCGTTGTTTCTGTCCCCCACTCAGCTGTTTAAACTTTGCTTTGGCTTTATCTTTCAGATTTACCGTGTCAAGCAACTCCATCGGATCTACCTTGCGGTTATACAAGCCGCAGAATAGTTCTATTAATTGTAAAAGATTCAACCCAGGATAGTAACCGCTTGTTTGTAATTGAACACCAATAATTTTTTTTATTTCGTTGGGCTTTTTATCAAGATCCAGGCCATCCACCATTATTTCGCCACTTGTTTTCTCCCTTAGTGTCTCTATTATTTCCAGGGTGGTTGATTTGCCGGCACCGTTTGGTCCGAGCAGTCCAAATATTTCTCCTTCATAGACATCAAAGGAAATTCCTTTAACAGCTTTGAAGTTGCCGTAATTCTTCACCAAATTTTTTACCGAGATAATAGTAGCAGGCATCATTATTAGTTAGGCGATAAAGATAATTCCATTTTTACATCTGCGGTGAGCATGGGCGAATTGGTAACTGCCACATTTCTGAATCCGTATTTTTCATACATTTTCAGGGCTGTGGTCAACTGGCTATTTGAGAACAGAAATATTTTTTTGGCCTTGAATCCTCTGGCTTCTTCCAGGCAGCGTTCCAGCAACATCTTTCCAATTCCTTTTCCGTGCCAGTCGGGGTCAACCACCATTTTTACCAGTTCATATACACCCTGATGCTCTTTTGCAAGCCCTGCAGTGCCTACAACTCTTTCGCCATCCATGGCAAGAAAAATACAACCTCCGCCCTCAATTATTTTTTTCTCCGGGTTATCCAATATGTCCAGGTCATGTTGCTCAGTAAGATGGTATTTATCCAGCCAATAAAGATTCAACTTTTTGAAGGCAGCATGGTAGTTGTTTTCATAAGTTTTTATCGCAATCATAATGTATGAGCATAGTTGGCCGTAATACTGGTCAGACCGGGATTATAAAAAGCTTTCCAGTTCCTCCATCATCAGTTTACTGCCGATAAACATAGGCGTCCGCTGATGCAGTTCCGTTGGTTTTATATCGAGTATTCTTATTTTACCGTTGGTGGCTTTGCCGCCTGCCACTGCCACAATAAAAGCAAAAGGATTACACTCATACAATAACCGCAATTTCCCTTTTGGCTTATCCGTTGTTCCGGGATACATAAAGATGCCGCCTTTAATCAGGTTGCGGTGTACATCAGATACCATACTGCCAATATACCGCTGGGTATAAGGACCGCCATTTGTCTTATCTTTTTTCTGGCAGGCGGTGATATATTTTTTTACACCCTCCTCATACTGGAAAAAATTTCCATGATTGACAGAATATATTTTTCCTTTTTCGGGGCATTTAATATCCGGGTGGCTGAGAGTCCATTCGCCGATAGAAGGGTCTAATGTAAAACCATTTACTCCTCTTCTCGTAGCATACACCAGCATAGTGGAAGATCCATAAACAATATAACCAGCCGCCACTTGCTGATTACCCGGTTGCAGATAGTCTTCCTTTGTTACTACAGTACCAATGGGTGTAACACGGCGATAAACTGCAAAAATGGTTCCGATAGAAACATTTACATCAATATTACTGCTGCCATCCAGCGGATCAAACAAACATACATATTTTGAATTCACACTTTTGGCATCATCAAAAGCCACAAAATCATCCAGCTCCTCACTGGCAATACCGGCACAACTGATGCCATGCTGCAGCACTCTTGTAAACTGGTCATTGGCATACACATCTAATTTCTTCACTTCTTCTCCCTGTACATTGACAGTACCGGCATCTCCCAAAATATCCACCAGCCCTGCTTTGTTTACTTCGGTATTTACCCTTTTAGCGGCAAGACCGATATTTCTGAGCAGGTTGGATAATTCGCCGGTGGCATTGGGAAAATCCCGCAACTGCTGGATGGTGAATTCATCAAGGGTTTGAACTTTACGGTTGACATTCATATATCCAAGTTTATACTGCGACAAAAATAAGGGATTAACGGAGAGTTGGAAACCTGACTAAAGGTAGACTGTATTGTCGCAACTCCAGAATACAGATAAAATGTTAGCAAAAGTGGTTTAAATTATTGAGGATCACATCAACAATATTTCAAAGAAAAAATTTTTGAACCTTCGTATATTGCCACAATCTACAAGTTGACAGAAATTATGAAAGACCGTAACCTTAAAATATTATTTGGACTGATTTCAACTTTCTTATTCATTGGACTGATTTATAAGTTGACACAAACTCCTGGAGGATTGATTTTACCAGGTTATTTTTTGGGTGGTATGATTTTGATTGGAGTTATTATTGTTTCGCTAATTTTTACTGCGATAGCCAAACAAATTTTTAAATCATTTTCTTTTCTGACACTTTTTGCAATTATAACAGCATTTGCTTTTATCGGTTTTCATTATTATTTATATTCTCCGACTCTAAAAATTATTGTTCCTAATGGCTACACAGGAACAATCAATTTGGTTTTATCAAATGTGGATGATAACATCTTAAGTGTTGACAGTAATGGAATTGGTTACTTAAACAAATGGACATTTGAAAAAACTTATTCTAAGCCAATAGTCAAACAATTAGACGGACAAAATTTAGACAGTAATAGTGTTGGCTTTAATCTTTCAACATTTTGGGGCTATAGTAAGTTTTGTTGTTTAAATGGAAAGACAATAAAATCACTTTCATTTGAAATAGTCAGAAAAAATAAGAATGTACAAAACCAATTCCAAGCAAAAGGCTTTTCTCAATACGTTGATACAAAAAGGTTATATTGACTATTAACTTCTGCCAACAAAAGGTTGCCTTTCTGAAACCTCCTTCCCTTAACTTTGTCTTCCTCAATTAGCCAATTAACCTGAATGAAAGTCTTCAAATTCGGCGGAGCATCTGTAAACAGTGTAGAGCGGATTCAGAATGTTGCCCACATAATGAAACATTGGACGGATGAAAAAATTGTAGTGATTGTTTCTGCCATGGGTAAAACCACCAATGCCCTGGAAAAAGTAGTAGATGCCTTTTTTGCCGGCAGAAAGGAAGATGCCCTGCAATTGTTTGAACAGGTAAAGCAGCAACATCTTACTACGGCCAACTATTTACTCGTTGCCCATTACCTAGAATGTGAAAAACGGCTGAAAGATTTTTTTACTGAAGTGGAATGGCTGCTGCATGATAAACCGGTAAGAGATTATGACTACTATTACGACCAGGTGGTTTGTGCAGGCGAATTATTTTCCACCACTATTGTAAGTTCTTACCTGAACGAAGCAGGCATCAATAACAAATGGGTAGATGTCCGTGATATTTTTCGCACCGATGATGATTTCAGGGATGCAAATATTGACTGGGAATTCACCCGTTCAAAAGTTCACGGTTCAATAGTTCCGTTATTCAACGAAACGGATATTATCCTGACGCAGGGATTTATTGGCGCTACTGACGAAAACGAAAGCACCACCTTAGGAAGAGAAGGCAGTGATTATTCTGCCGCTGTTTTTGCCAATATGCTGGATGCCGAAAGCCTCACCATCTGGAAAGATGTGGAAAGTGTGATGAATGCTGACCCCAAACAATTTTCTGATGCAATTCCCATTGCGGAGCTTAATTATAATGAAGTAATTGAAATGGCTTACTATGGTGCACAGGTTATTCATCCCAAAACCATCAAGCCGCTTCAGAATAAAAACATACCGTTGTATGTAAAATGTTTTTTAAACCCCTCTTTACCCGGAACTGTTATTCATGATAATCCCGTTCATAACCTTCCTCCAATTATAGTGCTGAAAGAAAAACAGGTAATGATAGAGATGAGTTCAAAAGATTTCTCTTTCGTTGGAGAACATCATGTTGGGCATTTATATCACCTTTTTGAAAGATTACATATCAAACCCAACCTTACACAAAATGGCGCCATCAGTTTTGTTTGTGTGTTGGATGACAGGGCAGAAAAGATTGAGAAACTGGCTTTAGAAGCATCTTCCTTCCTGGAGGTACAGGTAATAAAAGACTTGTCGCTGCTGACGGTGCGGCATTATACAAAAGAAGTTTTTGACAAACTCACAGAGGGGAAAAAAATATTACTCCGGCAGCAAACACCTGAAACAATTCAATTGTTATTGCAATAATTAGGGAAGAATTATTGTGGCACTTCTATAGTAACAGTTTGCACCATTTTTTTGGCCACCGGTTTATCATGCAGCATAGCAGGTTTCCAGGTACCCATATTCTCCAGGCGGTTTATCAGTTCATCATTCAGATCGTCACCTTCCTTTATACTTTTTAATACCTTAAAATTAACCGGCACACCATCTTTATCAACAATAAACTCTACCTGTACATATGCTTTTTTTATTCCGACAGGTAAATAAGTTGCCATGTCTTTTCCTAATTGCTCAAGATATTTCATAAATGCATCCCCGCCGCCCGGATATTGCGGCCATTGCTGAACAGCGTCTGCCAGTACACCTACGTTTCTTGTACGATGTTGTACAGCAGGTCTTTTTACAGGCTTTTCACCGGCAGATGCTTTGACCTTTCGTGGAGGAACATCATTAATGATATACTGACCCTTGTCATCAGTTAATACCACCGGCAATTGTTTATACTTTTCAAAGTAATCAAAAGCATCTTCCATTTTGCCGGCAAATTTTTTCAGCACCTGGTCATCCTTAGTAAGATTGTCCAGGTACTTTACACTTTTGTCTTTGGTAAACCGCACCGGGAAAATATGAACAGGAATAAAATCCTGTCCCTGGTCTTTTGCATATGCCGCCAATACATACAATTCGTCAATCTGTTCATCCCTGATAGGAATACAGCCAACCGTAACACAACTTCCGTGAATAAATATGGCACTGCCCGGCCGGAGTGAATCACTTAAAATTTTATCTGATACATTCGGATAGTTAAGTCCGAGGGAGAGGTAGTAATTACTTTTGGGATTAAATTCATTGATATAATAAAACCCTTCGGGTACCTGGTAATCACCTTCCATTCTTTTTGGCCCCAGTGTACCGGCGAGAGCACATACCTTGTAAGTTTTAAACAACTGGAACTGATCTTTAATTTCATTCTTTACCCAAACTTCCAGTTGGCTGTCATATTTAAAAGACCTGATGTAAATATATTTAGCCGGCCATGCCAGTTTTTTTGCTTCAAATTGTTTTTGCAGGGTATCAGCTTTATTCTGCAGGGCTTCGCTGGGACGAGGAAAAGTTTTCTGGTAATCAATAAATGAAAAAGAAGTCCCTCCCTTTGACTGTGGCGGCTGAGCAGACAAAGTAACGGCTATATTGAAAAAAAATAGAATAGATAAGAGGTTTTTCTTCATAGTTTCTGTTAAGGATTAACGGAGGGTAACAGATTTTATTTCAGCTGTTTCGCTAAACTGTTGGTAAAGATAAGAAATGAGGTCTGAATTCCGAGGTCAGAGATATGAACGGCGTGTTAATACAACTACTCTGTGTTTATATGTCACCCTCTATCAGAACTTCGACTTCCGGCTTCCCACCTCATAAATTTCCCCTTGCATCCTGCTCTCTTTCCAATGCTTCAAATAAAGCTTTGAAATTTCCTTTACCGAAACTTTTTGCTCCTTTACGCTGGATGATTTCAAAAAATAAAGTGGGTCTGTCTTCTACCGGCTTACTAAAAATCTGCAGCAGGTAGCCCTCATCATCCCTGTCAATGAGAATACCAAGACGTTGCAATGGTTCAAGGTCTTCATCAATTTTACCCACCCTTTCTAAAACGGTTTCGTAATAACTGGCCGGAATATTTAAAAACTCAATACCTCTTTTTTGTATTTCTGTAACAGTAGCCACAATATCAGCCGTGGCGATAGCCACATGCTGCACCCCCTCCCCATTATAAAAATCAAGATATTCTTCCACCTGGCTTTTCTTTTTTCCTTCGGCCGGTTCGTTGATGGGAAATTTTACAAACCCATTGCCATTACTCATTACCTTACTCATCAGGGCCGAATACTCCGTAGAGATATCTTTATCATCAAAACTTAAAATATTGCGGAAGCCCATTACTTCTTCATAAAATTTCACCCAGGGATTCATCTGGTTCCACCCTACATTGCCCACACAATGGTCAACATATAATAAACCTGTTGATGCGGGATTGTAATCAGTTTTCCATTCCCGGAAACCGGGCATAAAAACACCTGAATAGTTTTTTCTTTCCACAAAAAGATGCACCGTTTCTCCATAAGTATGAATACCGCTTAACACCACCTCCCCGTTATCGTCTTTCAAAACTTGCGGTTCGAGGTAAGCCTTCCCACCTCTTTTGGTAGTTTCATCAAAAGCACTTTTTGCGTCATCCACTTTCAATGCAATTACTTTTACTCCATCCCCATGTTTATAAATATGATCGGCGATAGGGTTATCGGTTCTTACCGGGGTGGTTAAAACAAATGTGAGTTTGTTCTGCTGTATGACATAGCTCACTTTATCCTTCATCCCCGTTTCAGGACCTGCATAAGCTAATGATTGAAAACCAAAAGCAGTTTTATAAAAATGTGCTGCCTGCTTGGCATTGCCGACATAAAATTCTACGTAGTCAGTTCCCTGCAAGGGGAGGAAATTTTTTTGAATAGTGTCTTTATTTGCAAGTGTTGTTATGCTCATGATTTTGAAATTTTGAAATACAAAAATTGAAGGAGTAAATCCTGCCTGTTTGCAGTCTGGCCCGTCTACCGACAGGTAGATTCAAAATCCGTTGCTATCCATAGCCAATGTTTCCATCAGCATGTTGAAGTTGTTGCGATGATCTTTGAAAAGTTTATGTGGGTAGTCAGGAATCACAGGGCAAAGATAAAAAGTCCTGAGCGAAGTCGAAGGGCTTTTATTAGAGGACATTGAGCGAAGTCGAAATGTCCGGGAATTTAAGTAGATTCAAATATGATATATAAAGACCTGCCACAGGAAATTTACTATGTTTATATTCTGGAGTGTAAGGATGGATCCTTTTACATTGGCCTGACTAATGAACTCATCAAACGGTTTGAAGAACATTGTGCCGGAATTTATGAAGGATGTTACACATTCAAAAGAAGGCCACTTCATCTTCTTTATTATGAAACAATTCCTTTTTTACAGGATGGGATAGACAGGGAAAAACAATTAAAAGGATGGTCCAGGGCCAAGAAAATCGCATTGATAAAACAAGACTACCACAATCTCCAATTATTAGCACAATGCAATAACCTTTCCCATCACAAGTATAAAGACTTACGTTAATCAGATTTCGACACTTCGGCTTCGCTCAGTGCAAGCTGCTCAATCTTAAGACAATCATATCGTTTATAAAAAGCTTTTTATCTGGAATGGCGTCCCTTCGACTTCACTCAGGGCCCTGATGCCCTATCTTTGTCTTCATGATAAACCCTTCGACTTCGCTCAGGATTGGAATACTTGGTGGTGGCCAGCTTGGCCGGATGTTATTACAGGCAGCCGCCAACTACCCCGTGGAAACATTTGTGCTGGAAAACGATGACGAATGCCCTGCTGCCCGCCTCTGCCATCATTTCACCACCGGAGATATAAAAGATTTTGATGCCGTTTACAATTTTGGAAAAGGATTGGATGCAATAACGATTGAAATCGAAAATGTGAATGTGGAAGCATTGGAGAAATTGGAAACTGAAGGAGTAAGAGTTTACCCCAAACCATCTGTTCTGCGTATTATTAAAAATAAAATTTACCAGAAACAATACTATACGGACAACAGTATTCCAACGGCTGAATACAAAATAGTGCGAAACAGAACAGAAATTGCAGAATATGAATACATGTTCCCTGCGGTAAACAAACAGGGTGAAGGAGGTTATGATGGAAAGGGGGTACAGATAATAAGAAGCACTGAAGATATTGACAAGGTTTTTGCCGGTCCGGGTGTACTCGAAAAAATGATCAGTATCCAACAAGAAATTGCCCAAATGATTGCGATTAATGATAAAGGTGAAACAGCTTTATATCCACCTGTGGAAATGCTGTTTGATCCTTCATTAAATTTATTAGACTATCAACTCTGCCCTGCACAGCTTGATGAAAAAACATTATGGAAAGTGGAAGCCATTGCGTTGACAGTAGCAAGGAATTTTAAATCGCCGGGAATTTTTGCCGTTGAAATGTTTGTAGATAAGAGTGGTGATGTGCTGGTAAATGAAACAGCGCCGAGGGTGCATAACAGCGGCCATCATACCATCGAAGCACATTACAGCTCACAGTTTGATATGCTCTGGAGAATAATGCTTGGGTATCCTTTAGGTAACACGGATGCTATTCTTCCGTCCATTATGGTAAATATTATCGGTGCAGAAGGCTACCAGGGTGACGTTAAATACGAAGGTTTGGAAGAAGTATTAAAAATTGAAACCGCCTTTGTTCATCTTTATGGTAAAAAACAAACCAGGCCCGGCCGCAAGATGGGACATGTAACAATTCTCAGTAAAGAAAAACAGGAACTCCTTCATCAATCAAATAAAGTAAAAAGAACTTTGCTGGCAAAAGCATAACTTCCTCTTATCCAATATAAAAACCGTTTATACTTTCCCGATTTTTTATGCAGGTAAACGGATCTGTTTGGCGTCCAAAGCTTGTCTTTATCCAGTATCTTTAATCGCCTGATTTTTTTACCAATTGCACCAGACACACATGAGAATCATCACATTACTTTTTTTAATTATTACAGTATCGCTGGCTGGGTGCGGTAATAAGAAAACCAAAGAAGCTGTAGAACAAAAACAGGCGGGTGCCAAGCCACCTCCTATCCGGGTAGATGGATTTATTGTAAGACCGCAGCCCTTCCAGGAAAACATTGAAGTGCCTGGTACTATTGTAGCCAATGAAGTTGCTGAAATACATCCCGAAGTATCGGGAAGAATTGTTTACCTGAATGTGGCTGAAGGAAAATATGTCGGGAAAGGTACTGTGCTGGCCAAACTATATGACGGTGATCTGCGGGCACAGCTAAATAAGGTGCAAATACAATTAGCACTGGCCCAAAAGACAGAAGAAAGACAGGCTCAGTTATTAAAAATACAAGGCATCAGCCAGCAGGATTATGATATTAGTTTGCTCCAGGTAAACAGTTTGAGAGCAGACATTGGAATTCTGCAAACCAGTATTTCAAAAACAGTAGTAAGAGCTCCTTTCAGCGGAAAATTAGGATTGAAAAACATCAGCCCCGGAGCTTATGTTTCTCCTGCATCAGTAATTGCCATCATCAATCAAACAGACCAGTTAAAATTAGATTTTTCAGTACCCGAAAAATATATTGACAAAATAAAAACAGGCCAATTAGTGACATTTACTTTCGAAGGTTCAAAAAAACAACTCGGTGCAAAAGTGGTGGCTACAGAATCTAATGTAACAGAAAATACCCGGAGCCTGACGGTGCGGGCAGCCGTGATAGGGAAAGATGATGGATTACTACCAGGTGCATTTGCAAAAGTAAAGTTGAGTTTTGATCCCGACCCAAATGCATTGCTTATTCCAACACAGGCTGTGTTGCCACAGGCAAGAGGTAAGAAAGTTATTTTATATAAAAGTGGTACCGCCATTTTTGCTGACGTAACAACGGGAGTAAGAGATTCAGCAAGAATTCAGATTATTGATGGGCTGAATGCCGGTGATACCATTGTGATAACAGGTTTATTAAGTGTAAGACCGGAAGGGAAAATACAGATTGGAAAAATAGTCAATAGTCAATAGTGAATTGTCAATTTTCGGAATGTGTTTTATTCACTATTCACCATTCACATCAGTAACTAAGTATGAACATCTCAGAATTAAGTTTACGAAGACCGGTTCTCGCCATTGTGATGAATATTATCATTGTGGTGTTTGGTGTCATTGGTTTTAAATTTCTGGGAGTTCGGGATTATCCTGCTATTGATCCGCCCAATATCAGTGTGCGGACTAATTACCCCGGCGCCAATGCTGATATTATTGAAACACAAATCACCGAGCCTTTAGAAAAAGCCATCAATGGGATTGCAGGTATTAAAAACATCACTTCTTCCAGCAGTAATGGAAGCAGTAATATAAATGTAGAATTTGAACTGGATGAAAACCTTGAAGCAGCAGCTAATGATGTGAGAGATAAAGTTTCGCAGGCACAACGTTCCTTACCTTCTGATATTGATGCGCCAACGGTTGTTTTTAAAGCAGATGCCAGTTCTGACCCTATTTTATCTATGACGGTGCAGAGCAATACAAGAAACCAGCTACAGATGTCGGAATATGCCAATAATGTACTGGTAGAAAGATTGCAAACTATTCCCGGTGTGAGTGGCATTCAGATCTGGGGCGAAAAAAGATATGCCATGCGTATCTGGATTGACCCTGCCAAACTGGTGGCATTTAATATTACTGCGAATGATGTGCAGGCAGCCTTGCTGAGAGAAAATGTGGAATTGCCTTCGGGAAAAATTTCGGGCAACTCAACTGAACTGACCGTCAGAACATTTGGAAGATTGAATACGGAGGAAGAGTTCAATAACTTAATTATAAAAAATATAAATGGCGCTGATATACGAGTGATGAATGTCGGTGAAGCAGTGCTTGGTCCTGAAAATGAAGAAACGGTGTTGAAAGGTGATGGCATCCCGATGATAGCACTGGCTATTATTCCGCAACCGGGATCCAATTATGTTTCTATTTCTGATGAATTTTATAAAAGGCTGGAACAGATAAAAAAAGATGTGCCAGAAGATGTGAAGATTAATATTGCATTAGACCAGACCAAGTTCATCAAAAAATCTATTCTGGAAGTGAAGGAAACGCTTATGATTGCCTTTTTGCTGGTGGTGATGATCATTTATTTATTTTTCCGGGAATGGATCATTGCTATCCGTCCACTGATAGATATTCCTGTTTCACTCATCGGCGCCTTCTTCATTATGTACCTGATGGGATTCACCATCAATGTCCTTTCATTGCTTGCTATTGTTCTCGCCACCGGTTTGGTGGTGGATGATGGTATTGTGGTAACCGAGAATATTTACAAGAAGATGGAGAAAGGAATGAACAAGTGGCAGGCAGCCTTGGAAGGTTCCAAAGAAATTTACTTTGCGGTTATCGCTACTTCTATCACCCTGGCAGTTGTATTTCTTCCTATCATCTTCTTACAGGGTTTTGTCGGAAGATTATTCCGTGAGTTTGGAATTGTGGTAGCCGGAGCAGTATTGATTTCTGCATTTGTATCACTGACATTGACACCGGTACTCAACGTAAAACTGAGTAAAAAGAATATTCATAAACATTCCTGGTTCTATAATAAGACAGAGCCCTTCTTCCGGTGGATGGAAAACACCTACCAGACTGCCCTCCGAAAGTTTATGGGAGTTCGCTGGATAGCTATTGTGCTGGTTGCACTTTGCGGAGCAGCTATATTTTTTATCGGTAGAAATTTACAATCGGAGTTAGCTCCGATGGAAGACCGCAGCCAGTTTCGTTTACAACTCTCAGCACCCGAAGGCACTTCGTTTGATGCGATGGATAAATATGTGAACAGGCTTTCCAATTTCATGCTTGATTCAGTTCCGGAGAGAGAAATTGTATTGAGTGTCACATCACCCGGGTTCACCGGTTCGGGTAATGCCAATACAGGTTTTGTTCGTGTAACATTGGTTCCCCCAAATGAAAGAACAAGGTCGCAGAAGAATATTGTGGGCATGGTGAATAAAAATCTTCCTAAATTCAACGAAGGCCGTGCCTTTGCTATTGAAGAACAAACAATCTCTGTGAGCCGTCGGGGTGGTCAGCCGGTTTCATTTGTTATTCAAAACAACAATTTTGAAAAACTCAAAGCCATACTGCCAATAATTCTGGAAGAAGCCCGGCAGAGTAACGTATTATTAAATGCTGATGTTGATTTGAAATTCAATAAGCCTGAATTAAGAGTGCAAATTGATCGCCTGAAAGCTGCGGAACTCGGCATAAGTGTGAATGATATTTCTCAAACATTGCAATTAGCTTACAGCAATCGTCGTCTTGGCTATTTTACCAAAGACGGTAAGCAATACCAGGTGATGGGCCAGGTGGCGAGAAATGACCGGGATGATCCCAACGACCTGAAAATATTGTTTGTGCGTAACAACCGGAATGAAATGATAAGCCTTGATAATCTTGTTACGACTACTGAATCAAACACCCCACCCACCATTTACCATTTTAACCGGTACAAATCCTTTACTGTCTCCGCTGGTTTGCAACCCGGCAAAACAATTGGCGATGGCATCGTTGAGATGGAAAGAATTACTGACAAACTGCTGGATGAAACATTTACCACTTCGCTGAGCGGTTCGTCCAGAGATTTTAAAGAAAGCAGCAGCAATACCAGTTTTGCTTTCTTATTGGCCCTCGCCTTAATATTCCTGATTCTTGCCGCCCAGTTTGAAAGTTTTATTGATCCGCTCATCATCATGTTTACTGTTCCGCTGGCTATAGCTGGCGCCGTGTTGTCATTATGGTTGTTTGGTCAAACGCTGAATATTTTCTCACAAATCGGAATGATCATGCTGATAGGCCTGGTGACCAAGAATGGAATCCTTATCGTAGAATTTGCCAATCAGAACCAGGCAAAAGGAATGAAGAAGGCAGAAGCAGCTATCTACTCCGCCACACAACGTTTACGGCCAATATTGATGACCAGCCTCGCTATGTCACTCGGCGCATTGCCGTTGGCCTTGTCACTCGGTGCTTCAGCCACCAGCCGCATTCCTTTGGGTATTGTCATTGTTGGTGGTATCATGTTCTCATTAATATTGACATTGTTTGTAATTCCGGCTATGTATTCTTTTCTTTCAAGTAAAAAGAAGAAAAATGAAATAGATGAAATGCTGGATCAAAAAAAACAACAGGAAATGAAAACAGCGGCAGCACCCGTATAAATATTTTTACACGATGAGATGGATTCAAAAAATTATTCCCCTTTTCTTGCTGCTGACAGGTTTTTCTGCATCTGCACAACGGACACTTAGCCTGGAAGAAGCAATTGCCACGGCATTAAAGCACAATTACGATATTCAGTTGTCAAAAAATGATTCCGCCGTCGCTGCACTTGATTACTCTTTCCGGAATGCAGCTTTTTTACCAAGAATCAATGGAAATCTGGCTGGCATATTGAATAATAATAATCAAAAACAGAAGTTTGCAGATGGTACAGAAAAACAACTCAACGACATCCGTTCAAACAATTATTCAGCAGGTATTCAGTTGAACTGGGTACTGTTTGACGGGCTAAAGATGTTTGCCTCCCGGGATAAAGCACAGGAGTATATTAAACTGGGGGAACTTGGTATCAAAAACCAGGTGATTAACACCATTGCCGCTGTCATTACAAATTATTATGCCATCGTCCGGCAGAAACAACAATTAACCGCTATTGAAGAACAAATATCTCTCAGCCAGGAAAGAGTGAAGTTGGCCCAATATAAATTAGATATTGGCGTAGGTGCAAAACCCGATGTATTACAAAGTAAAGTGGATCTTAATGCACAGAAAGCAGCAAAACTAAGCCTGGAAACGCTGACAGCCCAGTTGAAAGAACAACTGAACCAGGTTATGAATGTAGCTTCTACCAGTAAATATGAAGTAAGCGATACCATTCCTATCAATATGCAGGTGTCCCTGGCCGATATTCAACATGAGATTGAAAATAATAACCCCCTGCTTCTTATTGCTGAAAAAAATATTGATATAGCCCGGTTTACTTTAAAAGAACGCAAGGCTGAAAGATTTCCTGTTGTTTCGCTTAATTCGGCCTACAATTATAACCGGAATAATAATAAAGCCACTGTCAATCCTTTCCAGCCATTATACAGCAGAAACTTTGGACGCAATGTAGGCTTCACCATTTCCATCCCCATCCTTAATAACTTTAATACAAAACGGCTGATTAAACAGGCGGAACTTGATATTCAATACCAGCAATTAGTATATGACAATCAAAAATCATTGTTAAGTCTCAGCATTATTAATGCTTACAAAGACTACGAATTACAGAAAAGAGCACTGGTACTGGAAGAAGAAAATATTTTACTCGCCAAAGAAAATGTAGATATTGTTTTCCAGGTTTACAAACTCAATTCCAATACACTTATTCAGCTTAAAGAGGCACAGAAGAGCCTGCAGGATGCCCATACCCGTTTGATTGATGCAAGATATAATACGAAGCTGGCAGAGACGGAATTGTTGCGAATCAAAGGGGACTTGGTTAAATAAATTTCACGCAAAGACACAAAGCCGCTAAGAAAAACTCAATACAAAGAAATTTTGCAGCTAAACTTCATTGAAATCTCCTGCGTACTCAGCGGTCTCTGCGTGAAATAACTCCTGTGCTTTCGTCTTTGCGAGATAGGTTTTTTAGCCTTTCTTTGCTTCTCAAACTCTTCACATGAACCCTTTGGTTGGAATTATTATGGGCAGCGACAGCGACCTGAATGTGATGCAGGCCGCCTCTGATATTCTCAAACAATTTGAGATACCGCATGAAGTTACCGTAGTATCGGCTCATCGTACTCCGCATAGAATGATTGACTATGCGCAAAAAGCCAAAGAGAGAGGCTTGAAAGTAATTATTGCCGGGGCCGGTGGTGCTGCACATTTACCGGGTATGGTAGCAGCAGTAACAGTATTGCCGGTTATTGGTGTTCCAATCAAATCTTCTAACTCCATTGATGGCTGGGATTCGGTGCTTTCTATTTTACAAATGCCGAATGGTGTTCCTGTTGGCACTGTTGCATTGAATGCTTCTAAAAATGCCGGCATCCTCGCTGCTGAAATTCTCGGCACATCTGATGAAGCTATCTCTCAAAAAATAGCCGATTACAAAAAGTCTCTGAATACTGAAGTGATTGAAAAAGTGGAGAAGATGAAGAAGGATGGCTGGGAGAATAAGTTTGATTAAGAAAGAATTAAATTTTGCAGGATTAACAGAATTTGACCTAAAGAAAACATGACTCGCTTTTTTTCATTTCTTATATTGTCTCTTTTCACCTCCTGCGGCAGTAAGAACATGTTGCAGGAAGTAAAAAAACTTGACCACTACCCTTCCGCCTCCGGCATAGAATATTTCAACAGTCAGTTTTATGTTATTGGTGATGATGCAAATGATCTGCTGATACTTGACAGCAATCTAAGCCCGACAGATTCTATTCCTCTTTATTCCTTCCCTGAAAAAAGAATTCCAAAGAAATTAAAAGCTGATCTCGAAGGAATCACTCTTACAAAAGACAATCAATTGCTGCTGCTGGGTTCTGGTTCGTTATCTCCTTTTCGCAATACGGCCTGGCTGATTGATCCTTTAAGCAAACGAATAGATAGTTTTCGGCTCGATACTTTTTACCAGCGGCTGGTACTGAATGGAATTAAGGAAATAAATATTGAAGGA
Organism: Chitinophagaceae bacterium; assembly: GCA_031422725.1. Classification (GTDB taxonomy): domain Bacteria; phylum Bacteroidota; class Bacteroidia; order Chitinophagales; family Chitinophagaceae; genus JJ008. The sequence goes on along the minus strand of JANPMI010000142.1, from coordinate 11,467 downwards.
GTTTGCGCCATACCCGGTTCAATCATATTGACTAACCGGGGAAACAAAGGTTATCCAAAAAATTATTTAATAGTAACCAGTAATGATTTTTGGAAAGATCAGTTCAATGCGCCTGTTTCACTTATGCTTGCCGGATCTGCTACAGATACTTTTTTATTCAATGGAGTTTCTGGTTTGGCCTATGCCAAACAAAGTGACCAACTGCTTCTTACCGTCTCAACCGAAGACACCCGGAACAGTGTGGATGATGGCGCCATCGGTAAAAGCTATCTGTGGATCCTAAACAGCATCTCGTCAAAGAAAAAATGGAAAGCCATAAACCCTAACCGTATTATTGATTTGGAAAAAACAGACCCCCGGTTCAAAGGGCAAAAGATTGAATCTCTGTGCATAACAAAAGAGACAAAAAATTTCCTGTACTTAGTGCTGGCGGCTGACAACGATAACGGAAGCAGCATCCTCTTTACAATGATTGTGGAAAAGGATTAACCATAAAACTGGCTGCAACTGAAAATTGTAGTATTTTACTGATTACAATTAACTAACTGTCTGTTATCATATCAACCCCGGCTTATGATAAAATTTATCCGCATCACCGCTTTTTTATTGCTGTTATTTTCAATAACTGATATAAGTGCACAAACTCCCCTCAAACCAAGAGACCCTTCTATTCAGGGCTCACAGACATTTGCTATCGTTATAGGGGTTTCTAAATATAAATATGTAAGACCGCTGGCCTATGCTGATAAGGATGCAGAGTTGTTCAGGGATTACCTGAAATCACCCGGTGGCGGTAGTCTTAAGGAGGATAATATTTTCTGTTTGCTGAATGACGATGCGACCAATGCCAACTTCTGGAGCAAAGGCTTTCAATGGCTGAAAGCCAAACAACTTCAGAAAGGCGACAGGCTTTTCATTTACCTCGCCGGGCACGGGGATGCAATTGATGAAGATGAATTTTTCTTCCTGGGTTATGATTGCAACCCCAGGGGAGATAAAAATAATTATCTCGTTAGCGGTGCGATACAATTATTTAACCTGAAAAAGAAAATAGCAAAAGAAACAACCAAAGGTGTTGAAGTTTTTTTTATTATGGATGCCTGCCGTTCGAATGAACTGCCCGGTGGTTCAGCGGGACAGAATTTTCTGAATACGGCTATCTCAGAAAAAAAAGTGGGGGACATTATGATGCTGGCCACGGCGGCTGGCCAGGAATCGCTGGAAGATGTTTCTATCGGCAATGGTCATGGACTGTTTACTTATTATTTAGTGGATGGTCTTAGTGGTGTTGCCGATACGGATGGCGCCCCCGATAATAAAATAACTTTCACCGAATTAAAATCCTATGTGGCAAAAAATGTACCATCGCTGGCATTGCAGCGGTTTAAGAAAAAACAGGATCCCTATTTCTGCTGTAATGAATTTAATGAGAACGTAGTGGGAAAAGTGGATACAGCCTACCTGCAAAAATGGTTGCAGACAAAAAAACAACAGAACCGTGGAGGTGGCAATTCATTCGGAGGAATAGTAAACAGACCGTCCCGTTTTTCAGTTGCCGATACAGCATTGATTGAAACCTACAATCTTTTTTACAATGCCGTAAAAGCAAATAATCTTACCGGCCGGTCTTCGGCGGAAGAATATTTTCAGCAACTGACTAAAAAATATCCCGGTAATCCTTATACGTTAGATGCCAAATCAACATTAGCTGTTGAATACATTAACGTGGCACAGCGAAAAGTGGACCGGTATCTCGGCTGTGGTGATGATGGAAGTGCAAAAGAGAAGCAAGCGAACTATGAAGCAGCTCTTAACCTGGAAAAAGCCATTATTAGTGTACGGGAAGACGATGCAGATTTTGCCAACTCCCTTTATAACAGGATGTATTTATTAAAGGCCAGTGGTGATTTTGGAAAAGATGGAAAGAACGGGGATATATCCGTTGCGTTTCAAAACGCCTATGCAGCACTTTCCATTGACCGCAACGGCGCCTACATACAAAACAAGCTGGCACAACTGCACCTGGCAAATAACAACAGGGACAGTGCCTTGTATTATGCCGAAAAAGCTACTAAAACTGCGCCTAACTGGCTATGTGCATTAACTACGCTGGCCATTGTAAGAAATGCCGCACAACAACCCAATCAAAATAAACCAAACAATACCAGCAACAAAACACCAAGGAAAAATAGTTTTGGCGGCGTGTTGGGTGGTGGCATCAGCCAGTTAAACCCAACTTTTGCCGGAAGCCGCAACAGTAATATAATAGGAATTAATGCCCGTGATATTATTAAGGCTGACATTGGTGCTTTCTATCAGTTGGGCATTAGTAAAACCATTTCGCTCCGGCCAGCTACTGTTATATCTATAGAAGGCGGAGAGTTGGTTTATGACAGGAGAAATGCTACCGGCGGACCGATATTCAGAGATACCGTTAAACTAAAAAATACATCGGTCAGTCTTTCTCTCCCGGTTATTATTCATTTGTCTGATAAAAAAATTGCGCCATTTATAAGTCTGGGACCAAGTTTTAATTATATACTAAGCCAGGATGCCACTTCTTCAGAAAGGGTGCCTGTAAAAAAATCTGTTATACTGGGAGATGCAGGTTTGGGTGTTGATATTGCACTCGGCAAAAGCCGGTTAATATTATCTCCTGAAATAAAATATACACAAGGTTTCAATGACCAGCGGGAAGATGCCGGTAATGATTTTACCAATACTCTTTCATCATTGAAAAAAAGGGGATTTACGTTTAGTGTTTATTTGAGGGGGAGGTAATTATGAGAAACGTATTTCTAAATTTATATTTTAACCAAAAAAGAAAGATTTAGTCATAAATAAAATATTGAATAAAACAAGTTATTTACCAATGATATAAATCACCGAACTGCATTTCTTCATATCACCGGCAGCTTTCATATTAGAACGCAGCCCGTTAAAAAAAGCGGCAAAAAGATTTGTTTTACCATTTTTATATTTACTGCTCAGCAGGGAAACATAGAAGCTGTCATACCACATAGCTTTATGCTGCAAAATCTTTAGCCCATGTTTTTCCATAAGTACCTGCATAGATTTTGGCGAGAAATGATACAGGTGGCGGGGTACATCATACGCAGCCCAGAATTCCTTATATATATTTGCATCTGTAGCGGTATAATTAGGAACAGCTATAAAAATCCTTCCCGCCTCTTTCAGTAACATTTTTAATTGCTGTAAATAATGCTGCAGGTCATGCACATGCTCCAGTACATGCCAGAGAGTAATGGCATCATAACTACCCGGTGCCAGTTGATAAAACCGGGTGATGTCTGTCAGATCCAGATCATATAGTTCTTTTGCCACTGTTCTGGCTCCATCGTCAGGTTCCAGGCCTGTTGCCTGCCAGCCCTGCTGTTTCATTTCATTTACAAAAGCTCCGGTGCCACTGCCCACATCCAGCAAATGGCCTTTGTCAATGCCCGTTACTTTTTTTATGAGCTTTGCCTTTCCACGGAGAGTTCTTTTCCGCACCCATTGATACAGCCGGTTGATTAGCCCTTTGGAAGTATTGGTATGCGAAATATAATTCTCCGACTTATAATAAGGAGAAATGGAAGCGGCATCAGGAACATGCTGAGTAAAGCGAAGGGTGCAGGCATTACATTCAGCGATGGGAAAAGTTTCGCCGCTGGCGGTATAGTCTTTTGCTGATAATATGTTCTTTATATCAGCCGAACTGCATACGGGGCAGTTGGTATAATAAATAAGTTGACCCATAATCTATGGCTGGCAAAGTAAAATCAAATTGTGCAAATGAAAAATGAAACTTAAGGAAGTTGTTTATAAGTAGCACCCGTTTCCCCTGGAATCAATTTTTGTGCATTGCTGGTTGCAGCAATATCCAGCCCATGCTCAGAAAAATACCAGCCGGTAAACATAACAGCCAGTAAGGCAACTGCCAGTGCATAAGCCCACCAGTAAGATTTTTTTTCCTGCGGCTTATTCAGCATTTCTGTCATCTCAGCCGAAGTCTTCTCCTCCTCCCCAACCCTCACCATGTGTCCTGCATTTTCCCTGATGACTTTTTCAGCTGTTACAGGTTTTTCCAGCAGTAGTTCTGCACCTGATATAAACTTTACATCACCTGCCAAACCTTTACTAATCGTTCCTACCCCATCCCAAATAATGATATCGCCGTCTGCCAACTGTTTTTTCAGGTTGAATGCAAAGTCATTAAAACGAATTACTGCATCATGGTTAGAAATATGAAGAATACTCCCAAGCCAAATAAATAAATTTTGGGCAGTTGAATTAGCTGTTGGCTGTAATGCTATCGTGTAAACAGGCGGATTTATTTTTTTGTTGGGAAAATCAATTACCGCTGGTTTTCTTTCCAATAAAAAAGTGCCGACACCGGGCACTGGCAGTTGTTTATACTGAAGGAGATATTGATACAGTTCTTTGTACATCATCAGTTCTTTTGATCGAACGAAAATACGATTCCGCCGACAAAGTTGAACCCATATACCGGATATTGATTCCAACGCTGGTATTGCTTATTGAAAATATTATTGAACTGTGTCCAGAGATTGATGTTCTTAGTGATTTTAAATTCTAACCCTGCACTTAAATCCTTGGCACCTGACAATTTACCCGGGCTGCCATCTTTCTTCATATACTGCGGGCCGGTCCAGGCAAAAAGATCGCCTTTCAGCCACAAATCTTTTATTATCTGCAACCGTAATGATGTTTTTAATTCCAATGGCAATAAGCCCCATGCTTCTGCATTATCTTTTAATCCTGAATATTGATTAAATGTCAGCCCGGTGATCAGGGAAAACTTCTCATGTACAGCAAATCCAAGTTCACCGCCGAAATTCACCACTTTTATCTGGCTTTCATTTACTACCCGGAATGATTTGCCACCTCTCCCTGTCACCGTATCATTCACAAACAAGGGCTGATTGTTGAGTTTATTAAACCCAACCTTGGCTGCATAGCTGAAATGTTCCCCCACTGAACCTTTGAATCCCGCAAACCGTTCTTCTATCCATGTATTTTTAAAAGTAGCGGGCAGCCACAACCAGGGATTCTGTGATGCCAGATACTGGTACGTTGTTTTTCTTACATAGCCTGTCCAGCCAGCCTGGAAAACAAATCGTTCATCATAGGTTTTAATGTCAATCAATACATTCGGGAACATTTTAAATGTTTTGTTATCCCACGACGGACGAATACCTACCTGTGCATTTACCTTCGATGTTTTATATAATACCGATGGAGAAATATAATACATCGTGTTGTTGAAGGCAGATTTGCCGGTGGGTGAAAGACGGGTAAGATCAAATGTGACGCCCAGGTTAACAGCAAATGCTTTACCAATAGTTTTTTGCAAAGGCAGATTCACCACCGTATTACTTTCAGAATTTTTCAGGTTATCGCTGAATACGTCAATTTTTATTTCAGGCCAGTAAGTGAGTCCAAATGCTGTTTTATTAATATTATGCATGGCAACCCGGCCAGCAATAGTTTGAAAATTTTGTTTTATTGAGTCGGCAGGAAAAGAAAGGGATTGTGGTTCGTAACCATATTTGTAAGTCCTGTTTTGTTTCATACCGATGCTGGCATCCCACTCAAGGTTATTACCCGATTTAAAGAAGCCGGATAATTTTACATCAGTGTTGGCAAATTTCTGAAAATCCCTTTTACCATCTGATCCCACATGTTTTGCATAAATATTCAATCCGGCTGTTTTTCCGTCTCCAAAAGTAATACCAGCCTGTACATAAGGAGTCCGCAGGCTACCAAAACCAACTTTTACATAACTGCTGTTATCAAATTTTCCACCTGAATCAATGTCCATCGCCAACGGCTTCAATGAACCGGGCTGATAAGCAAACAATAAATTCTGGTTGGGAATATCATAATTCAATTTAGCCTTCGTAGTATCTGCCGGTGGTGGTGTGGCATTAAAATTAATTTTAGCAGCTTCTCTCAATACTGGTTTAAAGCTGGATATAATATCAACACCGCCTTTGCCAACAGTATCCTTTTGTGCATGGATAATACCAGACATAAAAATTGCAAAGGCGAGAAAAAATAATCTATATAAAAATTGCTTCTTCATTTTCCGTTTCATTTATCAATTGTTAACCTTGCTTGATCTTCCTTCTTCCTCCGTTACCTGCGCCAGTTTTGTCTGTGCCTCTCCTTTCAGTTCAGCATTTATCGTATTATCAACCACACTCTGGAAAGTGGCTTTGGCATTGAAATAATCTTTTTGTTTGAAATAAACATCACCCAGCAGGATGTAGGCTTTAGTCACCCAAAAATCATAAGAGCCGGATTTATTGATGGTTTCAAATGCTGCTTTTTCAGCTTCCGCCAGTTTGTTTACCTGGAACCATGAGTTGGCAATTTCATAACGGGCCTCCGCAGCTAATTCCGCTTTATTTAATTGCACTACTGATTTGTAATTGGTAATAGCCAGATCATATTGCCCTGCAACCTGGTAGGATTTGGCAATAGCCATATTGGCAAGCGACTTATCATCAGCACTGCTGCCTTTGGCCTCCGTTAAATCTTTTGCATTCTCACTGGCCTCCGCCCATTTTTCCTGTTTGTATTGAGAACGCAGCAATCCCCGCATGGCTTCCAGTTTATTTTCCTGGCTGGCAGTTATCTGTTTCAGCTGTGCATAATAACCTTCTGCTTTGCTATAATTTTTTAATTCAAAGAAATAAATCCTGGCAGTTGTCAGCACCGCTCTTTCTGCATAGGTATTTGGTGCATTAGCAGCAACTGCTTCATATCCCATCAGTGCATTGTTCCAGTCTTTTCTGGCATAATAAATTTCAGCCCGGTTAAAATTTGCTTCGAGTGCATGGGCACCATCAGGAAATTTTTGCAGGTAATTATTAAACCCTGCCAATGCTTCATTCATTTTCTGATCATCATATTGCTTTTCCGCTGCGGCATAGGTCAGCGAATCTTCTGTACTCACACTCAGGGGCCGGCCTACTTCCCGCATAAAGTCTGCATAGTCTTCCGGCTTGGCATCCTCGATATAAATTGTTTTTACATTATCCAGTGCATCCTCTGCTTCAGGTGAGTTGGGGTATTTATCCACCAGCAATTTAAACTGGTTTAAAGCTTCAGCATTATTGTCAATATTGTAATAGGCAGTTCCCAATTTAAGATAAGCCTGGGGCTTCAGGCTTTCATTGCCACTCGCAGTTATAATAGTGCTTAAATATGGAATAGCTTCCCTGAATTTTTCATTACTCATGTAGGTATTGGCAATTTCCATATTGGCATCCGGCACTAATGATGATTCCGGAAACTTACGGATCATGGTGTTCATAAAAGCAATCTTCTCTGCCGGGCTTCTTACACCCGCCAGCATCGCATTCTGAAAAGTGGCATAATCTTCCGCAGGCCATGAAAGTTTAATCACATTATCATACATACTTTTCGCCCTGGCATAATCCTTCAGCATAAAATAATTATCGGCTGTGCGGATATAAGCATCTTGCGAAAAAGCATCTGTATTTAATGCCGGGGTTTTTGCCAGTGGTTCAAAAAAAGTAAGTGATACCTTATAATTTTCTTTCCGCAGGTAAGAATAACCCAGGTTATATCTTGCGTTGGTAATATTAGTTTCTCCGCTTGATGGTGCACCGGCATCTACATAAGCATGATAATATTTTATAGCGGTATCTAATTTATTATTCCGGTATCCGATTTCTCCTTTCCAGAAATAAGCAAACGGAAGTACAGAACGGTTGTAAGGATCTTCCAGCACTTTATCTAATAATGCATCTGCATCAGCCAGCCGTCCATCATTAATCATTTCGGTGGCACGGCCATATAGAATTCTTGGATAAACTCTCTTTGCATTTTCTGATGGTTTGTCAAGTGTCTCCAGCAAAGCCTGTGCATCTTTATAATTATTGGTATTCGCTAACACATCTACCAGGAGTTCTTTGGCTTCCGTATTGTATTCAGAGTTTGGGTAATCAGCCAGAAAAGAACTCAGACTGTTCAACGCTTCATCCTGATAGCCCAATTCATAAGAAAGCTTTGCATACTGATAGGTAGAAATTTCTTTTTGTTCAGCATTGCTGTTATTGGAAGAAGAAAAAAGAAAGGCATTCCTTGCATTTGATTTTTGGCCTGTCTTCAGGTAAGCATCTCCCAACAGGTACATGGCATGCTGACTTAATGAGTCCTCTCTTCCACTAAGTTGTTTAAAGCCTTCGATTGCTTTGCTGAGTTGGTTTGCATGGTAATAAGAATAAGATAATTCATACAAATCTTCCCGGCGAACTTTTTTAGAACGGCTTACATAATCTTCCAGGTAAGGCAATGCTTTGGCATATTCCTTTTTTTCAAAATAAGCATGTCCAATCAGTTGTTTCAGTTCCAGGTCATAATACTGGGAGCTGCTGCCAGACTGCAATTTATTCTGGATATAAGTGATAGCTTCATCCTTTTTGCCCTGTATATAATATATCTGTGCGATATAATAAGGAACAACGCTGGCATAATTTTTCTCATTCTCAACAATCTTAAAAGCCTCCAGGGCTTCGTTGTACTGCTTATCCCGGAATGCAAGAAAGCCATAATAGTAATTGGCATCTATGTAATTTGGATCATCTTTTATAGTACGGATACTGTTGAATAAAGGTTTGGCTTCCGCAAAACGCTGTAAATTAAAATAAGCATAGCCCTGGTGAAATTTCATGTCAGCAATTTCCCGGTTGCTGAGGTTGGAAATATTAGCCTGTTCATACAGTTCTACTGCGTCAGCAAATTTTTCGTTGCGGAAATAAAATTCTGCAAGGTGAAAATTCATCATCTGCACCCGGGCAATGTTCTTTTCAATTTCAATAAATTCCTGCGCCTCCTCTTCTGCCCTGCCCTCGCCTTGCTTTAAAGCCAGCACCGTGGTATAATAATTTATTTCCTGCACCGTAATGGCGGTATTGGCTTTATCAGTTTCCCGGACAGATTGTTTTAATTCTTTAAATAAGGGGTAAGCCAGGCTGTACTGTTCTTTTTGAAAATATTCTTTGGCTTCTTTGAAAGTAATTTCAGGATCAGAATAAAAACGGGTCTGCTGAGAAAAAACGGAAGTGGTAAGAAAAATGGCTACGCCTAATAAACTTTGATTCTTCATTTAATTGTTCTTTAAACCGGTGGTCTCGCCTCAGGCGGGATGAATTCCTAACGCTGCGAATATTCAAATTATTTCAGGTCAATCCAAACATCATTCCAAACAAGTGTGGATAAGTGGTTTGTTGCGAATGGTTTAACATTTTGTTGGTTGTTTTAGGAAGTTCCGGGTTCTGAGTTGCGAGTTACGAGACTTCACGATAAGGTTTTCTTTCAGTTACTGAGAGTTTTTGAATTTGATTCCCGTAACCCGAAACTCACAGCTCACGGCTTTTCGCTAATATTGCATCTCCAAAAATTAATACCCATGAAAAAGCTTTTCAGTTCAAAGTATTCCGACAGCACTATTTCATTTTCTTTGTTATTACTACGCTTTTCTTTGGGCGGATTGATGATACCACACGGATATAAGAAGTTGATGAACTTTGCTAATAAGTCGTCTGGTTTTACTGACCCTTTTCAGATTGGTGGGCCTGCTTCAATGAGTTTAACCATTTTTGCCGAATTCTTTTGTGCCATATTTATTGTATTGGGATTAATGACAAGACTGGCCTGTATCCCGTTGATCATTGCTATGGGAGTTGCGGTTTTCTATTCCCATAACGGGCAGGTATTTGGAGATGGCGAAACGGCTGCTTTATACCTTGCCGGTTTCATTGCTTTATTATTTACAGGGCCTGGTAAAATCAGCATGGACAGACTGATAGGAAAATAATGCCCCAACCCCTAAACGGGGAGACAGAAATCAATAGTTAGAAAAAACTGATACATTAGCAAAGTATATTGTACCAAAATACTAAATATGTTTTCCACTGAAACGCAAATAAGAGTCCGCTATGCCGAAACAGACCAGATGGGTGTAGTGTATCACAGCAACTATTTCCCTTATTTTGAATCGGCACGGGCAGAATTTACCCGGCAGTTAGGGTTTACTTATGTTGATATGGAAAAAATGGGAGTCATCATGCCGGTTACAGATGTGCATTGCAGGTACCTCCGCCCGGCCTTATATGATGATCTGCTAACCATTAAAACCATATTAAAAGAATTACCGGTGCATCATAAAATAGAATTTCATCATGAAGTATATAATGAGAAAAAGGAATTACTCGCTGCCGGTAAGGTCACTCTCAATTTCATGGAAGCAAAAAAAATGAAAAGAACCACTATGCCTGCACAACTGCTGGAAAAAGTGCAACCCTATTTTATTTAACCCCGACACTGCGGCCTGGATTGCCAGGGCCATGGTGAATTTTATAATCAACACTAAATTCTGACTAATTTTACCTGATGGAGAATTTTGCAGAGCCGCTGCCGGAAATGACTACTGAAAATTTACTTGCATCCCCCGAAGAAGCAATTGTTTATCCTCCTAAATATCAGAAACCGGATCAGCCTTCCAATGTATGGCTGAAATCTGTCACCAGCCTTGCTCTTTACCTTGTATTGGGTTATTATATTTTCAAAAGATGGGAAATACTTTTATTAATTACCGCCATTGTAATGATCCATGAATTCGGGCATTTTTTTGCTATGAAGTATTTTGGTTATAAAGATCTTGGCATTTTTTTTATTCCTCTTCTCGGTGCCTATGTATCGGGCAGAAAAAGAGAGGTATCTCAAAAACAATCAGCCATCATTTTACTGGCAGGACCGCTACCCGGAATAATAATTGGAAGTATTCTTTACTTACTGGAACAAAACAGTCCGGGGCTTGCTCTTTTTGGCATCCCCTTTTCAAAAATTGCCCTCCTGTTCATCCTTTTAAACCTGATTAATCTATTCCCCGTTTATCCGCTGGATGGGGGACAATTGCTGAACCGGGTTTTCCTCGATGAGGAAAGCTGGTTAAGTAAATTATTTATTTTTATTTCAGCAGGATTAATGTGCTGGTTTGCGTGGAGCCTGTATTCTTCTTCAGGCCAGCTGCTTTATCTTACATTATTGTTGTTCCCCCTGATGATGCTGTTCCGCCTGCAATCTGATTCAAAATTTAAAGCAGTAGAAAAAAGAATGGAGAATGAAAACATCAATGCAGATGTTTCCTATGAAGAGCTGAGTGATGAAGACTACTGGAAAATCAGGAATATACTGATACAGGAACATCCTGCTTTCAGTGATATTGAGCAGGCACCTCCGTATGAATACAACCCCAAAGAAGAAAAAATAATGACAACTATTCAGAGTCTGCTGCACCGGCACCTGATAAAGGATGTATCTGTTGCCGGTAAAATTTTCATCTTTCTTATCTGGATAACAGCCATTGCATCTCCCTGGTTGCTGCAGATGGATATGAGTTTCTTCAGAC
>JANPMI010000141.1:0-2748 GCA_031422725.1 Chitinophagaceae bacterium | reverse complement strand
TTCTGATTGGTATTAAATTCCTTTAGCACTCAAATAACGTTCGGCATCTAAAGCCGCCATACAGCCGGTGCCTGCAGCTGTTACCGCCTGCCGGTATATTTTATCCTGCACATCACCCGAGGCAAACACACCTTCCACATTTGTTTTAGAAGTACCGGGTATTGTTTTAAGGTAGCCGGCTTCATCCATCTCCAGCCAGCCTTTAAAAATATCTGAGTTGGGTTGATGACCTATGGCCACGAAAAAAGCACTGACGGGTATATCCTGCTTCTCACCTGTTTCATTATTCTTAATGCGGACGGCTTCCACTTTTTTACCACCGAGTACTTCATCGGTTTCACTGTGCCAGTAAATTTTAATGTTCGGGGTTTTAATCACTCTATCCTGCATCACTTTACTGGCTCTCATTTCTCCTTTGCGTACTATCATGTGCACCTGCGAACAGATTTTAGACAAATACAACGCTTCTTCAGCAGCCGTATCACCAGCACCAACGATCGCCACTTCTTTTCCTTTAAAGAAAAAACCATCACATACCGCACAGGCACTTACTCCATATCCGTTCAGCCGTTGTTCACTTTCAATGCCAAGCCATTTAGCTGATGCACCTGTAGAAATAATAACAGCATCGGCCTCAATCCATTTTTCTTCATCAATCTGAACTTTATAAGGCTGGGTCGAAAAATCAACTTTTGTTGCCAATCCATAACGGATATCAGTTCCCATCCTTGCAGCCTGTTTTTCAAAATGTACCATCATATCCGGACCTTGTATACCATCGGGGTATCCGGGATAATTTTCTACTTCGGTGGTGATAGTGAGCTGACCACCCGGCTGTATGCCCTGGTATAAAACAGGATGAAGACCAGCTCTTGCTGCATAAATGGCGGCAGTGTATCCGGCCGGACCGGAACCGATAATCAAACAATGTACTTTTTCAATAGTATCCATTCAATTATTCATTTTATAATCCGGTAAAATTAATGGTTAAATAGTAATCAGCAGGGTCAGTTATGCGACTAACATAATCACTTTATAAAATATCATCGGGGAATGATGATAGTACGATACTGTGACGCATACCCGCCAAAATATCCAACACCTCCGCCTTTAATATTGCTCAGTACTTTGGTAGGTGATGAAAAAGGGTTTCCAACAGTTTGATAGGTGTATTCCATCGTTCGCCAGAAATCAAAAGTGGCTTTATCAATATTGCTGATTTTAAGTGTAGCCGTATCTCCTTTATTAAAAAAAGAATAACCTTCCGGGTTACTTTCATTCCTGTTCACCCCCCTTTCTACCTGCACTTCATAACTGCTGCCGTCAATTACCTGGTCATCATACACAGAATTAATGCCGGGATAAAAAGGATCACTATTCTGTTTGGTAAAATACCGGACATAATCACCAAAGCCGGGTGGATCGAATGCTCTCACCATTACTGCCACTTTTTCCGGAGCATTTCCTGCGGGAGCAGGTTTCCAGAAAAGCGAATCAATACGCCGGGTAATGTTTGGTATAGTCGTGGTGGCGGTATATTCTTTTCCTTCTGTTATTATCCTTAATGAATATTGTTTGTTTAGTTCACCAATAAATGCAGTGGAAGGACTGGCCGGGTCGTTTGAATAATAATAAAAATTAATTCCGCCTCCGGCAGGTACGGAGTATTCTTTAAGCCGGTGGGTAAGAGTACCGTTAGAAACATACACTTCTGCATTGCGGACAAAGCTATTTGCTAATGCTAAAAGGTCAATATTTGAAAAGTAAGCCTGGCTTTTGGAAAGATAAACAACGGGAGCCTGTCCGTTTTCAATGGTTGCTTCAACCACTAATTTGGGAGAAACCTGGTCGAGTTTAAATTCAACCCCTCTCTCGCAGGAAGAAAGAAAAAGAACAGAAATCATCAGTATAGTAAGGAAACGTATTTTCATAACTCTTACAAAAATAACCAGCCAGCGTCAAAAAGGTTTTATAAAAAAGAACTCCGGTCCCTTTTTAAAATGGAACCGGAGTTTATACTAAACCCATCAATTTAAAAGTGATTAGCCGAGGTATGCTTTTAAAGCACTGCTGTACCTGGCTTTTTGCAAACGCTTAATAGCTCTTTCTTTAATCTGGCGGATACGTTCCTTGGTCAGGTCGTATTTCTGCCCGATTTGCTCAATGGTTACTCCATTTTCACCATCCAGGCCGAAATAGGCGTTTACGATTTCAGCTTCTCTCGGAGACAATGATTTCAATACACGACGGATTTCATTTCTCAATGAATCCTTCATCACATCATCATCCGTATCATCGCCACCCTGCAGCAAATCACCCATGGCTACATCTTCTGCTTCATGCACAGGTGCATCAAGGGAAGTGTGCCGGGTATTGCTCTGGAAAATGTTATTGATCTCAGTTTCACTCATTTCGAGCAGCTCAGCTAATTCTTCAGTGGAAGGCTCTCTTTCATGCTCTTGTTCAAAAGCCATGTAAGCTTTATTCGCCTTATTGTAAGTACCGATTTTATTCTGCGGTAAACGTACTAACCTGCCCTGCTCAGCCAATGCCTGCAAAATAGATTGACGGATCCACCACACAGCATATGAAATGAATTTGAAACCTTTGGTTTCGTCAAAACGTTGTGCCGCTTTGATCAGGCCGAGATTACCCTCATTAATTAAATCGCTTAATGACAAGCCCTGGTGCTGGTATTGCTTGGCCACAGACACTACGAAACGAAGGTTTGCCTGAACCAATTTATCC
>JANPMI010000140.1:0-11895 GCA_031422725.1 Chitinophagaceae bacterium | reverse complement strand
GCCATTGCTATGGCCTCAGAAAAAACGGGGGCCATTGTAAATGACTATACGGCAGCACCTGTATATTTTTCTGATGCCTCCAACGGTGCCCATGAGTGGCTGATAGAATTTGAAAAAGAACCGGCCAATCCCGAAACATTTACCCATGAACTTGACATGGCATTGAAGAGCCTCAACAGTGATTATGAGGCGAAGCGGTATAAAAGCATTGCTCTTCGCCTGCCTTTGGTTCATATGGTGAAAAAAGGGCTTTTTAATGAATGGTTGCGGAGCAAAGGTAAACTCGGGGGGCAGCATAAAGTGCCAAGACTGTCAAATGAAAGAACCTTGCTGGAGGAACTTATCTTTTTGAATAAAAATTACATTTGCTAATCACTAATAATTAAACAATGAAACTACTCGAAGGAAAAGTGGCTATTGTTACCGGGGCCGCCCGTGGCATCGGTGAAGGGATTGCTATAAAATTTGCTGAGCATGGTGCTGCTATTGCTTTTACTTATGTAAGCGACAGCAGTGCCGAAAAAGCAGCCGCATTAGAAAGCAAACTAACAGGACTTGGTGTAAAAGTAAAGGCGTATAAAAGCAATGCCGGTGATTTTGCTCAGTGTGAAGCATTTGTCAATGATGTGCTGAAAGAATTTGGGAAAGTGGATGTGTGTGTAAACAATGCCGGCATCTCCAAAGACAACTTATTGCTCCGCATGACGCCGGAGCAGTGGAATGATGTGATACACGTAAACCTGAACAGTGTTTTTTATATGACCAAACAGGTTATCCGGCCAATGATGAAAGCGAAGTCTGGTTCGATCATCAACATGAGTTCTATCATTGGCGAAATTGGTAATGCAGGACAGAGCAGCTATGCAGCCAGCAAAGCCGGTATTATTGGTTTTACCAAATCAGTGGCAAAAGAACTTGGTAGCCGAAACATCCGTTGTAATGCTATTGCTCCCGGTTTTGTAGAAACAGATATGACCAGTTATTTAAAAGAAGGTGAAGCTGCTGATAAGTACAAAGCTGGAATTCCTTTAGGGAAATTTGCTTCACCGGAAGATATCGCTAATACTGCTTTATTTCTTGCCTCTGATATGGCATCGTATATCACCGGACAAACGATTAGTGTTTGCGGTGGTTTGAACATGTAGAACTAAAGATTTTTTTGATTAAAAATGATTATTTGGAAATAATTAAGCCGGTTTAAAATAACCAGCTTTTCTTATGACTGAATTTTAATACCCCGTTTCTTAATATAAGCATGCCATAGTATCATCGCTGCAATAGTGCGGTAAGGACGCCATTGTTCAGCAATTGCCAGCATTTGTTCTTTACTTATATCTTTTGGTAATTGCTTTATTTCTTTTAAACTGTTTACCAAAGCAATATCGCCTAACGGAAACAAATCTGTTCGTTGTAAGGCATGCATCAGGTACACATCAATAGTCCAGTGGCCGATGCCTTTCAATTTAATCAGTTCAGCCCTTACCTCTTCGTCAGGTAAAAGTGATAACCTTTTAAGTCTTATCTGTTTTGACTGAACTGCTTTTGCCAGTTCCCTTGCATAAATAACTTTTTGCCGGCTGAAATAGCAGGCTCTTAATTCTGTATCGCTTAGAACAAGAATTTTTGCGGGAGTTACAAAGCCAATCTTTTCTTTTAGCTTCTTAAAGGCTGCATAAGCTGAAGCCAGCGACACCTGTTGTTCAAGTATAGTCAATATAAGTGTTTGAAACGTAGCCGGTCTTGTCCACATAGGCGGAAAACCATGCTGTAAAATGACAGTTGCCAGTTCTGCATCCTGTCCGGCAAGTTTCTTACATATTTTCCGGAAGCTGGCCGTATTAAATGTGGGGATATTATGCAGCATTAAAATAATTTGTATAATTTCAATAGTACTTTCAAACCCTTTCTGTTATGAAGAAGATAGTTTCTCTCCTGTTTATTCTCTTTGCAACAACTGTTGTTGCTCAAAATAAGGATTATCTATTGAGTACGGATGGTATTGGTGTACTAAAAATAGGAATGCCATTAGCAGAGTTACAAAAACTACTACAAACAAAAATCACATTAAAAGTAATTGATATTGACTCAGTGAGACTTACCGAAACAGTCAAAGCTAAATACAAAGGCATCGATGTTGAAATAAACCTCTACAAAAGGCAGGATAATATTATTATTCTTGATGGAATAAGTTCCGGCAGCCCTTTATGTAAAACAAAGTCTGGCATTGGTGTTGGTTCTACTAAGCTACAGATTATTGCGGCCTATGAAGGCTACCATATTGATGCAACTCCTGTATTTGAGTATGGGAGCGATAACAAACCAAAGAAAAACAAAACGAAAAGTACTGTAACCGTTAAAGAAGATGTAGAAGGTTACGCCATAATATTTAATCTCTTAAATAATAAAGTAGTGTCGTTTGACGTACTTCCTATCTACGATGATGAGGAGTGAGTATTGCAGTAGTACAGTTTATTTTATTCGAAACTGAAAAGACTATTTAAATCTTTTTGTATGAAAAAAATATGTTTACTATTTTTTATTGTTGCCGCTTCTTGTACGGCTACGCAAAAAAAGGATCATATCATCAGTATGAATGGGCTTGGCTCATTAAAACTTGGGATGTCGCAGGAAGAAGTAGAAAAATTACTGAATGAAAAAATCCTTCTGCCAAATTCCCTTGATACAATAAATAGTAATTACCAGGACACTGCTAAACTAAAATATAAAAATATTGATGTGCAGCTTGAGTTTGACCGAAGCTATTTTGCGCCTTATAAATTCCGTATGCGGTTAATTGGTATCAGAGCCAGCAGTCCGTTATGTAAAACAGCATCAGGCATCGGTGCAGGCACGGATATTTTAAAAATCATTGCTGACTATGACAGTTTTCATGTGAAGATCCAACCAGGCTATGTAACCTATTATGAAACAGAAGAAGGTAAAGGAAAAAGCACTCTAAGCGTTTTAGATGATGCGGCAAGTACGATGGACTATTATTCAGATGCTTACACGATGGTATTTTACCTGCTGAATAAAAAAGTGGTGTCTTTTGAGCTAAAAGCTAAATTAAAAGACGAAAGAGCAAGTGCTGAAGAGTGAGCAGTTACCTGGTTTTAAATTTTTCGATCGCATTTTTGGTAAAGGCACTCAACACCAATCGTCCGCTAATAGCTGCCCGTTCAATCAATAATTTATCCCAGTGTTCCGTTCCGTTCCAGAATATTTTTTTCATCTCTGCCATAGCTTCGGGGCTGGAATGCATTAATGTATTGGCTAATTTTTTTATTGACTCATCCATATCATCCACATTCGGATGCAGTTCGGCATACAAACCCTTTCTTTTTGCCCAGTCAGCATTGCGCCATATAGTGGCGTCAATAGATAGTTGAGAAAAAGCAGATGTTCCAATCTTTCTTTCCACTGCGGGACCAACTACAAATGGCCCAATACCAACGGCCAGTTCACTCAATTTTACTTGTGCGCCTTCTGCTGCGATGGCATAGTCCACCGAGGCAGCCAACCCCACACCACCACCCACACATTTGCCATGTATTCTGCCGATAATAAGCTTTGGACAAGTCCGCATAGCATTAATAACATTGGCAAAGCCGCTAAAGAATTTTAAACCCTCCTCTTCATTTTTAATCGCTACTAATTCATCAAACGAAGCACCTGCACAAAATGCCTTTTCTCCGGCAGAGCGGAGTATGATAACGATAGTGTCCGGTTCTTCTCCTGCCCGGCGAATTGCTACAGTCAGTTCAGCTAAAATTTTTGCCGGCAACGAATTACTTTGTGGATGGAAAAACTCGATTGTTCGTATCCCCTTATGAATTTCACTTTTTACATATGCTTCTGCCATAGCAAATAATTTATTATTGATTTTTCTTTGCCACCATCGTCAATATTGTGGCTACACCAGTTAATTCATCCGTTTCATCAAAAAACTCAACCAGCCATTTTACAATTCCCTTGTCAATATCATCGCCCCGTTTAAAATCTTCTGGCTTCTCAATGATGCGTTTATCGTTGGGTGATTTTTCTTTACAGGTAAATCTAATGTACACTTCTGCGCCGGGATAAACCGGTTTGGTAAACCGCAATTCATCAATACCATAATTCAACAGCACCGGGTTCTTATCATAGCTATCTACAAATAAACCTGCTGCCAAACTCATTACAAAATAACCATGTGCCACCTGCTGCTCAAACATAGTCCCGGTAAAATCAGTCGTTTTGATATGTGCATAAAAATGATCGCCGCTCAGGTCAGCAAACTTGTCAATGTCTTCTGAAGTGATGATTCTCTTGGCTGTTATTATCTGGTCACCAATCTGCAATTCTTCAAAATATTTTTTGAAAGGATGCTTGCCCGGTTCTTTACCTTTTGCATGAGGCTGATAAACATTCGTTATTGCAGTAATCATAGTTGGTGAACCCTGCAAAGCTGTTCTTTGTAAATAATGTTTTACACCCCGAAGTCCGCCCATTTCTTCACCACCGCCTGCCCGGCCAGGGCCGCCATGTACCAGTAATGGTAATGGCGAACCATGACCTGTACTCTCTTTGGCACATTCGTTATTCAATACCAAAATTCTTCCGTGATGTGAAGCCGCACCGACTACATATTGCCGGGCTTCTTTATAATTGACTGTAACAATTGTTGAAACTAAGCTTCCTTTTCCCAGCTTGCTTAATGCAATGGCTTCGTCTAAATTTTTATAGGGCATAATCGTACTCACCGGACCAAATGCCTCTACTTCATGTGCTTCTTTGGCAGCAAATGGTGTTGAGTTCATCAATAACACCGGCGACATAAAAGCTCCTTTTATTGCATCTGCATCTATTACTTCCACACTATCCAATGAGCCATACACTATTTGTGAGGAAGCCAATAATTTCTGTACCTGTTCTCTTACTTCATTGCGTTGTGTTTGCCCGGCCAGGCTTCCCATTCGCACTGTAGAGTTTAGCGGATTACCGATGGCTGTTTGTGATAAAGAGGTGGCAATTGCTTTCCACATATCTTCCATTTTATTTGCCGGAACAAATATTCTTCGGATACCGGTACATCGCTGCCCGGCTTTCAATGTCATTTCCTTTCTTATCTCTTTGATAAAGATGTCCCATTCCGGCAAACCGGGCACTACTTCCGCCCCCATCACAATGCAATTCAGTGAATCAGCTTCCATATTAAAGGGAACAGACTCTCTTAAAATAGCAGGGTTTGATTTCAGCATCAGGCCCGTTGATGCAGAACCCGTAAACGTCACCACATCCTGCGAGGTAACATGATCTAACAGATCACCGGCACTGCCACAGATCAATTGCAATGCCCCTTCAGGTAAAATTTTGGAGGCAATGATTTCTTTTACCACAGCTTCTGTTAAATAAGAAGTGACTGTTGCGGGTTTTACAATACAGGGCATTCCTGCCAAAAGATTCACTGCAATTTTTTCCAGCATCCCCCACACCGGAAAGTTGAACGCATTGATATGAATAGCCACACCTTCTTTGGGAACTAAAACATGTGTTCCCATAAAAGTATTATTCTTACTGAGGTTATGACTTTCTCCATCAATACAAAAAAATTCATCAGGAAATTTTCTGCGGAGTGACGCATTGGCAAAAAGATTTCCGATACCGCCTTCTATATCCACCCAGCTATCGGCTTTAGTGGCACCGGTTTGGTAACTTATTTTATAAAATGTATCGAGATGATTGCGAAGATGCAGGGCTAATGCTTTCAGCATATTACCCCTTGCATGAAAAGTCATTTTTCGCAAGGCAGGATTGCCAACCATTCTTGCATAATCAGCAATGGAGCCAAAGTCAAGCCCCTTGGTAGTGGCGGCACCCATAGCATCACCCGTTACGGCATTGTATAATAATTGTCCTTCTCCATCGCCGGTAATCCAGTGGCCCGTGATATAATTTCCAAGTTTGTTCATACAGCAATCATTAATTCTGCGACGAAATTACCTGAATTCTTAAAAAACATGCAGATTGATTTATGACACAGCGCAATACAATGTCATCTTATCTTTGCATACTAAAATTTCAGTATGAAAAATACAGTTTTGTTTGCAGTAATAGTTATATGCCTGTTCATGGTTTCCTGTAATAGCCCAGGTAAAAAAGAGGATACGTTAAAGACGCAATCAGACAGTCTTGAAAAAGAAGTAGTGAAAGGCCACGATATTGCAATGCCTAAATCTATGAGAATTCCTAAAATACAGGCGGCGGTACAAAAAATCATTGACTCCATTGCAACATTACCCGGCAAAGCAAGAGAAGCTGCCGCCCCATACAAAGCCAAATTGGAAGAGCTTATTAACGACCTTAATTATGCGGATAATGCAATGAATAAATGGATGGCAGAAATTAATTTTGATTCTGCGGCGAATAATTTGCAGGAACGCATAAAATATTTAACTGAAGAAAAACTAAAAGTAGATAAAGTAAAAGATGCAGTATTGAAAAGCCTGGCAAAAGCAGATTCACTGCTGAAAGCAAAACTGTAAGATTTTTTATACTGCCGGTTCCACACCAAATTGTTTTAAATGATGGATAGCATGTTTATATAACAACTGGACATTTTGCTCAAAATTCAGATCTCCAAAAAAGGGATTGCGGGTAATGAGCTGAGGATTCTTTTCAAAAGCTTCAAGGAAATAAATTAACTCTTGCTGGAGTCCGCCGATGGCAGCCTGTATTGTTTTATACTGTAACGGTGCCGGCTCTTCGCCCATCAAAGGGTTTTTAGTGTTTTCCTTAAAAGGTTTATCACTCATCATAAATTCTCTCATCCTCTCCTGGTGTTCGGGTGGGGTTATTATGGTATCTATCTTTAACCGCCCACTGGCATTCCGTACGGCATCTCCCCCATAATGCTCTATCATTTGTTGCACATTCATTTTCCCCCATCTGGCCGGTGTAGCAGGATCGAGTCTTTGTAAATAAGCGATCAATTTAGTGCGGAGAAAATTTTCTTTTTCTAAACTCATGTGGCTGGCTTTGAAAGAGGCAATTTACAGAACAGTATTTGAAGAATTCCAAAAATTCCTATTTCATCTTTTTATCTACTGCCGTGCTGATTGATCCAAAAATTTCATCAACCGTACCTTCTCCTTTGATAGATTGAAATTTTTTTGATTTTTTATAATGTTCTGCCACAGGTGTGGTTTCATTGCTGTAAACAGCAAATCTTTTTCTTATTACCTCTTCATGGGTATCATCACTGCGGCCGGATGTTTTACCCCGGTTTAGCAATCTTTTTACTAATTCCTCTTCTGTTACTTCCAGGGCCAATACGGCAGCTATCCCTGTTTTCTTCAACTCCAGTAATTTATCTAATGCCTTAGCCTGTGCTGCAGTGCGGGGAAATCCATCGAATAAAAACCCTTTGGCATCTTTGTGTTTTTCAAAATAAGAATCCACCATACCAATCACCACCTCATCAGGAACTAACTGTCCTTTATCCATAAAACTCTTAGCCTCAACACCTAAAGGTGTTTTTTGGGCAATCTCTTCCCGGAGCAGGTTACCGGTGGAAAGATGGACTAATCCATATTTTTCCACTAATCTATCCGACTGGGTACCTTTTCCGCTACCGGGAGGACCAAATAATATCAGGTTAAACATAAAGCAATTGCTACCCTTGGTGAGCCAACAAATATAATATACAGGGCTTACATTCTTCATACCCCGCCTAAGTTTTGATATAACGACTCGAATTGTCAGAATGTTAAGAAAATAGGGTGTCGCTCCCCGAACAAACGCTGCAAACCTTGTTATCGTAAATTTGTTCTTAAAGTATGATGAATATGAAGCTGATGTACCCGGCATTAATTACACTGACCTGCCTTTTTCAGCAATGCCCGCCTGACCACATTCGGGCAGGCAGTTTTTCGCAAAATAATTCTTATACCAAAAAATCAGTAACCATGGATACTTCCAAAAAAAACAATCCCGTTTATTCAACCACAGACAGTTCTAAAGTAACCCTGAGTGAAGAAGAATGGAAAAAAATATTACCATCAGATGTCTTTTATATTGCCCGGCAAAAAGGAACGGAAAGGGCATGGTCCAGCAAGTTTGAAAACTTTAAAGAAACCGGCACTTACTATTGTGCAGCCTGCGGCAATGCTCTTTTTAAAAGTGATACCAAATTTGAAAGTGGCTGTGGCTGGCCAAGTTTTTATGAACCCATCAGCAAAGAAAGTATGATTAATACGCCTGATACTACACATGGCATGCAAAGGACGGAAGTGCAATGTGGCCGGTGCAAAGCACATCTTGGTCATGTATTTAACGATGGCCCGCCACCAACTGGTTTAAGGTATTGTATAAATGGTGTGGTGCTTGATTTTGAAAAAGCGAAAGAGGCAGAGAAAAAATTTAATTCAAAAGGCGATCATGATTAAATAGTCATTGTCTTTATTATACAAACAAATCATTGTACAATTTTGCACCGGGAACTACTGAATATTTTTCCAGGTCAGTAATACCTTCTTTGGCCAATACATCTTCGTCAACAAATAAATTGCCGGTGCAGTCACCGGAGGGCTGTCTTAAAATATAATAAGCTGCGTCAGCCAGTATATCCGTTGTACGGCTCATGTTAGCCAGCATTGCCCCTCCCAATAAATTTCTTACGGCAGCTGTATCAATCGTTGTCCGCGGCCAGAGTGAATTAGCAGCAATCCTGTCTTTCTTTAATTCTTTTGCCCACCCAATGGTCATCATGCTCATGTCGTACTTGGTTATGGTATAAGCAACATGTTTTTCAAACCATTTCGGATCAAGATTGATAGGTGGCGACAAAGTAAGAATATGCGGGTTTTCCGATTTTTTCAGATGCGGAATGCAGGCTTTGGTTACAAAAAAAGTTCCCCGCACATTGATGTCATGCATTAAATCAAATCTTTTGCTTTCTGTTTGTGCAGTAGCCGTTAATGAAATAGCGGAGGCATTATTAACCAGTATATCAATACCGCCAAATTTCTCTATTGCCTTATCCACCACCTGCTGAATCTGTTCTTCAAAACGGATATCGCATTGCACCGCCAGTGCCTTTCCCCCGGCAGCTTCTATTTCTGCTGCTGCGGAAAAAATAGTGCCGCCTAACTTTGCATTTTCTTCCACACTTTTTGCAGCAACAATAATGTTTGCTCCTTCTGCAGCAAGACGCAGGGCAATGGCTTTTCCTATACCCCGGGTGGCACCTGTAATGAGTATTGTTTTATTGGCAAATGACATATTGAATAATTTAATGATGAAGATAAAGAAACTGTTCGTTGATATACTCTTCCTGTTTCGTAGTACTACGGCGAACAGAAAATTTTATTGAACAAATTCAATAAACAGGCAGGCCACGGCAGGTTATTTGCAAAAAAATTAATTGTCCCGTTGATGAATACCAATATCCCCGTCCGACCCGGTCATCCGGGCGGGCAACTAAAACCATTACCTGAGGCGAAAACCGTCCCGATGGCAATCGGAGCCCCTCTGGGGCAATGAATTTCACCTTTTCAAATTAATTGCTGATTGTCAATGTCCAGCCTCACTATTGGCAATACCAATGTTAGGCACAGTTATTTCTTCAGTTTTAAAAATCTCATTGCATTATTGTAGAGTATATCCTCTTTATCCTGCTTTGTCAGAAAGGTCAAACTGTTCAAAAATTCAATTGATTTTTCAATAGAGTATGGCCAAATCATTTGGTCAGACCCAAACATAACTCGGTTTAAATAGCCAGCCTCTTTAGCATTTTTTAGAAACACCTTGATAATTCGCTTCGTATTAGGTTCCACCCAAAGCATTACTGCTAAATCGGTATAAAGTTGTGGGTAATAGGCCATCAGCCTTAAAGCATGTTCGTGCCATTCTTCTGCACCAGCATGCATCAGATAAATTCTAAGCTTGGGATAGTTCACCAAAACATCTTCTATCAGATATGGGTCTCCAAATTTCAACCTTGCCTTTGGCGACCATGAATAGGTGCCGCCAGGGTCGCCACCACCTGTATGAACAGCTACAGGTATATCATATTTTTCGCAGATGCGTAAGTAGGGCTGCCAGATTGAATCGCTTAGAGTAGCACCGACATAATAGGGCGCAAGTTCCCCAAATACTTCTATTTTTTTGTCTTTGATCATTTGCTCAAACTTGACCGTATCTATGCCGTAATCATTTGGTGTATACATTAAAATTCCTTTGATCACAATATGGTTGCTATCTTTCGAAGCCCAATTCTCTACACTTTCGGGGTTGCCGCTTACCATGGCTTTTACAACATTCGATTTTTTGAATGCAGCGAATGTTGCCTTTCGATGTGATTCTGCGTTAGCAGATCCTTTATTGCCGTAATAGTCGGTGGCTGGTTCCCGTTCTCCAAAATCGCTGTCGGTATAAGAATGGGCATGCATGTCAATGATTTTTGTTTGGGCTTGTGCAAACAAAAACTGTTGAACTAATGTCATCAAAATAATAATCTTTTTAGTCATGGAGAGCTGTTTATAATTATGCCTAACAGGTTATTTTAATATTCAGGTACTGCTGGTTTTGTCTGAACGATATCATCTATCTGCTGCATCACTTCCGTAGTAAGTTTTTCAACAGCGTCCAGTGCTTTTAAATTTTCCAGTAATTGCTCTTTCCTTGTTGCCCCGAGGATAGCAGTAGTAACATGAGGATTTTTTATACACCACGCAATGCTCAGTTGCGCCATGGATATACCAAGATCTTTTGCCAGGTTGCTGAGCTTATTAATTTTTTCCAGGAAACTTTCCTGCATCCAGCGGTCTTTTAACCAGTCAAACCCTTCTATAGCAAAACGGCTTCCTTCAGGAATTCCATTATTGTATTTACCACTTAATAAACCAGAGGCTAATGGGCTCCAGATGGTAGTACCCATACCCACGGTTTTAAATAGCAGAAGGAATTCATTTTCCATTTTATTTCTTTCCAGCAAATTGTATTGCGGTTGTTCCATAGAAGGCCCTATCAATCCATACTGATGTGCCACCCGGTGTGCTTCCATAATTTCCACTCCACTCCATTCGCTGGTGCCCCAGTATAAAATTTTTCCCTGCTGAATTAAGTTGTGCATCGTCCAAACGGTTTCTTCAACCGGTGTGCCTTTATCGGGACGATGACAGAAATACATGTCGAGGTAATCCATTTGCAGCCTTTGCAGTGCTTCGTGACAAGCTTCTACCAGGTGCTTTCTGCTCAATCCTGCCTGGTTTGGTTTATTATCTTTTCCCCGCCAGCCCCAAAATGCTTTGGAGGAAACGGTGTAAGAAGTTCTGTCCCAGTTTTTCTTTTTCAATACACGGCCCATCATTTTTTCACTTTCACCGAGTGCATACACTTCCGCATTATCAAAAAAATTGATTCCATTATCGTAAGCAATACCCATCAGTTCATCAGCAACGCTGTCATCAATCTGCTTATGAAAGCTGACCCAGCTTCCAAATGATAATACACTAAGCTGCAAACCAGTTTTACCCATGTAGCGATATTCCATAAAGATTGGAAGTTTAAAGCCTGACTGACGGTAGGCAGGTTGAAGGTTTAAAGTTATTGCAAAAGATGCAACTGAATAATTGTTCAAAAAAAGTATGGCTATTGCGGAAAACCATCTTCTTTTACCTGCAGGACACCGGTAGGGTAACGAAAAGTGACCCGGCTGAAATCCTGTGTGGCTTCAATACCTTTGGAAGGGAAAATCTTTTTATCTTTTGTCAGGTACTCGGCGTATTTATCAGTATAAAATAATTTAGTGTTCTGGTCCCACCAGAGATCAGGGCTTTTTAATGTATCCCCTTTTATATTGATTACCACAACACTGTCCCGCAGGTAAACTTTATTCAGGCTTTCAAAATACTT
>JANPMI010000139.1:0-25740 GCA_031422725.1 Chitinophagaceae bacterium | reverse complement strand
GTACTGGCCGATCTGGCAATGAACAACCCGGAGACTTTTAAGAGCTTGGTTGATTCGGTGAAATAATTAATTTACCTGCTTTAATATAAAAGTTCCGCTGACAGCGGAACTTTTATATTAAAGCAGGTAAATTAATTATTTCACCGAATCAACCAAGCTCTTAAAAGTCTCCGGGTTGTTCATTGCCAGATCGGCCAGTACTTTACGGTCAAGGTCAATGCCCTTCGTCTGCAGCTTATTAATAAACTGGGAGTAAGTCATTCCTTCGGCACGGACAGCCGCATTGATACGGGCAATCCATAATGTACGGTATTCTCTTTTCTTCAGCTTACGGCCTACGAACATGTAGGTCATACCTTTTTCCACTACGTTTTTGGCAACGGTTAATACATTTTTACGTTTGCCATAGAAACCTTTGGCTTGTTTTAATATTTTTTTGCGGCGGGCTTTGGAGGCCACTGCATTTTTTGAACGAGGCATATAATAATGAGTTTAAAGTTGAAAATTTTGTTAGTCAAAAATGAACAAGAATTCAAAGGACAAGTCATACTTGTGCCTGGCACCTTGTTACTTGAGCCTTAATAATCGTTTTACAAAGTGCAGGTGTGAGTCTGCAACCTGCCCGTCTTTCCGCATATTACGTTTACGTTTCTTGGATTTCTTCGTCAGGATGTGACGTTTGAAAGCTTTCTGATGCATGATCTTTCCTGTGCCGGTCACTTTGAAGCGTTTTTTGGCACTGGAGTTTGTCTTTACTTTAGGCATGTTACCCAGTATTTAATATTACACCTTTGAGGCATTCCCCACCGGGGGACCTTTATCGAACCTCTTCAGTAATGTTTTGTTCCGGTTATTGCGGAACTGTGGAAGAACTACCCTTTTTTCCTTTAACTCTTCGACATGCTCAGAGCCTCCGGATTTTTAGGAGTGCAAAGATAGGCGTGTAAACCCAACCGGCAAAGGCTTTAGTAAAGGAAATACAGATATATTCAGCCCAGTCTCTTCTGGAACCAGAATTAAAATAAATTAGCCTTAGTCTTTAGGATTCAGGGCATTATCAATTCTGTTGGAAATATCCTGAAGATGATACTTACTCATCTGGTCCGGAGTTCCGGCGGCGGCGGCATTTACCTCTGCCCGCAAAGAAGCCAGGTGTGCTCTTACCACACTCCTGCTATCCGACTTATCGGCCGTGGCTGTAGTGATAGTAATGCCTGCCACAGTAATGGTTTGCCCTTTACCCGATTTCAACAAATCCCCTAATATATTTATGTATGATTTCTGAAGATTGCGGCGATAAATATCTATTGGTTTTCTGGCCGCTAATTCTGACCAGATTCCTTTTTTCAAATCTCCTAACAGTTCAATAATCTGGTAGGCGGCATTACCTGTTGCAGCTTCTGCATCCACCAATTTATTCAGTGTTCTTGTGCTAAGTATTCCACCGAGTATGTTATCCTGAAGCCCACCAATAACATTTAAACCATTCAGCCCTGTTCTACTAAAGATATCCTGGTTAATAAGCCATGACGGTGTTGCAAATAATTGTTTGTTTAGAAAATCAACAGCTTCTTTTTGTTTAGCCTCAGCTACTATTTCATAAACCGGCCCCTGCTCTTCCACCATCTTTGGAGTTTCCATAATGCCGCCAATATATTTTGCCACATGTCCCAAGTAAAACCGGAACTGGCTAACGGCCTGGTTGTACATTTCAGACAGGTTACGGTAATCTTCATTATCAACTTTTGTCCATTGCACCAGGTTGGGAATAATACGCTGAAGATTTTTTATTCCATACAGGCTGCCTTTCATAGCATCATCACCTACCTGTTCTCTTTGAGACCGGGGATCGTCCTGATTGGTTTCAGATCCAAACCACAGACGATTATCTTTCAACTTTGTCATAACCCAGTTATTCAGAAAAGCTTTTTCAGCTTCCGGGCTTTTATATTGCGGAAATGCTTTATAGCCCCATTCAATAGCCCATTTGTCATAATCGCCGATGCGGGGAAACAAACCGGCCTGACCAATATTATCTTCGGGTTGTGCTACATAATTAAACCGGGCATAGTCCATAATGGAGGGTGTATGACCGTTTGCTTCCACCCAGGCTTTATCCCTCAGTTTTTCCACCGGTACGGTTGAACTGGAGCCGTAATTATGACGAAGGCCCAATGTATGTCCCACTTCATGTGATGAAACAAAACGTATAAGCTGTCCCATTAATTCATCATCATAAACCATTTTCCGGGCTTTGGGATCAACCGCCGCCGTTTGAATAAAATACCAGTCATGTATTAACTCCATTACGTTATGATACCAGTTAATATGGCTTTCCATTATTTCTCCGCTGCGGGGGTCAGAAATACTGGGGCCGCTTGCATTGGCAATATCAGATGGCTTGTAAACGATGGCTGAATTGCGGGCATCATCAAGGCTCCAGGTACTGTCTTCTTCTTTTGTTGGCGGCATTTTACCCACAATTGCATTTTTAAAACCGGCTTTTTCAAACGCAATTTGCCAGTCATTCACTCCCTGTATTAAATACGGAACCCATTTTTTTGGAGTAGCAGGGTCAATATAAAAAATGATAGGCTTCTGCGGTTCTACCAATTCCCCATTTTTATATTTTTCAATATCCTCCGGCTTTGGCTCCAGCCTCCATCTTTTTACAAGAGTGATTGTTTTTACTCCTTGTGGGTTAGCATCAAAGTCTGTATAGCCTACGGCGAAATAACCAATGCGGGGATCAAAAAATCTCGGTTGCATGGGAACTTTTGGAAGTAATACCATGGAACTGTTTAATTCCATTGTCATATTCCCTCCCCCTGTTCCACCGCCGCCAAAACTACCAGCCGTTGCCTGCGCTGCGGACCGGGTGTATGTTTTCACCGTTTTTATTTCAATATTTATCGGGTATGATTTTACACTTACTACATACGATTTATCATTTTGAATGGCAGCGAGGCGTAAAACACTTTTTAATCCGCTGTTGAAATTCAGCACTTCATTATCTCCGCTGATGTAATCAGTAATGTCAATGACTGCACCTGATGAATCTTTTCCAAATGATTTTATATCAAACGATGCAGCAATGGGCTGAATATTGGAGTTATTCACCGATGTAAACATAGGGGATGTGGAATCTCTTGCATACTCTGCAAATGAAATGGTACGAAGAAAAACTTTATTGTTGGGGCCTTTTTCAAAGCGGATAACATTTTGTGCTATCTGGTCACCTCCATATCCAAAAAAACTGCCAGGGGCCCTCATACCAGCTGAGGCTTTCGAAATACGGTTGACCACTAATAATTCACGGTTAAACACCGAGTCAGGTATTTCAAAATAATATTTGTCTTCCACTTTATGTACCCAAAACAAACCCGGATCAGAAACTGCTTTTGAAGTGATAACTTCTTTGTAAGGTTTGGGGCCCTGATTATTTGTTCCTGCGGGTTTTCGTGTAGTATCGGGACGGCTACCTCCGGGCAGCTGCGCCAACGCTACAGTGGTTACTGATATGGCAACACAGGTAAGAAAAAATTTATACATAGACAATGGCATAGATATCGTTTTTATTAATGGCTGAATATACACAAAGCAGCGGTTTGGCAACAGCAATCGTTGATTTTTGTATCAACGGTCTATATAATATGATGAGCAGAAAAAGGGGAGACAATCCAGCAATCGTTTCCTCCACATATTGAAAAAATATTTTATTCAAACCCGGGTTTTCCTTTCATTTTAAGACCCAGTTTCATTAAAGAAGCCGTAAAACTACAGCCCGGTTTTGCTTCTAATTCTTTAATGATCTTTTGCACCGTTTTTTCTTCATTCATCGTATAAGCATCCTTGTATTTTTTTTCTACATTTTTAATGCAACGGCCTGTTTCAGAATTTTCATCTTCCATTTCTCCCACACTTTCCATTTCTTCTCCTATTTTCTTTCCTTCCTCTTCGCCCAGGGCAATCATATTATCCTGGATTGACTTCATAGGATCAGCTGCTACGGCAGCATCTGATACAATCTTTTTTGTGCCGGCACTTAGTTTCTTTTCCAGTCCGCTTAAACAATTACAGAAATCTGCTGCTATTTCATCAGCCTTTTTATCAGCGGATTTACAGGATACTCCTGTAAGCAATAGAGTTGTTGCAGTCAGGGCCAGCAAGAATTTTTTCATCAGCTTTGTTTTGGTTGATAAATGATTAATTAAACAGGCAGAAAAAATAAAAAGATTATCCTTTCTTTTTTCCTTTCGGGGCGAACATGGCGAGCATTCTCCGGCCTTCCATCTTTGGCATGTTTTCCAGAATTCCTGCTTCCGCTAATCTTTCGGCAAACTTCAGTAGCAATAACTGCCCCCTGTCCTGGAACTGGATGGCCCGGCCTTTAAACTGCACATAAGCTTTCACCTTGTTGCCATCTTTCAGAAATTCTACCGCATGTTTGGCTTTGAAATCAAAGTCATGATCATCAGTATTGGGAGTAAAGCGGATCTCTTTTACCTCAGAGACTTTGCTTTTGGCCTTCATCTCTTTTTCCTTCTTCTTCTTATCGTACAGGAATTTGTTGTAGTCAATTATTTTGCAAACAGGCGGATCAACGGTTGGGGAAATTTCTACCAAATCTAATCCCTGGTCCTGCGCCATTTTCATAGCGGCCGATGTATCGTAAACGCCGACTTCTACATTTTCACCAACGAGCCGCACTTGTGGTACACGGATATGATGATTGATACGGTGCTCTGCTTCTTTGCGGGGAACAAATCTGCCTCTGAAACCGCCTTTGTTAAATCCGCCACCGCCGGGTTTAAATCCTCCGCCGGGTGGTCTGCTGAACCCGCCTCCGGGTTTTTGTGGTACTGCCATTTACTTTTTTTGGTTAATAATTATTTTTTTTGTTACCAGCGACATGAACACAGATGATCACCTGTTGCGACGCTCCTTTCATCGTTCTGTTCTTTGTTTATCAATATTGAACCCCTTCGGGGTTCTGCCTGCTTTCATTCTGTTTTTATTTCTCCGGGTTTCACCCGGAGCTATCAATATTCAGCCCCTTCGGGGCTTGATACACTTCAAAATTGTTATTCTTTGTTGCTCAATTAAAATAAAAAAAAATATCAATTGAAAATTAATGGTTGAAATTCTCCATCGCTTATCTCACCCCTGTTTTTTATTTCCGTCACCAATCTCTTAATAATATTCTCCACCTCAACTACCCCATCATCACCTTTGCCTTGTCTTCTTACAGCCACTTTATTTTCACTCATTTCTTTTTCTCCCACTACCAGCATGTAAGGGACTTTTAGCATCTCTGCATCTCTTATTTTCTTGCCGATCTTTTCATTCCGGTCATCAACTTCACTACGAATATCAGCTTTTTTCAGTTTATCAGAAACACTCTTTGCATAATCTGCGAATTTATCGCTGATGGGCAGCACTTTTACCTGCACCGGTGCCAGCCAGAGAGGGAACTTGCCGGCATATTTCTCAAGGAGGAAACCAATAAATCGTTCATGAGTACCCAGCGGCGCCCGGTGAATAATCAACGGGGTTTCCACTTTGTTTGACTGATCAGTGTATTCCAGTTTAAAACTTCTTCCCTGCGAAAAATCAACCTGGTTGGTGGCCAGCGTAAACTCCCGGCCAATAGCACTGAATATCTGTACGTCAATTTTGGGGCCGTAAAAAGCAGCTTCGTCTTTTACCTCCACAAAAGGAATGTTGGATTCTGTCAGCACATTTCTCACCATCGTTTCTGTTTCCTGCCACAGTTCAGGTTGGTTCACATACTTTACTCCCAGCTTTTCCGGAGAATGTAAGGAGAGCCGCATGATGTATTTATCAATGCCAAATATTTTGAAGTATTTCAGGTACATATCATTTACTGCCCGGAACTCGTCATTGAATTGCTCCTTGGTGCAATAAATATGTGCATCATTCATGTGCAGGCAGCGGACCCGCATCAATCCAAACAATTCACCGCTTTGTTCATAGCGATAAACGGTTCCGTATTCTGCAATCCGGTAAGGAAGATCCCGGTAACTTTTGGGTTCAGCCGCATAAATTTTATGATGATGAGGACAATTCATTGATTTTAAATAATACTTCTCTCCATCCATTTCCATTGGGGGATACATACTGTCAGCATAATAAGGCAGGTGACCGCTGGTCAGGTACATACTCTCTTTGGCAATATGCGGTGTTACCACTCTTTTATAGCCAGCAGCCTGCTCGGTTTCTTTAGCCAGTTTTTCCAGCTCCTCAATTATTATAGTTCCGTTGGGCATCCACATGATCAATCCCTGCCCCACATCATCATCCATTGTGTAGATGCCTAATTCTTTTCCCAATTTCCGGTGATCTCTTTTTTTCGCCTCTTCCACCATCAGCAAATACTCATCCAGTTCTTTTTGGGAGGGATAGGTAACGCCATATACCCTTGTCAGCATTTTATTTTTCTCATTGCCTTTCCAGTAGGCTCCGGCAATGCTTGTCAACTTAATTGCTTTTATAAAAGACGTATTGGAAATATGCGGACCCCGGCAGAGATCAGTAAAACTTCCCTGCGTATAAAAAGTTATTTCACCATCGTTGAGATTATTCAATAAATCAAGTTTGTACTCATCCCCTTTATCAGTAAAGTACCTTACTGCATCATCTTTTGGTATTTCTTTTCTTATATACTCACTGTTCTTTTTGGCCAGTTCGTTCATCTTTTTTTCCAAAGCTGCCAGATCTTCCTCACTCATTTTTTTATCGCCCAGGTCCATGTCATAATAAAATCCATTCTCCACCGGCGGACCCACCCAGAATTTTACACCGGGAAACATGGATTCAACCGCTTCTGCCATCAGGTGGGCAGAAGAATGCCAGAAGGTGTTCTTACCCTCCGCATCATTCCAGGTTAATAGTTTTAATGCCGCATCCTCATTAATGGGCCTTGTAGCATCCCATACTTCTCCATTGATGCTGGCCGCCAGCACTTTCCTGGCCAACCCTTCTGAAATGGATTTTGCTATCCCCAGCGCAGTAGTTCCTTTTTCATATTCCCGTATTGTTCCGTCGGGAAGAGTAATCTTGATCATGCAGTAAATTCTCTTTTTTGATAGGGTGCAAATTTAGCAAAATCAGGCTAAAGATGGCGGAGTATTAAACGGCTGGCAGGAGACATTTTTTGCAGCGGCATCTCTGTTCTTTTTTTGAAACAGCCAGGGCAGACAGAAACAGGAACGGCCATAGCTTTTACACTTTTAAAATTAACAAACTATTGCCCTGCTATCATTGTTTCTGTAAGCACATATTTATTAGTTTTGAGCCCGATGAAACGGACTTTATCCAGGTATTTACTGTTATTATCATTGCTGATGCCTTTTACCCAATTCAGTTTATCTGCACAGGATGTCACGGGTATATGGAAAGGGTATTTTATTTCTGACGGTGGCGAATATTACAAACTGGAATTTCAGGTATCACAAAGCAATTCTTTTGGCGTTACGGGTGTTTCCTATTCTTATCTTGATGTGCGGTTTTATGGTAAGGCAACCATGACAGGTAGTTTCATCAAAACATCCTCTTCTTTTAAAATACGGGAAATAAAAACGGTGGAAGTAAAAAGTTCCATGGGCGGCGCCACCTGCATCATGAACTATAATTTTAAGTATTCAAGATCAGGCAAAGAAGAATTTCTGGAAGGAACCTACCTCGGTAAATTTGAAACTAAAAAGATGACCAATCCACCGGCTGCCTGGGGTGATTGTGGCGGC
Source organism: Chitinophagaceae bacterium (assembly GCA_031422725.1). Lineage (GTDB taxonomy): Bacteria > Bacteroidota > Bacteroidia > Chitinophagales > Chitinophagaceae > JJ008. Next base: position 17,974 of record JANPMI010000139.1, on the reverse strand, counting down.
GGAAAAGTTTTTCTGAGAAAAGTTACCAGCTCTGATTTTTATGTCGAGCCTTTTTTAAGAAATAAAATAAAAACTACGCCGGTCATTTATAATAAGCCGCCGGTAAAAAAAGATACGGTAAAAACAAAAGCGGTAACTCCGCCTGTTAAAAAACCTGTAGTGGTAAATAACCCACCTGTAAAAAAACCGGTAGTAAAGCCAATTGTCACTCCTGTTACTAAAACAAAAACTGATTCAATAAAGAATAAGGTTACAACACCAACTGTAATAAAAATCAATCCGACAGTTGTTATACCAAAACCAGATGTATTAAAAAAACGTTCGAATGAATTGGTTAAAACACTCACCGTTAAAACTCCTGATGTTATTGTAAAATTGTATGATAACGGTGAAATTGATGGCGATATTATTTCGGTCTATCTCGATAATAAATTAGTATTGTCAGCCCAACGCCTCACTGCCAATCCTCTTGTAATAAATCTGAAGATGGAAGAGGATAACGAAGAACATGAGTTAACAATGGTAGCAGAAAATCTCGGCAGCATTCCACCCAACACTTCGCTGATGATTGTTGAATCCGGCGAGCAACGTTTTGATGTCCGTATTACGTCAACCGAACAGAAAAATGCTGTTGTGCGGTTCAGGTATCAGAAACCTAAATAACCTCACCCCTGCCCTCTCCACCCTTCGACTTCGCTCAGGACAAGTACGGAGAGGGAGTATTGACCGTTTCTGTAATTTTTGCCTGTGCCTTGTCTTTTTCATCTATTTTTCCGGCAGAATGTCAAGAAAAATTATATTACCCCTCTTATTAATACTCTCCATAGTTGTGAGGGGACAGGATATTAATGGCATCTGGAAAGGCAGATTAGTAATGGCTCCGGGAAGTTGTTTTCCTGTTTATAATATAGAATTACAGTTGCAGGTAGCCGGCACCAGGATAACCGGAACAGCCTATCATTTTTCAGACTCCCTTAATTATGTAAAAGAAAATTTTGAAGGTATCTACAAAAAAGACAGCAATACTATTTCCATACAGGAAAATGGCATCATTACTTTTCGAATTAAAGAAGATTGTGTTCCCTGCGTCAAAAAATATGCTCTCACTTATCATAAGGGCGGGGGCAATGTAGTGTCGGAAGAACAACTTCGTGGCACCTGGACGGGTAAGGCAACCGATGGCAAAACGGCCTGCGATCCAGGCACCGTTGTGCTGACAAGGTTTGATAAATCAACGTTTAAGCCTGAGTTTAAATTACCTCCTTCGCTAACGAACAGAAAAGCAGAATTAGTAAAAGAAATAAAAGTAGATACCGGTAATGTTCAGATAGATTTTTATGACAACGGCCAGATAGATGGTGACACCATTTCTGTGTATGTAAACAACATGCCTGTGGTATCCAGGAAAATGCTGAAGGCGCAGCCAGTGTCTATTAGTGTAAGAGTTGACCTGAAGCGGCCAGAGCAGGAAATCATTATGGTAGGTGAAAATCTCGGCTCCATCCCCCCCAATACAGCATTAATGATTATTAAAGCCGGCGATAAACGTTACCAGCTTTATCTTACCTCCGATGAGAAAAAAAATGCAATGGTAAGATTTATTTATGAGAAGCCGGCGGCTGCAATAAAAATCCCGTAAAGAAAGCTATCCCGGTTGACGAATGACTTTTATACCCAATCAACCGGAATTAAAAACCTCTTGACTGTCCTGCCCTCAATTCTTTCCCGGGAATCTTTTCTTCGATGCAGGAAAAACAGATACCACAAAGAAGATAGATGAAAAAAAGTAGATATGTTTTCATGCTCGGGTAATATTGAGCAGGATCAATTATGCACCCCTTCGGAAAATATAAGTAAGTGTAAAAGCTTAAAGCTTTAAATGATACTACTGAAAGTGGAAATAAAGATGTGTAATAGCCATACTATTTTCTGTGGATGGATTAATTGCCCGTAACTTGACCGGGCAAACAATTTTTAGTCGAATCGAATTTGTGAAAGAAAGCCTGCGAAAGCAGGTTTTCTTTTTTTGGGGTGTGTTCCGTATCATCAGCAGCCCATAACGTTAGGGCTTTCTGCTGTGCTGATATTCTGTGTTACGTTCAGCCGGAACAGAAGCCGATTGAAAACTGAAGTTGAAGTTAAATTCTTTTGTTGATATTTATTCGTTCAGCCCGAACAACAGATGATAGCTATAAAAAGATGAGGATATATTCGTCTGCCAGCATATCAGAAAACCCAGTGTTGTGTGTTCGTGCTATACTAGATATAAAACTATGGGGCTAGTTATCATATAAAAAGTTATTTAATAATCCAGAAATATCAAATCACCTTTCTTTGGTTTCACAAAAGGATAAATTCCTTTATTGACCCAGGTGGCTTTTCCAACAGAATCATATAACTCAGTAACCTTACTTTCGATATCTTTCAGTTTTATCATCCAACCACCTTTAGTGTTTGTAAGATCATATGTTATTTCGGGGCTATCTTTTTCAAAATCCAGTTTTTCTTTTTTCAACTGTTCGGAAAATTGAGGTTTGTCTTTTAAGTAGGCAAACTTTTTGTTATACTCGGAAAGCCAAATTGCTAATCCTTCTTTATTAACGTATTGTCTTCTAAAACTTAATGAGGCGCCCAATCTTGGCTTTGCTTCCTTGGCAATCTGAAAAAGAACTATACTGTCATTACTTTCCAAAACAACACCCAGTTCATCTTTTATTCGGAACTCCGTTATTCTTTTTTGAATCCAGTTGCGAAAATTATTTTTTAAATCTTTTATACTACTTAATAATGTATCATCGGAAACTGTAGAACCTCCATCATACCAAAATTGAAATTTGGTATAATATGCTATCGTATCGGTTATTTTATTATTTTGTCTGATACTTTTAATAGACACTGCTCCAAATAAATGTAAGGTATCGCTGAAATATTTGCCTTCATCAAAATTATTATTTGCATGTCTTTTATAAAGTTTGCCCTGTTTTGAAAGTGAATGAATCAAGTCATTTTCGGTAAGTATCGAGTCAGGATACATGGCTGTAATCATTTCAGATAAAAAAATTTCATTCAGTAAGGATGTATCTAGGTTTGGAGTTTCAGAAAAATCAAATTGAATGTAATATGATTTTCTTCCGGAAGTATTCTCAATATTTACTTTTTTGTTTGACTTGGAGTTAAAAATTTTAACTAAAAAAAATGAAAGGAAAGCTACTAGTACAATAACTGTTAAACCAAGTAAAGCTCTCTTTTTTCTTTGTTTCAGGAAAACTTTTGGTGTAGAAGATGGCCCGTTTTCTTTCGAGTAAAATCCAAAAATTTCTATTTTCCCATCTATACCCTTCAATCTAGTTTTTCCATAGGAAATCCATCCTATCTCTTCTTCATTATTGTCTTTAAGCCACCCAACTGCATTTTCCCAAATGGATTGTGAGGTAAGTATTTGGCCACCGTTAGCAATTGATTCAATTCTTGCTGCACGGTTAACCTGGCTACCAAAAATATCCATTGACAGTTTGTTTTCAACGACAACCTGTCCAATATGAATCCCAATTCTTACTATGAGAGTGTAATCGTTAATAGTTAAATTATCTTTGTTTTGTCTGATTGTCCTCTGAAATTCAACCGCCCGTAATACAGAAGTTGAGGGTTCGGCAAAAACACATAGAAATGAATCTCCGATCTGCTTAATAATGACACCTGCGTTATCCCGGGTCATAATCTGTGTAAAGAGTTCATCATGTATGTGCCTTAATTTGGAATAGGTCTGTTCTCCAAGCTTTTCACTGGCATAAGTAGAATTGACAATGTCAGAAAACAAAATAGCCAAAACAGCAGTATGCTTTGATTTTCTGAATTCTTCAATCTTATTGATTTCATCAGAACTAAGTGATTTTAAAACAAGATTATCTTTATTATCCACCAGTGGGTTTGATTTCCGTAATTAGTTAAAGATGCCTTTACAGCATGACACACAACGTCTGTATTGCCGTAACTCTGGTACTAAAGATAATTGGTTTTCAGAAGAATTTTGTACCAGTCAGGGTGACATAGCTATATCACTATAACTTAAAATTCCACGTCACCGCCGGTAAAATTGGAAACAATGAAACTTGCCTCGCTTCTACTTTCAAATCACCCGTGGCCGGGCTGCCACTTTGATCAAAATAAATAAAATAGGGATTTAAGCGGCTGTAAGCATTGTAGATACTAAAGACCCAATAGCTGCTTATTTTGCGTTTCTTTTTAGGTGTGGGGGTAAGTGTTGCAGACAAATCAATACGGTGATATGATTTCATCCGGTACTGGTTCAGCTTACTGTACTCCTGCGTCAGCACCCCGTTAATAATATAAAACCGTTCGGGCAGTGTAATCGCATTGCCGGTGCCATAAACAAACACAGCACCAAGCTTCCATTTTTTACTGGCATCATAGTTAGCCACCACAGACATATCATGCCGCCGGTCATATTTGGTGGGATATTTTTCTCCATCATTGAGTTGTGGAAATTTTCTCCATGTCCAGGATAAAGTGTAACCAACCCATCCGGTAAACCGTCCCTTCAATTTATTTACCAGCATTTCGGCGCCATAGCTCCAGCCCCTGCCAAATACAAATTCTTCTTCAGGATCGGCTAAGGATGGAGTATATCCTTCTTTATATTCCACCTGGTTCTGCATGTTTTTATAATATAATTCCAGTGATGTTTCAAATGTGTTGTCTTTGAAATTTTTGAACAACCCTGCAGAATATAACCAGCTGATCTGCGGTTTTACAATATAAGTGCTCGGCACCCAGAGATCGGTAGGCAATGTACTGCCGGAGTTACTGACCAGGTGAATGTATTGCAGGTTCCTTGTTACGGCTGCCTTCACGGAGGTTTCGTCATTGATAGCATAGCGGACAGTGATGCGGGGTTCCAGTCCGCCATATTTTTTTACCGGCTCAAAATTTTTATACCGGATGCTGTCTAATTTATTTCCATTGGCATCACGGGTATATTTAGTGTAAGGACCTATTTGTGTAAAGCCGCTCCACCGGAGGCCATAGTTTATTTTCCACTGCTCTCCTATTTCCCAATCATCCTGTAAATAAAGGGCAGATTCGGCGGCATACTTGGTGCCTTCATTGTTAGGTTTAAAAATGATGGAGTCCTGCCGGCCTGTAACCACATTGGGAATAAATTTATGATAGGTAAGCAAGCCGCCAAATTTCAATTTATGATTAGGCAGGGGATAATAATCAAAATCAGTTTTGATGCTTCCATCCCGGATACCGGAAGAAAGACCTATTTCAAAATTTTCCTGCTGCGCCGTGAATTTGAATTTGTAATCATTGTACAATAAGGTGGTATTGGAAAACAACCGGCGGTTAAATACATAATTCCACCGCAGCGTACCCGTTGAATTGCCCCAGGGAATATTGGTTTTAAAAGACCGTTTGGAATTATTAAAATCAAAAACATCCCTGCCGAAATAACCGCTGAGGTATAACCTGTCTTTTTCAGAAAAACGATAGTTCACTTTTGCATTCAGGTCATAAAAAAAATATCCGGAACCATAAAAGGAACTGGTTTTCTTAATGAAAGGCGTTACCAGGGCATCAATATAAGTTCGCCTGGCAGAAACAATATAGGAAGCTTTGTTCTTCTTCAGCGGTCCCTGTATCGAAAACCGGGAAGCAATAATTCCAATTCCGCCTTCCATCTGAAATTTATTGATGTTACCGTCTTTCATGGCCACATCTACCACCGAAGAAAGCCGCCCGCCGTACTGTGCAGGCATTCCTCCTTTTATCAATGATACATTCTTAATAGCATCCGAATTAAAAATGGAAAAGAAACCAAACAGGTGACCGGTATTGTAAACCACGGCATCATCCAGCAAAATTAAATTCTGATCAGGCCCGCCGCCCCGTACATAAAAACCGGCATTCCCTTCGCCTGCATTGCGGACTCCCGGCAGCAGTTGAATGGCTTTCAGCAAATCAATCTCTCCCATAAAAGCAGGAATATTTCTTATCTGGTTCATGGAAAGGTCAATCTTCCCCATTTGTGCATTCTTTACATTACCATCACGGCGTTTGCTGTAAACAATTACGTCGGATATAGATGCTGATTTCGGAGTGATGTCGAAATTGAAAGACTGATTATTTTTCAGATCAACCTGGATAGATTTTCCGAGGTAAGTAACATGAGAAACACTGATGGTATAATTTCCTTCGGCCAAAGTGATGGAATAAAACCCATATTGATTGCTGGCCACCGCTTTTGACTGCCCGTTGACAGAAACAACAGCGCCGATAACAGATTCACCGGACAAACTATCCTTTACATATCCATTCAGGCTAAACCTGTTTTGGGAAAAACATGCAGCGGCGATAAACAATAAAATAACTGCACTGATAATTTTCTTCATAACTGCATTACAATCTTATTGTTTTTTAGTTGAGTCGGTCAGTACAAAGTTGATAGTGCTCCTGATTTCAGCACAGTTATCCTGGCCATACGGATTTTTTGATTTTTCAGACCGGCTCAGCCAGTTGCCCGGCTTATCATCTCCAAAAGCTACACTGCACTCCTGCCAGTATAATTTATTCAGGTCATACCGGACTGTATTTAATAAGGTGAGTAATTCATTGGAGAAAATATTCAGCGATTGCCTTTTTTCAATAATAGACGGATCAGTCCTGATAGAAACAATTTCTGATTTGGCGTTATTATACGGCTGCAAAGCTGTCTCATAAATCAGGCTGTCCGTTTTCAGTTCCTCCACTTTCAGGCTATCAAGAGCCTCTTTCAGGCTGCGGGCAGATTGATTAATTATTTCTGTATTGTTATCAATAAAACCATCTGTCATATTATAATAGGCCATAAGAACATTTTCAAGCGACTGATTAAAAGCTCCGCTATGCCTGCTTACGGAAATGGGTGTTGTTTTTGATTTTTCATCATTCGGCCTGCCACCGTCAGGGGAAAAGAAAAATCGTATATGCCCTGTCAGTAACAGAAGTATAGCAAAAAAAATAGTTAACCCGTTTACTCCTTTTGTTTTTTGTACAAAAATGCGGGTAACACCGAGGATGATGATGAAGGCTGGCAGTGCTATTCCTAAAATATCTAAAACTTTCTTCATATTGTTCCCAATAATTGAGGCAAAGATAACCAGGGATTTAAAGATTAAAAGAATTTAAGCGACTACAACAAATATTTAATCACCGATTCTGACTAAATTTGCGCCTCATTTACTTATTTATGCTGGCAGGATTACAAAATGTGACATTTGAATTTGGTGCAAGGGTTATCGTGGAAGAAGCCACCTGGCATATTCAGCCCGGAGAAAGAATTGGCCTTATCGGTTATAATGGTACGGGTAAGTCCACTTTGCTGAAACTGCTCGTTGGGGAATACCTGCCTTCCAAAGGTACGATAGAACGAAGCCGTACTACTTCTATCGGCTACCTGCACCAGGACTTGCTGAGTTTTGATACCAATGATTCTATTTTGCAGGTGGCACTCGGTGCTTTTGAAAAAGTGTTGCAGTTAGAAAAAGAAATTGAAGAACTGGGCATAGAGCTGGAAAAAACAGGCGATGAAAAAACCTTGCATGATTACAGCGATAAGCTTCATGAATTAGAAACACTCGGCGGGTACAATATTCATCACAAAACCGAAGAAGTATTACAGGGATTGGGATTTCCCAATGAAGACCTGAAACGACCCTATAAAGAATTCAGCGGAGGATGGAGAATGAGGGTGTTGCTGGCAAAAATGATTTTACAGCAACCTGACCTGCTTTTATTAGATGAACCGACTAACCACCTTGACCTTCCCTCTATTGAGTGGCTGGAAAAATATTTGCTGCATTACCAGGGGTCAGTAGTGATTGTAAGCCATGATAAATATTTTTTGAACAGGATGGTAACAAAGATTGTGGAAGTATATCAGCAGCAGTTGCATATCTATAACGGCAACTATGATTATTATGAAAAAGAAAAAGCCATCCGTATAGAGATGCAGCAAAAAGCTTATGAGAATCAGCAGGATTATATCCGCCAGAATGAACGGTTGGTAGAAAGGTTCAGGGCCAAAGCGAGTAAAGCGGCGATGGCACAAAGCATCATGAAGAAATTAGACAAGCTGGAACGTATTGAAGATTCCGAATTGGAACGTCCGAATATCCGTATCAACTTCCGGGTGGACAAAACACCGGGAAGAGTGCTGGTTGAATTAAAACATGTTTCCAAAGCATTTGGTGAAAATGTGATTATTGAAAATTCATCTGTTGAAATTGACCGGGATGATAAGATTGCTTTAATCGGTGCGAATGGAAAAGGTAAATCAACCCTCTTGCGCATTATAGCCGGTGTAGAAAATTTTAGCAAGGGTGAACGAAAATGGGGACATAATGTAGAAGAAAGTTTTTATGCCCAGCACCAGCTGGAAGCATTGAATGTCAATAATACAATTCTTGAGGAGATGAAAGAATGTGGCAGCCAGATGAATGAACTGGAGCTTCGTGGATTGCTGGGTTGCTTTTTATTCAGTGGTGATGATGCGGATAAAAAAATTAAAATACTGAGTGGTGGTGAAAAAGCCAGGGTGGCATTGGCCAAAACAATTGTCAGCAAAGCTAATTTTCTGATGCTGGATGAGCCTACCAACCACCTGGATATGCACAGTTGCGATCTGCTGATTGATGCCCTGAACAAATATGAAGGCAGCATTATTCTCGTAAGCCATGACCGTTATTTTGTTTCTAAAACAGCCAACAAAATCTGGGAAATAGTTGATCATGAGATAAAAGAATTTAAAGGCGGGTATGAAGAATGGGTAGCCTGGAAGGAACGGATGGCAAAGCAGGAAGCAGAAAACAAGAAGGCACAAGGTACAAGGGACAAGACACAAGGTACAAGAGACCTGCCTTCCGGACAAGCAGGCAAGAAACAAGAAGAGTCAAAGAAAGCTGCGCCGGTTGTTCAGAAACATTCCCATACTGCAATAGATAAAGACACAAAGAAAGAATTGCAAAAGACACAAAAACAATTTCAGCAGTTGGAAGCACAGATTGCCAAATTGAATATAACCAAAGCAGAGTTGGAAAAATCCCTGGTTGACCCGTCTGTTTATTCAAGTAAACAAAAATTCCTGGAAGCAGAGACTGCATTCAAAAAGGCCAGTCTTGAATTAAAATCTCTCCATGCTGATTATGAAAAGGTATTTGAAAAAATCATGGCACTGGAGCAAAAATAATCCTGGTAAATACAAGCTCTTTGATCCTGAGTATTGCAATTGAAACATGCAGGAGCTACAACTTGCAAGGCAGTCGGGAAAAAATTCCTCACATCCGGCGTAAGTATCTGACACAATACCAACAATAAAAAATAGATACTTTTTAAAAACTGTATTATTCAGGCCTCTTAAATTCTACCTCATTTTTCCATACAAGCGGCGATATTCTTTCTTGTGGCATAATTTATGTCACTCAGCAGAGATATTTCTGCGTACTCCGGAATTTTATTAAATAATCTAAACTTTAAAAACAATGAAAAAACTACTGGCGATAGCTTCTATGGCGGTTATCGTATTAACCTTTTCTGCCTGCAAAAGCAAAGTAAAAGATGCCGATATAAAAACTGCCGTTGAAACTGCATTAAAAGCAGATCCAATGTCTATGGGTACAATGGTAACAAGTGTAAATGACGGGGTGGTAACTATTTCCGGTGAATGCAAAGATGAGATGTGTAAAACGCATTGTGGTGATATGGTAAGCAAAGTAAAAGGTGTAAAATCAGTCGTAAACAATTGTATGATTGCTCCCATACCTAACCCTGTTGTTAATGCCAGTGATGAAATCCTGAATAAGGGTTTGGCTGATGCTTTAAAAGACCATCCTTCTGTGAAATCATCCGTAGTGGATGGTAAAATTGTTTTGACCGGCGAAATTGCAAAAGCAAAATGGATGGCTTTAAAGCAAATGCTGGATAAGCTTACATCAAAAGGATATGAATTATCTGGTTTGAAAATTAAATAATCAACTTTAAAAACAACTAATTATGACATCAATAGCATTACAGGATAAATACCGTGAACTGACAAATGCTGCAACTGTATCAGGTGTGGCCAATTTGCAGGTAAGGGAAGAAGAAGGAGTTTTATACCTGGACGGTGAAGCACCCAACGGAGCAATTAAAGATATGTTGTGGAGTGTGTATGATAAGATTGATCCGAATTTTCTTGCCGGAGATTTAGTAATGAATGTAAAAGTGGCATCCACTGCCCCGGTTACCAAAGCTAAAGTGACAACCGAAAAATCAAATCTTAATATTCGCAAAGGCCCCGGCACCGATCAGCCAGTTGTTGGTAAAGCTGCACATCATGAAGTGATTACGGTTATCAGCCAGACCAGCGATCAGTGGTGGCTGGTAAGAACCAACGATGGAGAAGAAGGATATGCCTATGCACAATACCTGACTCCCGAAGCCTGAGCATAATTTTCATAGAAAAAGTAAAAGTGCTGCCCTTAACAGCACTTTTACTTTTTGCAGTTATTCTTTTTTACCTCTTATCTCAAAAGAAAGATAATATTTGCCGGAAGTATTGTAAATACTCATTTTGAATGCTGCATAAGCTGACCGGGTTTCCTGTGGATCAGTAAAATACCAGGCGTTGGTCAATGGGTAATTATTTATGATGGAAGTTTCTGTACGGGCATATAATGGTTTTTCAAAAGCAGTGAGGACTGCATCCCTGAGATAAACTCCCCGCTGGTCCACTTTCAGTCTCACTTTGTCAGGTTCAAAAAAATATATTACATAAGGTTTACCTGACAGAGGAATAACAATCTTACCCGAATCAGCCAATGGAAGCAGCAATTTCGTTTTGTATTCGGTTGCCAGTTCTTCAAATTCACTTTTTCTCTTATCGCCTTTATAAGTTACAAACCCGGCCTGCGCATCTGCATATATTTTTTTAAACTCGGCATAAAATACGGCAGCAGCAAACTCATTCTGCCCAAAAGCTGCGGCAACATTAAAGACAAGCAAGAAAAGAATAATTCTTTTCATGTATTAAAATTACACTACTGCCGGGGAAACTAACTATCCTGTTGGATATTTCAACAAAAAACGTAACTTTTACTGCCTTAAACCAACAATATGAAATCCAGATTGCTATTACTGGCACTGTTCGCATTTATTACCGCATTGCTGGCCTTCCGGTTAAAAGAAATTACAACTGTACCTCTTCCTTTATCAGATAACAAAACGGCTATAAAGAAAATCATCGTCCGATGCAGTCCCGACTGGAACGAATTGAAAGAGTGGATAGAAGAAACTGATATCCCTCCTATTCCCGGTGCCGGGAATTACAAATGGAAAATCAGTACAGAAAATGACAGTGCCCAGTTCTATTTCAACCAGGGTATCAATATGTATTACAGCTTCCACATCATTGAAGCGATGGCTTCCTTTAAAAAAGCGGCTAAGTTTGATCCGGGAAGTGCCATGCTGCAATGGGCACAGGCATTAACCTATGGCCCCAATATCAATGATCTTGGCTATGCAGCTTCACCTGATGCTCTCACAACGAGCCGTAAAGCAGCTGAGCTATCGGGAAATTGTACTGACAAGGAAAAAATGCTGATACAGGCACAAATTATACGGTACGCTGCTGACTCAACACAGTCGAGAGAAAAACTAAATCAGTTGTATGTTGATAAAATGAAAGAAGCCTATGAAAAGTACTCAGACGATGCCGATGTGGCAGCACTGTATGCCGATGCATTAATGTTGCAGCATCCCTGGGATTTATGGAAAACAGATGGTACTCCCAAATCCTGGACACCCCTGATCCGTGATGTGCTGGAAAAGCTCTTGGCAAAAACTCCCAATCATCCCGGCGCTAATCATTATTACATTCATGTAATGGAGCCATCACCTTATGCAGCCAAAGCATTACCGAGTGCCGGCAGGCTGGGTAAACTCACACCGGGTCTTTCTCACACCGTTCACATGCCTTCACATATTTATTTACGAACCGGTAATTACACCAAAGGTGTTTTGGTAAATGAAGCAGCAGTAAACAGCTATAAAAAAACTATTCCATTGTATGCACCTGTTACCGGTGCTGATTTTCTTTATATCATCCACAACCTGCACATGCAAACCAATAATGCGATGCTGGCCGGACGTTCAGGTTATTCAACATGGGCTGCTAAAGAAACAGTAAAAAGTATTCCAAAAGATTACTTGTTGATGCCGGGAGCTCTTGGCAACTATATACAATATATTTATATGACGCCGGTACTGGTGGATGTACGTTTTGGCAACTGGAATAATCTTTTAAGTATGCCGCCACCTGATCCATCAATGATCTATGCAAATACCCTCTATCATTTTGGCAGGGGGATGGCATTTGCTAATCATTCAAAAATTATTGAAGCGAAAAAGGAGCTGGAACAATTACAGCAATTAATGAAAGATAGCAGCCTGCTTATTCCTCTTACTCCTTTTTCAGGTGCCATTGACGGGGCTTTTGTTGCAGCAAGTATCTTGTCAGGAACTATTGCCTTAAAAGAAAAAAAATATGACACTGCAATTCTTGTATTTAAAGAAGCAGTCGTAACTGAAGAAAGTATGGTGTATAATGAACCAAGGGACTGGATGCTAAATCCAAAACATTATTTAGGTAATGCATATATTAAAGCCGGCCAGTTAGATAAAGCCAAAAAAATTCTCGAGCAGGATTTGCTGAATAATAATGAGAATGGGTGGGCATTATTTGGCCTTTGGCAAGCCTTAACAGCAGAAAAGAAAAAAAACGAGGCAGCGAAGCTGTTGGTGAGATTCAGAAAAGCCTTTGATAAGGCAGATAAGAAATTATACGGGCCGGTATTTTAATCAGAGGGTATGAGCTTTTATGAAATCACTAACTAAGTAGCTGATGAGTTTGCCACTGGTAGCATCAGTTCTTCCATCACTCAATCTTGTAGCTCCTTCGCATATATGCAGGTAAGCAGGTTTGCTGTCGGCAGCAGCAAATGAAATGTATTGTCTTGCATGTACCGGTGTAATACCAATCGGCGTCATGGCACTGCTGAGTGTATTCTGAATAGCATCGAGATCTATATCAATACCGGTGAGTGTATCTTCTGTAAAACCAGTGGCATGAGAAACTGCCTGCATAAAAGTTCTTTTCTCATGCACAAAAATGTCTTCAAATGTAATGCAATCAATAAATGGATTATTGACCATATCCACCCACACATTTTGCGGCAGATAGTTTTCATGTAATCCTACTACACAATATTTCTGGAGGTAGCCATCTTCTTCTGCATAGCGGAAGGCATTGCCGCTGTGTCTCCCTTCCATGGCCCTGTAATCAGCATGTGCATCTAAATTTATACAATTGATCTGTGCAAGTTGAAGAACTCCTGCCTTATACCACCCTTTGGCAGCGCCTTTTATCAATGGATAGGAATTGTTGTGCCCGCCACCAATTACTATCGGTATCTTCTTAGCTTCTGTTATGATTTTTACGAGGTGTTCCACTTCGTCGTCCACGGTGTTCAGGGCATGCCGGTAAGCTTCTATCTTTTCATCTTCTCCTTTGGCGGTAGTGTCAATCAGGTACTGCATATCTCCAAAATCAAAATGGCCGATTATCAGTATTTCACCGCCATCAAAAAAATCATTGCTCTGGATATTTAAAAAACTTTGCAGAAAAGGTATCCATAAAGTATCTGCCCCACCGATACCATAGTTGCCTTTTGCCCCGAGATCTTCCGGGATACCAAACAAAACATATTTTGCCGTTGACGCTGCAATTGATTTTTCCATAGCACCGGCATCATTTATTATCTGCAACCGTTCACCCAGTTTGGTTTCAAACCGGCGGAGTTTACTTAAGGAAAGTACATCCTGTTTGTTATATACTTTCAGGTGGTGCATACCAGTCAATTTGGGCTCACTTACCAACACCTTAGTTTCCAATTTTTCCATCATTCGTTTTTTTTAATTGAATTGCTACAATACAGGTTTACCGCAGAGGCGCAAAGACGCAGAGGAGTACAATAAATGCTATCAATGAAAAAAACTCTGCGTCTCCCCGCCTCTGCGGTTATTTTTTCTACTACACCCCTATCTTCTCATTCACCATTTTCAATATCTCTGCTTCTAAAGCTATGGCTTTGTTTTCGATTTCCCGTCCAGCCCCCAAAATACCGGAAACAAAATTCTTATCCTCATACCCTCCGGCATTGATTCTCACATTCATAAAGGCCCCAATTACGGCAGTTCTGGCACATAAGGCCCCCACTCCTGCATCCGAAACGGAATTAGGATTGCCAAGTTCTGCCATGGCCTTAATCACCTCCATACTGTCGTATGAAATCTGCATTACTTTAAACGGAATTTCAATAGCATACCTCGTAGCATCCTGGATAGACTTGTTACGGGCTGCTTTTTCTTCCTCTGTTGATTTGGGTAATCCAACAGCCGTCATTATCTGGTTAAAGGCTTTTGTATCTGCATCCACCAACTGCAGCAATTCATTTTTATATTTTTCGCCAATATCAGCCCAATTACTGAATTCTTCCCATTTTTCATCCCATCCTTTTTTGTGAGAGGAAAGATTGGCCACCATAGTGGCAAGGGAAACCCCTAATGCACCAACATAGGCTGCAATAGAACCACCGCCGGGTGCAGGGCTTTCACTGGCTGTTTCATCGGCAAATTCAGTCAAACTTTTATTTACCAATTTATTTTCTGCTTCATTCCTCAGCATATATTCAATTATTCTTTCTTCGGGCTTGAAAGGACTAAGTTCCTCCAATCCCATTGACTTTACAGCAATCTTAATCAGTTCTTTTTCAGAAACACCGGTGGAACGATGCTGTTTTCTTAAAAAATATTTTCCGGCATCCAGCATGGCGTGTAAAGGGACAAGACCTACCAGCTCACTTCCTGTCACCCTTATGCCTCTTGCATCTGCTTTTTTACACACTTCATCGAAGGCAATATGAACAGGTGTTACATTAATATTAGTAAGGTTCATGGAAATCTGTGCAATGCCATACTCTTCAATATACCAGCCGATGGCTTTTACGCATTTCAACGTACCGGGCATATTTATTTTCACACCTTCAGAGCCTGCCGAAGAATCAACAACATTTCTCCCGGCTTCTCTTACATCAAAGGCAATGGCATTAGCTCTTCTTGTTGAGGTAGTATTGAGATTAATATTATAAGCCACTAAAAAATCTCTTGCACCGATTACTGTTCCTCCCCGTTTAGCATCAAACACTGCCGGGCCGAAATCAGGTTTCCATTCTGGTCGTTTTATCTTTTTGAAAAAACTTTCATACTCTCCTGCCCTTATCACCGATAAATTGCTGCGGCTCTTATCCGGTTGCGCTGCTTCATACAGATAAACGGGTAGTTGTAATTCCTTTCCAACCCTTTCTGCCAATTGTTGTGCATACTTTACTGTTTCTTCCATGGAGATATTGGCAATAGGTATCAGCGGACAAACATCTGTGGCTCCCATTCTTGGATGCGCCCCGGTATGTTTACTCATATCAATCAACTCCCCTGCTTTTTTGATGGCCAGGAATGCAGCATCAATTACCGCTTCAGGATTGCCGACAAAAGTTACTACAGTTCTGTTAGTGGCTTTTCCCGGATCCACATTCAATAAACGGACACCTTCCACCGATTCTATCCCGTCAGTGATTTGTTTGATAATATTCATATCATTTCCTTCGCTGAAGTTGGGTACACATTCAATGATTTGTTGCATGTCGTTCGGATTTGGGTGCTAAGATATTGTTTGTGGGATATATTACTGCCCGGCGTTTATTATAACTCCCGTATGAAGTACTTGATAGGGATATGTAAGTTCTTTACTATTTGCTGCTGCGCATTTCATTTTTGTCCATAATGATCCAGTCGTTCCGCAGATCTATATTTCTTGCAGAAGGTTGTTGCTTGCCATTGGTTAACCGGTCGACTTTTTTGGCCATATAATCCCTTAGCTCACCAATTGTAATTCGGTCATCCTTGTTTATATCTGCTTTAAAATCCAAAAGGCCTTCCATAAAAGCATAGGAGAAAACACCATTTTTCCAGTCATCATTTTCAAGTGCCAGGCTGGTTCCCGATGATGCCCCGATGATTGTTGCGCCGCTTTCAGTAGCCAGGTCAGCAAAGTACTCTTTCATGATTTCGAGGTAACCATCATTTCTGTTGTTTTTTACTTTAAACCCCCTTGTGCCTGCCGTATCAACAATTTCCGTTACAGCCGGCAGTTGGCGGGTTAAAAAACCATCCTCATCAAAATCACCGCTTTCACAGGCATCCAATAAAACGAGTTTGTTACGGCAAGGCAATATTTTCAGCATTTCGAAAAGGATATCAATAGGTAATGAAGGATTTTTTGCCGGATTTTTGAAGTCAGAATTGTATAACATGAAATAAAATTTCCCATCTTTCTCGGTAACGCCGTGGCCGGAGAAAGAAATGATAACCACGTCATCTGTGCGGGCATGTTCGGCAAGCCAGGCAAATCCATTGACGATATTTTTTACTGTAGCCAGGCTGTCCGTAATCGTTGTGATGCCTCCCCGGTAAGAACCATCAATTTTATTCCTGAAGCCGGCGGCAATATCCTTTACATCTTTCGATGCATATTTAAGATTGTACAGGCTGTCCTTATACCTGCTGGTGCCAATACCGAGGTACCATTTCTTCGACAACCTATGGTCTGTGGCCCCATACCGGTAAACAAAAGTTTCTGCGGGCAGCGAAACCTGGTCTTTTTCATCATAAGCCCGGACACTGATATTGTTGCTTCTGTCTGAAGTAATAGAAATGTAATAGTTGAAAGTAGTATCAGTACCGGGTGCAAGCGGTTTTTTAAAAAGAGCTAAATCTTTAAATAAAACCGGTACATAATTGACAAATACCTGGAACCGGGTGACAGGAAGATTACCAGCCCTGATATAAATTGGAATTTCTATCCGGCTGCTATCTGTTATATAAGGGGTCTTCTCATAGTTGATCCTGCATACTGGTAACTCTTCCAGGTGGTTTACATCAGCGATGTACCGCAACCGCTTTAACCGGGTGGCAGTGGCTTTTTCCAGTAAACGGATATAGGTAGTATCGTCACTTTTAAGTTGCTTTAAGATTTTTGCCGGCCTGTTAAAATAACTGTCAAATACAGAAAAATCATACGCTTTGTCTTTGTACACCCAGTTGATCATAGCTGTTTGCCGTGCCTGCATGAAATAATTATTTTCATTATCAAATGCTACTGCATAATGTTCGTCCTGTTGTTTGTTAAAATAGATTTTTGAAACAGCTTGTAAACTATTTGCATCAAAAACCCGCATTGAATAATCATTCAGCAAAAAAAACAACAACCCCTTTTCTTTGTCCACCAGCAAATCATTAACGGCAATATTTTTTTCAATCACCACTGAATAAAGAATTTCTGAAAGGTTGTTGTTCCGGATTTCTGCCGTTCCTGCCCGGGTAATAACCAGCCAGCAACCGGCCTTACCTTTCCACTCATAGGGTCGGATAAGTCTTATTTTGTACGTTTCATCTATTCCGAGTAAAGTGGCGGTGTCACCTGTATGTGTATTGTAGCTTTTAATCTGCAGGTGGTTTTCATCCTTATACAACTGGATTTGCCTGGCTGAATCGTATGCCACCAGGAGGAATTGCCTGTATTCACCCTGATCAATTATTTTCCATGACTTTTTAAGTATATCATAATTTATTAATTGATCAGCTGCAAATAAAAAATGGCCGTTGGGCAGGTGTGTAAAGCGATTGTCATAGGCAGGAGGAAAATTGGCCAGTTTATCCGGCAAAGGAAGTTGCACGGCATTTTTCTTATTGCCACGACGGGTGATATATACTTTTTTTTGATCGGTATCTATAATGAAAATGGAATCGCTGTTATGACCGGTAT
>JANPMI010000138.1:0-3647 GCA_031422725.1 Chitinophagaceae bacterium | reverse complement strand
CGGGCAGAATGATAAAGCCCTTCAACAATATGATCGGGCTATTACAATTGCTCAGAATAATAATCTTAATGCTGAGGTGGGGGTTTCTTATATGAAAAAAGGAACTCTCCAACAATATATGGGTGAATATGCCCTTGCCGCCGGCTCATATCTTGCTGCTGCTTCTCTGCTTAAAACAAATGAGGAAAGGAAAAAAATCATCGGGCTTTACAAAAACATACTTTCAACCCTCAATAACCTGCAACAGCAAAATCAATCGCTGCGAAATGTGTTACCAGCCCTCCAAAATAATAACACCAGCGAAAAAGAAATTGTTTCCATTCTTTCCCAAAAAAATACAAACGAAGCCAGTCTCGATTTTCCTGACCAAACCACACTTCGTGAAGTAACCGGTGGCGATATATATGTGATTTTTGGTGGTGCTAAATTTCGTATCGCCAGTTTTGAGGCATTGAACAATTACAGCAATTATCGGAATGTCCGGAAGATTCCGGACGGAATGCTTTATCGAATACCTGACATACCTGATGAGGGTACGATACTAAGTGAGTTTAATGATCAAGATAAAGCGGTATGGGTGATAAAAGACAAACTGCGGCATCGTATAGACAACCCGCAGGTGTTACAGTTTTTTGGAGGTTGGGATGCTTTATGTACGGTACCGGAACATACCCTGCAACAAGTGCCCGATGCCGGGGATATAGTAACACTGCAAAATGTGTTGACCACTTTTAATTTCAAGAAAGAATATGAGGTATTGATTGATACCCTAAAGACTGCCTTGTTTCAAAATACTTCATTACTCAGTGATGTAAGTAAAAAATTAAAAGAAAAAAACAATACTCTCCAAAAAAGAAAAATCCTTCTTTCTACCGCTCTTGTAGGCATTGCATCATTATTAATTATTGGGCTTTTGCTGATAAGGAACTTTCGTCAAAAACAAAAACTCCACCAGCAATCCTTACAGGCATTAAAAGCAGAGCAGGAATTGCAACGCAAAATGGAATTGGAGAAAGAAAGGACACGGATTGCCACCGATATGCATGATGACCTTGGTGCCGGACTGTCAAGAATAAAATTTTTGAGTGAAACGATTGGTATAAAAAAACAACAGCAGCAATCAATAGAAGAAGATATTATCAAAATCAGGGAATATGCACATGAAATGATTGACAAGATGGGGGAAATTGTATGGGCATTGAATGAAAAAAATGATTCACTAAGCGATCTGTTGTCTTATACCCGTTCTTATTCAGTGGAATATCTTTCGCAAAATGGAATACAGTGCCAGGTCATAACACCGGATAATTTTCCGGCAATTCTAGTAACTGGTGAGTTTCGCCGGAATATTTACCTTGCAGTAAAAGAAGTTTTACACAACATAGTAAAACATGCACAGGCCGATCTGGTAACTATTAAAATTGAAACAGGAAAAAAACTTATAGCTACTATACAGGACAATGGAATTGGCTTTAACCCGACGAAAACCCGCCTTTACAGCAATGGATTAATAAATATAGAAAAAAGAATAAAAGATATTGGCGGCACGGTACAAATTGAATCAACAGAAGGAACAAGTGTCTGTCTCACTGTCCCGCTGTTCGAATAACTTTCGTTCTATTGGTAACACCAAAACACAAAACTACTTTCGAGATATCTTATGGGCATTACCATCTGCATAGTAGAAGACCTTGATGAAGTTAGAGAAGGTTTGAAGCAATTCATTTCATTGAATACTGAATTCAATGTACTGGACACATTCAGTACTGCTGAAGAAGCTCTGAATGAAATACCAAAACTGAAACCGCAGATCGTAATTATGGATATCAGCCTGCCAGGTATGAATGGCATTGAATGTATCCGGCAGGTAAAAGATAAAAGCCCGATAACACAATTTATGATGTTTACTGTATATGAGAATGATGAAAAAGTTTTTGAAGCGTTGAAAGCCGGCGCATCCGGTTATCTCTTAAAGAACACCGGCCTGGTACAAATGATAGAAGCATTAAAAGAATTGCACAATGGCGGCAGCCCCATGAGTGCCAATATTGCCCGAAAATTGGTTACTGTTTTTCGTGACAAAGAAAAGGAAGCAGCACCTATTGAAGTTTTATCAAAACGTGAAAACGAAGTTTTACAATTATTATCAAAGGGATTATTATATAAAGAAATTTCCGATCAACTCTCCATCTCCACCGGAACCGTTCGCCAGCACATTCACCGCATTTATGAAAAATTGCATGTGCAGAACCGCACCGAAGCATTGAATAAGGCATTTGGGAAAAATTGATTCCATTACCCATTGCTCTTCCGCCTCTAACTTTCGTTCTATTGCACGGCTTTGCTTTTTAAGATAGGTTTGAAAAAACTTATAACATGAAAAAGAAAATTACGATTTTAGTAAGGCCATCTTTTTTGTCAATAAAGAATATTGTGCTAATGATGATTCTTTTAATGCCTGCTTTGTTATTTGGACAGGCGCCTTCCATAACATGGCAAACAAGTTTGGGCGGGAGTAATCTTGATAGGGCTTATAGTATTATCCAAACATCAGGTGGCGGATATATTGTATGTGGAGAAGTTACCTCAAATGATGGCGATGTAAGTGGTAATCACGGGGGTTATTCAGATGGCTGGGCAGTAAAATTAAGCGGCACTGGAACAATAGAATGGCAAAAAGCAATGGGTGGAGCGGCTTTTTTTGGAGAACGTTTCAACAGTGTACAGCAAACCGTAGATGGTGGTTATATACTGTTAGGAAGTGCCGGAGGAGATGGTGGCGATGTAAGTGGTTATCATGGAGGAGAGTCAGATTATTGGCTGGTTAAATTAGATTATCTGGGCAACATGCAATGGCAAAAATGTTTCGGCGGAAGTCTAACAGATGAAGGAAAAAGCGTACAGCTCACTAGCGATGGTGGCTATATTCTTACGGGCACAACTGGTTCCTTTGATGGAGACGTAATTGGAAATCATGCATCTAATGGAACAAAAGATGTATGGATAATAAAGACTGACAACTCGGGTACTATGGAATGGCAAAAAACTTACGGCACTACTGGTAGCGAGCAAAGTGCATTCATTGTACAGTCAGCAGATGGAGGTTTTATAGTAGCTGCCGGTGGAAATAGAAATGATGGGGACCTGCTTTGTACGTTGCATGGTGGCAACGATAGCTGGATTCTGAAACTGGATAATGCAGGTAATATTGTTTGGCAAAAATGCCTCGGCGGCCCGGGAAGTGAGTCGGCGAATTGTGTAAGAGAAAATGCAGATGGAACAATTATGGTTCTTTCGTTTACAAATTCTAATGGGGGCGATGTAAGTGGATGGCATGACCCAGGTGGGTCTTTTCCAAACGATTATTGGTTAGTAAAATTAAGCAGTACCGGAACCCTTATCTGGCAGAAATGCCTTGGAGGGACATCCGGAGAATATCCTTCTTCTTCTCTCCGCCAAACCCCAGATGGGGGCTACATTGTTGGCGGGTGGAGCAGTTCAATCAATGGTGACGTAACCGGGCAGCATGGGGGCGAAGATTACTGGATAGTAAAGTTGAACGCTACAGGGGTTATTGAATGGCAACAATGTTATGGAGGAACAAGTATTGACAACTGCCTTGCACTGCAAACAACTGCTGATGGTGG
>JANPMI010000137.1:0-19113 GCA_031422725.1 Chitinophagaceae bacterium | reverse complement strand
TTAAATAAATTCAGTATTTGCTCCTCCGGGTTAGGATCATCATTGGCAAACACGGTTGACATACCTGTTGTTAACAGGACAGAGAATAAAATAATAATCTTTTTCATGGCTTAAGGTTTAATAATTAATGATTTCAGATTTGCTATTCAAAAGTATAATTATACAAAAGCGAAGTCAAGTGAATTGTGATTTGTGGTGACGGTTGTTAAAGACCTTAACGGCAAATAACAATAATTAACATCGCCATTATAAAAAACAAAACCCCGTCCCGCTTAAGACGGAATCGGGGCTTGTTTTACCACACACCAAAACTTACTTGTTCAAAAAAAAATCTTACAGTGAAATATTTTTTATGCTTTTTTTACTTTACTGTAAACACTCCAATTGCTGCTGTCAGTTGATTTCAACACTACTTTTGTATCAGCATTTTCCAGGGTTAAAAAATAAGCTGTCCCATCATTTTTAGCTATTTCAAACAGGTCGCTGATCCAGTATCCCTGGAAATCATTTTTCAGATTCTTCTGGAGATTCATCGGTAAATCTACGGGGCTGAGGTAACGGGTAAGACCCAGCAACTCTCCGTTTTCATTATAATAAGCAAACACATGTTTTTCATTATATACAAATGTTGCTTTATAATAATTACTGCCTGTAGTCCACTCCACCTCTCTGGCACTGTTAAATTCCTTTTTAAAGGCATTCAGCACTTTCTGGTTTACATTTTCGTCGCTGGCAAATGCACTGAATGTGCTTACTGCTATTGCCAGTGTTAAAATCATCTTTTTCATAAATTATTATTAAGAAGGTTTAAGGTTTATTTTTCTTCTTTGATTAGTGTGACGGCTCAAATGTAGATCAGGTTACACTCCATCACAAGGCAATTGTGATTAGTGGAGCCGGTTGTTAAGAGCTGTTAACAGAAGTAAAAGAAGGTGAACCGCCTGGCATTTTTTTAAGCCGGTCATCCGTATTTATTTTTGCCGGTTGTAAAAAAATAACTGAGCCTTTCAGTATCGGGCCTGAAAAAAACAGTGTTAACTTTATTCCTTGAACTACTTAGCCCATGCATATCTTTCTTTCAATAATCCTGAGATACTGACGGGCAACATGATCAGCGATTTTGTAAAAGGGAAAAAGAAGTTTGACTATCCGCCGGTTATTCAACAGGGCATCGTGCTGCACCGGGCTATTGATATGTTTACCGATACACATGAAGCAACAAAGGAAGCAAAAAAAGTTTTTCGTCCGCACTACCGTTTATACAGTGGGGCTTTTGTGGATGTTGTGTATGATCATTTTCTGGCTACCGATGAGACAACATTCAGCGAAACTTCTTTACTGAATTTTTCTTTGCAGGTATATGCTGAACTTGACAAACAGGTGCAATGGTTGCCCCCACCTTTTGCTTTAATGTTCCCTTATATGAAAGAACATAACTGGTTGTTTAACTACAAAACCCGTTGGGGAACCGGGAAAAGCATGGGTGGTGTTGTCCGTCGTTCTGTTTACTTGACCGAAAGTGATACCGCTTTTCATTTATTTGAACAGCATTACCAACTTTTGCAGGATTGCTACCGTCATTTCTGGGCATCTGCCAAACCCTTTGCTCAAAAACAATTTGACCTGCTCCAAAGCGATAAAGAAATCACTTTATAAATGGTCAAACTTAAATAAACAAATCGTTTACTTTTGCAAATACCTCTTACACAATGGCTATTTATAAACAAAAAAATTGACTGATGAAGAAAACTATCGGACTTCTTATGATATTTCAATTATTCTTTCTTTGCCTGCTGGGGCAAACTGCTCTTCCGCCGGTAGATAAATCACCGATGGATATGAGTTATTACCCGGCTAATTATCCTGTCTTAAAAATCCAGGATAAAATAACTGACCCGTTAGCGGCAAGAATTGTTTATAGCCGCCCGCAAAAAGGGGGCAGAAATATTTTTGGTGGATTAGTTAAGTATGGAGAAATATGGAGAATGGGAGCCAATGAAGCTACGGAAATTGAATTTTTTAAAAATGTACGCCTGGGTGGAAAAAAAATAAGCAAAGGCCGTTATACTTTATATGCGATTGCAAACGAAAACAGCTGGACGATTATTGTAAACAAGGACACGGATACCTGGGGTTCTTTTAAATATGATGCTACAAAAGATGTAATCAGAAAAGAAGTGACTATACAGAAAACAGATGTCACCGTTGAATCACTGGCAATGGCTTTTGAAAAATCTATTACTGGTTTTAATCTTATTATTGCCTGGGACAATGTAAGAGCATCTGTTCCGTTTACATTTTAAAGCCCTTTATGAGAATACCAGTTTTATTTTTACTTACCTGTTTCTTTTCTTTTTCCTGTAATAATAAAAAGGACAATAGTAAAACCAATGTCAGCGATGTAACCAGGGAAGACAGTTCTGCAACCGTGAAGCCGGAGAAAACAACTAATTCTTATGCTCCTGTGGATGTTTCGCCAATGGATATGAGTTACTACCCGGCAGATTACCCAAAGTCAAAAATGTCTAAAACTGTTACTATTCCTCCATTGGCGAGGGTGGTGTACAGCCGTCCGCATTTACAGGGCAGAAAACTGTTTCAGGATGTATTAAAGTACGGCGAGCCGTGGCGGTTGGGAGCCAATGAAGCCACTGAACTTGACCTTTATGCAGATGCGGTTATACAAGGTAAAAAAATAAAAGCAGGCCGCTATATTCTTTATTCTATTCCTGAGCAGGATAAATGGACTATTGTGCTTAACAGTAATATTGACAGTTGGGGATTGCAGCCTGATCCTTCAAAAGATATTGCCCGGTTTATTGTTATCGCTGCAAAAACCAGTAACTCCATTGAATTTTTTACCATGATTTTTCAGCCGGCTACCAATGGTGCTGATTTATTAATGGCATGGGATAATGTAGAAGTAAAGCTTCCCATCGCCTTCTAAAATTCTCCCCGGATGCAGTTGACTACCACGCATCAGGCCGCTTATATTAACTTCCAAAGAATAAAAAGTTTATTAGCGGCCAGATGCATGAAAATATTAAGATATTTACAGCATGTGTGGTATAGCCGGAATTATACAATCAGATTCTTCATTCTACCATAAGGAGCATCTGAAAAAAATGACGGATGCACTGGCTCATCGTGGGCCGGATGGAGAAGGCTTGTGGCAAAATGAATCTGGCCAGGTATTATTAGGCCACCGGCGTCTTTCCATTATTGATTTAAGTGATGCTGGGCATCAGCCGATGCACTTCCCCTTCTCCGGTGGAAAGGGTTTGGGGGTGAGGTACACTATTATCCACAACGGTGAAATTTATAATTACATAGAACTAAAGGAAGAATTAAAAAAGAAAGGCTACACTTTTCATTCACAAACGGATACCGAAGTAATACTTGCTGCTTACGATTGCTGGCAGGATGAATGTGTAGACTATTTTGATGGGATGTTTGCCTTTGCTATTTGGGATGAAAGAGAAAAAGAATTGTTTGCAGCAAGAGACAGGTTTGGAGAAAAACCTTTCTTCTATTATTTCGACGGAAAACAATTATTGTTTGCTTCTGAAATGAAAGCTTTGTGGGCGGCAGGTATTGAAAAAAACCCTAACCAGAAAATGCTTTTCAACTTTATTACCATTGGCTATACTGATAATCCTGCGCAACCAGGTGAAACTTTTTTCGAAAACATCAGTAAGCTGCCTGCTGCCACTACCTTAAAATACACCCTGAGAAGTAATGAACTGATTTTGGAGAAATACTGGGACATTGATTCTGAAAAACAAAATAAAAAAATCACAGATACTGAAGCGATTGAACAATTCAATCACCTTTTCAATACTTCCGTAAAAAGGAGATTGCGGAGTGATGTTACGGTCGGAACAAGTTTAAGTGGCGGGTTAGACAGTTCATCAATTGTTGCAACAGTCACCCCATTCACTACTCACCACCTGCCTGCCGGTAGGCAAGGTTCACCATTCACTTCATTCACCGCTACCTTTCCAGGATTTGAAAAAGACGAACTGGAATTTTCAAAACAGGTAGCCGGTAAGTTTGGCCTTCAGCAATTCATCGTTAATGTATCAGCAGATGAAATGATGAATGACTGGGAAAAACTTTGTTATCACCAGGAAGAACCGTTTGGCTCGGCCAGCATCTATGCGCAGTACAAAGTGTATGAGCTGGCAAAGCAGCACCATATAAAAGTATTGCTGGACGGACAAGGTGCTGATGAAACATTGGCGGGTTATCACAAATACTATAAATGGTACTGGCAGGAATTATTCCGGAACAGGAAATTATTCCGCAGCAAAGAGTTGAAAGCTGCCAAAGAAATAAATGTGCAGGAACGGTTTGGGTTTAAAAATATGATAGCGGCTTATTTTCCGGGCTTTGCCACCGTTACTTTGGAAAATCAATATTTACTGAAAGCAATAGGACATAAAGATCTTGCCAAAGACTTTGTAAAATTGCAAAGCAAAGAAGCTTATTACACCACCCCGGATCATTTTACACTCAATGGAGCTTTACATTTTAATACCTGCACACACGGACTGGAAGAATTACTCCGCTATGCCGAGCGTAATTCCATGGCGCATGGAAGAGAAGTCCGGTTACCTTTTCTTTCACATGAGTTAGTTGAATTTATATTTTCATTGCCGGCCAATTTTAAAATCCGTAATGGATGGACAAAATGGTTACTCCGGGAAACTATGAAGGATAAATTACCTGAATCAATTGTATGGAGACGGGATAAAGTAGGTTTTGAACCGCCGCAAAAAAGCTGGATGGAAAATAAACAGGTGCAGGATGCCATCCACGAAGCCAGGAAGAAATTAGTATATGAAAAAATTTTAAACCCTGGAATATTACAAAAGCCAATTCAACCCCTGGCTTCGCATGATCCTGATAATTACGATTGGCGGTATTTTTCGGCGGCCGGGCTGTTCAAGTAAGCCGAATTCAGCATCTTTGCAATTCTTAATCATTTAATTGACGACAATATGAAACTTGCTACAAAACTTATTCATGCCGGTGCAACACCCGATCCTTCCACAGGTGCTATCATGACTCCTATCTATCAAACCTCCACTTATGTGCAGGAGGCGCCGGGTGTAAACAAAGGTTTTGAATATGCCCGCAGCCAGAACCCTACCCGCAAAGCATTGGAAGAAGCCTTTGCTATTATTGAAAATGGAAAGTTTGGCCTGGCTTTCAGCAGTGGTGTGGCCGCAACAGATGCGGTAATAAAATTGTTATCGCCAGGTGATGAAGTGATTTGTGCCAATGATATGTACGGAGGCAGCTACCGGCTTTTTACTAAAGTATGGGAACGATACGGAATAAAATTTCTGTATGTTGATACAACAGATATTGCCAATATAAAAAATGCTGTTACGGATAAAACTAAATTGGTTTGGATAGAAACACCTACCAATCCTCTAATGAATATCACGGATATTGCCGGAGTAGCAGCTATCACCAAAGCAAAAAATATTCTGCTGGCCGTTGACAATACATTTGCTTCACCTTATCTGCAAAACCCTCTTGATCTTGGTGCCGATATTGTAATGCACTCTGTTACCAAGTATCTCGGCGGTCACAGTGATGTGATACAAGGAGCACTAATGATGAATGATGCAGACCTGAGAGAAAAATTATACTTCATTCAAAAAAGTTGCGGCGCTGTGCCGGGACCTATGGATTGTTTCCTGGTATTGCGTGGCATAAAAACTTTAGGTGTAAGAATGAAAGCCCATTGTGAAAATGGGAAAATAATAGCCAACTGGCTCCGCAATCATCCAAAAATAGCCAAGGTATATTGGCCCGGTTTTGAAGATCACCCCGGTTATGCTATTGCCAAAAAGCAAATGAGGGATTTTGGCGGCATGATTTCTTTTGAACTAAAAAATGACAGTGTGGAGGAAGCCAAAAGGGTTTTATCCTCCACTCATTTATTTTCTCTTGCTGAAAGTTTGGGTGGTGTGGAATCGCTGATTAATCACCCCGCCAGTATGACACATGCTTCTATACCAAGAGAAGAGAGAGTTAAAAATGGTTTATCAGATTCGCTGATCCGGTTAAGTGTGGGTATTGAAGATGCTGATGATTTGATGGAAGATTTGAAGAATGCAATTGGCTGATAGTATATGCTAAGGAAAATAAAATTGATAGGCCAGCTATTGCTTTTACAACTAACAGCTAAAAGCCAGCATATTCCTTTTGAACAAATCCCATTTACCAATCCACTGACAACTGATATTGATTCTATTCTTCATGAACAGGTAAAAAGCTTTTTCAAAAAAGCCAAAGCTCCGGGGTTGGTTATTGGCATCAGTCAAAACGGGGAGAAGAAATTTTACAATTATGGTTTCTCTGATTCTGCCAGTAAGAAGGAGTTTGACGCCGCAACTGTTTTTGAAATCGGTTCTATAACAAAAACTTTTACCGCCAACCTGCTGTTTCAACTTCACGAACAAAATGTTTTAGACATACAAAAGTCTATCCTGAATTATTTACCGCTGGGGTTTGAAAATGATTCTGTTTTACAAAAAGTTACTCTTGTCAATATAGCCAGTCAAACCAGTGGTCTTCCCAGGCTACCTTCGAACTTAGATAAAATAAAAGAATATACATTGATGCAGCCTTACCAGTTTTATACGAAAGAGCATCTTTATTCTTTTCTGAAAAGCATAAAAAAAATTGATCCGGGAAAATATGGATACTCCAATCTTGGCTTTGGCTTGTTAAGTACTATTGAAGAGAATGTAACTGGTATGTCATTCGAATCACTGCTGAACAAACATATTTTTCAGCCACTGCAGATGGACAACACATACATTGATGCAAAAAAGAATCAAACAGATACTGCTACCGGGTATTTTTATAGCAAGCCTGCTGTTTACTGGCAATTTGATTGTCTTGCCGGAGCCGGTGCTATAAGAAGTACTGTAGCCGACATGCTGAAATACTTAAATGCTCACATTGAGTACAAGAATGAAAATTTTTCTGCTGTAGTTCATAAACTCACACTGCCAGTGAAGCCAGTAACAACAAACATGCAAATATGTTACGGCTGGCACACTTTCGAAGACCTGAAGCACCGGATATTCTGGCATAATGGTGGCACTTATGGGTTTTCAACTTTCGCAGCGTTTGAACCCTACAGCAAAACATCCATTGTTCTTGCAGCCAATGCAACAGGTGATAATGCTGCTTTAGACAAACTGGCCGTTGATCTATTAATATTCTTAATGGGAAAATAATCTTATTGAATTTGTGAATGTAAAATTTGAACAGTATAATCAGTCTTTTATTAAAGACGACACTGTTGCTACTCCCCACCCGTTTTTCGAAGCTGGATACAAAAAATGCCGGTTTCTTAGCTAAAAGATAGTTCAGTAGCCAAGAATTAATATTTTTTATTCCTCTCCTTTATACTGGCACAAAATTGGTTTTAGAAATGATGTGGTACCGGACAGTGCAGATTGATTTCATTTAAAAACTTTTTTATGCTTTATCTTATTGCTGTCATTCTTTTGGTAGGCTGGCTCTTAGGGTTTTTTGTGTTCTCTGCCGGCGGTCTTATTCATATTCTGCTGGTAATTGCAATTATTGCAATTTTGTTCCGGATCATTCAGGGAAGAAACCCTGTCTGACGGCCGCACCAGAATGGCAAAACAAATTTCTTTACAGCATTATTTAAATGAGAAGGTTGATTTATACAATCAGCCTTCTTTTATTTCTAATGACCCGGTTTGTATTCCGCACCTGTTCACAAAAAAACAGGATATAGAAATTGCCGGTTTCTTTGCGGCAATTTTTGCCTGGGGCAACCGTACTACTATTATACAGAAGTCGAAAGAACTGATACACCTGATGGATATGGAGCCTCATAGCTTTTGTCTGAACGCTGATTCACAAAAGCTGAAACGCTTAATAGAATTTAAGCACCGCACTTTTAATGCAACTGACCTCCTTTATTTTATTGAGTTTTTTAAGTTCCATTATTCGAAATATGAAAGTCTTGAAGATGCCTTTACACCGCATGGTGAATCAGTGAAAAAAATGCTCACAGGGTTTCATCACTACTTTTTTTCGCTGGAAGATATTCCTTCAAGAACCCGGAAACATATTGCAACACCTGAAAAATATTCAACCTGCAAACGGCTGAATATGTTTTTACGCTGGATGGTAAGGAAGGATGATAAAGGTGTTGATTTCGGGATCTGGGAAAATATTTCCCCGAAGATGCTGATTTGCCCCATTGATCTGCATGTGGGAAGGGTAGCCCGGCGTCTTGGTATTTTGCAACGAAAACAAACAGACTGGCAGGCCGCTATTGAGTTAACGGAATATCTGCGAACTTTAGATAAAGATGACCCGGTGAAATATGACTTCGCTTTATTTGGTTTGGGTGTGATGGAAAAATATTAATACAAATGACACCAGTTAACTCAGCGTTGATTCCCGAAATAAATCAGTCACTTGAAATAAGCCTGCCTGCTTCAACCTCTTTAGAAGAATTAAAACAAAAACTGACTTTACATATCAATCATCTTATTAATTATGATTTTGAAAAATTAGTTTTCTACCTATACAGGATTGATGTGGATGAATCTAAAATGAAACATTTGCTTGACCAGAAGGAAGGAGAAAACGCTGCTGAGCTGATTGCTGATTTAATTATTGAACGGCAACTGGAAAAAATAAAATCCCGCCAACAGATTCGTCAGCGGGAAAATGATATAGATGAAAACGAAAAATGGTGAAGAGAAAATAACCGCAGAGGCGGGGAGGCGCAGAGTATCTATTACAAACCTCAGCCTCTCTGCGGTAAACTTATTTCTTCTTCTCGAACATCAATTCCTTAACCTTCTCTTTATCTTCTTTTTCTCTCTTAAGGTCGAACATGGTGCCGAAAACATGATCCCAGATAGTAGAACTTACACCATATCCGTTGTGTTCATTTTTATAATGATGCAGGTGATGATTTCTCCAAAGCCCTTTCATCCATTTGAACGGCGGGTTCCATGCATGAATAGCATAGTGCATGGTTCCATACATTAAGTAGCCCAAAATAAAACCCGGGAAAAACATAAATGTTTTTTGCCCGAGCAAAAGAAACATCAACCCAAAAATAGCTGATGCAAGAATAAGACTGGGAACAGGTGGCATAAACAACCGCTGTTTATCTCTTGGATAATGATGGTGGTTGCCGTGCAGCGTATAAATGAATTTTTTGGCCCTGCCGCTATTAGCTATCATGTGAAAAAGAAAACGATGCGCCAGGTATTCAAAAAAAGTCCAGAAGAACATTCCTCCTAAAAAAGTAAGAACGATTCTTCCTGTTGTATAACCCAGGGCATTCCCGCTGTAATACAACATATAAATCATCACCGGGGTGTACATCCCCCAGATCACCAACGGATGGGTTTTGGTCAGCATTTCGAGGTAAGGGTTCCTGAATAGCTGTGCCTGACCTTTATTATGAATTTTTTCGAATTCCATGCCGCAAAGATAGTAAAACAGCCGTTTGAGGTTCCAGGTTTAAGGTTTGAGGTACGTTAAAGATTAAAACACCTCTTAACTGTTTGAGAATGACAGCTTTTTCATCCGATGCCCGTAAACATTTACCTTAGCGGCACTTTAATTATAGCTATATGAAATTGGTTTCTTACCTGAAAGAAGAAAGGGAACAACTCGGTGTTCTTATAAATGAAATGATATACGATATGGAAGTGCTGCACCCCGATCTTCCGAACAGTATGAGTATGTTTTTAAACTACTGGGAAGAATCATACCCTGTGGCACAGGCCGGTGAACTGTTGCTGAAAGAAGGAACAAGAACGACCAATAAAGGAGTTCTATTAAAAGATGTGGTATTGCTGGCACCAGTTCCTCTTCCCACCAGTTGCCGTGATGGTTATGCTTTTCGCCAGCATGTGGCAGCAGCGAGGAGAAACCGCAAAGTGGATATGATACCAGAGTTTGACCAGTACCCTATTTTTTATTTTACCAATCATCACAGCATTACCGGGCCGGGAGATGTTCGATGCATGCCCGACCATTTTGAAAAATTAGATTTTGAACTGGAAGCAGCTATTGTTATTTGCAAACAAGGCAGAAATATTAAAGCAGCAGCCGCAGATGAGTATATCGGCGGCCTGATGATTATGAATGATATCAGTGCAAGACGATTGCAGATGGAAGAAATGCTGCTAAATCTTGGTCCGGCAAAAGGAAAAGATTTTTCAACTGCTATAGGCCCGTGGCTGGTAACATTAGACGAATTACAATCATTTGAAATCCCTTGCAAAGAAAATCATACCGGCACTGCCTGGAACCTCCGGATGCAATGCCGGGTGAATGATAAGCAAGTGAGTGATGGCAATGTGGGTGATATGGATTGGACCTTTGCAGAAATAATCGAAAGAGCATCATATGGTGTTGACCTGTATCCCGGAGATGTGATTGGGAGCGGTACTGTTGGCACTGGTTGTTTTTTAGAATTAAACGGTACAGGAAAACTCAACGATTCCAACTACACGGAACAATGGCTTCAACCTGATGATGTGGTGGAAATGGAAATTGATGGGTTGGGTACTTTAAGTAATACTATTGTGGCGGAAGAGAGTGATTGGAGTATTTTGAAATTGAAGAAATTATAACCGCAGAGACGCTGAGGCGCTAAGAATTATTTGACATTTATGGTAGTAATTTACTTTCCAGTTCCTTTGCGCCTCAGCGGTAAAATTATTTTATGACAAGAGATGAATTAAATGCCATTGGTGCCGAAATATTAGATGCATGCATTGCCGTACATAAAGAACTGGGACCGGGTTTGCTTGAATCAGTTTACGTATTTGCTTTAAAAAAGGAACTTGAATTAAGGGGTATTCCTTCAGAAGCAGAAGTAAGAATCCGATTGTTTTATAAAGGCCATGATACAGGCAAATATTATGATATTGATTTATTGGTGAAAAAAGAGATTATTGTTGAGGCAAAAGCTGTGGAAAGTATTCATCCGGTTCATGAAGCACAAATCATCAGCCACTTGAAGCTTACCGATAAAAGGCTGGGTTATTTAGTAAACTTCAATGTTGTAAGGTTAAAAGATGGCTTCCGTAGATTTGTAAATAAATTTTAATTTATTTCCTCTGCGTCTCCCCATCTCTGCGGTTAAATTCGTTGTATGATATTCACATTAAAAGATTTAAAATCGGTTGACAAGCAATATTATTTACAGCATGTTATTGCCCCCCGGCCAATATGCTTTGCCTCTACTATTGATAAAGCCGGGAATGTAAACCTGAGTCCTTTTAGTTTTTTTAATTTATTTTCATCCAATCCACCCATCGTTATTTTTTCCCCTTCAAGAAGAGTGAGGGATAACACAACCAAACATACCTTGCAAAATGTACTGGAAGTTCCGGAAGTGGTTATCAATATTGTTACCTATGATATGGTACAGCAAACATCACTGGCCAGCTGTGAATTCCAAAAAGGAGTAAATGAATTTATCAAAGCAGGTTTCACTGCGGAACCAGCGACAGTAGTAAAACCTCCGATGGTAAAGGAGAGTAAAGTGAAACTGGAATGTAAGGTGATTGAAATAAAACCATTGGGTACTGAAGGCGGAGCTGGCAACTTAGTTATCTGTGAAGTGCTGGTAATGCACATTGACGATTCCCTGCTCGATGCCCCTTCGACTACCGCACAGGGCCCGCCTAAAATGGATCAGCGAAAAATAAACCATGTGGCAAGGCTGGGCGGCGACTGGTTTTGCAAAGTGGATGAAACAAATCTTTTTCAGGTGCAAAAGCCCAATACTGAACTTGGCATTGGTGCTGATGCTTTGCAAAAATCTATCCGTAACAGTAAAATATTAACCGGCAATAACCTTGGTCAATTAGCCAATGTGAATGAAATGCCAGTAATTGAACCATCTTTTGATGATGCCCGTCTGAAAGAAATCATTTTGTATTACTCCATTAATCCCGATGAGATGGAAAAGGAGTTGCATAGTTATGCAAAAAAACTATTAGATGAAGGAAAAGTGAGAGAGGCCTGGCAAATTCTTTTAGCAAGTTCATAATTTATACTTTGACTTGCCCAACATAGCTTTAGCGAAGTTGGGTGCTGCTGATTGATATATAAAAAATCCCGTCCCGCCTGAGGCGGGACGGGATTTGAAAAGTCATATTATGCGATATTATTCTGAACTCAGGTCTTTGCGGAGTTTCATTATAAATACTTCCCGGCTTTCTACATTTGCATTGTTATCCATCACTTTTGCTCTGGCATCCCAGGCATCATAGCCATAATCTTTTATATAAGCATCCCTGAATGCGTTGGGCTGATTAGCCATAGGATTGGGGCCATAATAATCAGCCTCCAATTCCTTGAAACCATCTTTTAACCCCCTGATCGAAACCCTGACAGGATTTGATCCTGACCATATTTGAGTATATACATTAACACTGAACCGGAGGGGAATATTATTAGCCTTATTCAGTTTAGCGTTAATCAGGGATCCTCTTCTGCTTTCTCTTATAGTTTCTGAGATCATTCCCAATTTTACATGTGTGACTGTAACGAGGAATTTTTCTGCTTTTACACCTCCGTTAAAGCTTGCCGTATCATCATGCCGGTAGGTAGCATTCATACTATTTGGTTCCAGATATGGTGAGAAGGTTTTCTCCAGGTCCATGCCATGCTCTTTTCCATTGGGTCTTTCAACATCCATATCTGCATAGGAAATGGGGCCTTCTACAATATGATAAGTTCCGCTATTCGGTCCGCTCATAACTTCATACACCGTCCTTTTGTCGTCTGTCTTGTGAAATTTTGCCAGGTGGGCTTTCCAGTTGGTTTCAAAAGTTGACCTCATTCCAGCTTTGGGTTTTACGAAGTTTACTTTATAAAGGGTTTTACCCTGTCCGCTTGCCAAAAATGCGGCTGCAATACACAGCCATAAAAAAAATGTCTTTTTCATTTGTTTAAGTTTTGGTTAAATAATTAAAATAAGTTTCCCGGGCAGGGGTTTTCAAGTGCGGGACCAGTTAGTAGAAATCAAAAGGCAAAGACAATTGGGCTTAGTAAGGCAGGTAGGGGTATTGAAGATATATATTAGGATATGAGAAACCAAAAAAATATAAATTATTCATTTTCACTAATTTTTACTACCCCCTCCTTCAAGAAAGGGGTTAGACACGCAGAAAATTATTGGAAAATCTGTTGTTTTCGGTAAAATACTTCTCTATCTTGTAAGAACAGCACATAAAACAGCCTGTTTTATGCATACTATAAGAACACCATATTTATTATTTGTCTTTGCCATTGCCCTAAGCTTTTTTTCCTGTCTGCCGCAAAAAAAAATAATTTCGGTAAAAAAACAAATAGCTGCTGTAGATAGTCAGCTGGTGCAACACAGCAACCGCCTGAAAGAGCTGGATGTACAACGCCAGAGAAAAGAAGATCAAAATGAAATAGACGACACGGCCAATTCCCGCATTCAAAAATTTATCAATAAAACGAACGCAGAGATTGATACATTGATTAATCAGAATACTATCCTTATTCAGGAAATTGCTGTAAATAAAGACGATTGGAACCGATTAGTAAAAAGCCTGACTTCCTCAAAAATGTCATCTAAAAAAATTGATGACAAAATAGCTTTCCTTTCAGATCTTATCAGCCGGAATATGGTGGTAAAATTAGACCAGGACGTTCTTTTTTCGCCGGGTAAATATACCGTTGACCCGGCCATGGCCATCGTTGTGGGTAAAATATTTGAGCCTGCCGCCAAAGAAATTGATTTGTTTACAAGGAAGTATCCTGATTTTCCATTGTCCTTAGTTATTACTGCCAAAGGATATGCCGATGCAACATCCATATCAGAAGGCAGTTCGTTATATAAAGCGCTGAAGGATCGTTTAAAATTAAACAATGCTGAACCGGATGCTATCGCATTAAATAAAGAACTTTCTAATGCGAGGGCAGAGGAAGTGATTGGGCTTTTTAAAAAATATGCAGCCGGCCGTTCAACAGATGGTAATAATTTAAGAAATGTGGCATACCTCCACGAGGGCAAGGGCGATAAACTTCCTGACCCAAAAATTACTGACTACAAAACAGATGACCCCCGGAGAAGAGTAGTATTGCTATTCTGGAGTGTGTTTCCGGAGTAATTTTTTCCCTTCTTAAAGCAAATAAAATTCAAACCCTGGGTGGGCCTGGCGCTGCTCCCGCAAATTTTCTGATCACTCTTTATGACAGATCCTCCAGTATTACAGGGTTGACCCGAGGAAATGGAAAGACCTTATTATTATTATGCAAAAAAAATGCTGGATGAAGGAAAAGTAGAGGCCTGTCAGGTACTGTTGGCCAGCTCCTGACCTTTTTTTTCTTAAAATACACTTATCTTTAAAACAGTACTACCAATACTTTTTTCATGCAGAATAAAGAATCACTGTATTTATTATTTTTCTTCCTTGTATTAGCTGCCCTTTTTTCCTGTGGCACACAAAAAAGAGCTTTTTCAGTAAAAAAGGAACTGTCGATCGTAGATAGCCAGCTTCGGCAATACGACAATACTTTGAAGAAACTGGACGAGCAACGAAAAAACAAAAAGGAACAAAATGAAATAGACGATGCTGCGAATGAACGTATGCAAAATTTTATTGACAAAACAAACGCCATAATTGACAGCCTGAATATGCAAAATGCCATACTTATCAGGAATACAAGTGTTGTAAAGAACGATTTGGAAAAACTTGTCAACACCCTTTCTTTTTCCAGGATGTCATCAAAACAAATAGGTGATAAAATACTATTCCTTACCGATCTGATGAATCAGAACCTGGTCATTAAAATTGACCAGGATATTCTTTTCGAAACCGGCAAATACTCGGTTACTCCCGCCATGAGTGATGTTATCGGTAAATTCTTTGAACCTCCGGTTAAGGAAATTGATTTGTTTGTAAAAAAATATCCTGATTTTCCGATATCATTAGTTATTACGGCCATTGGCTATGTAGATGCGACACCCATTGCAGAGGGAGGTTTACTATACAAAGATTTAAAAGAAAGGATAAGCCTGTCGGGCAAGGAACCCGACAATAAAGAATTAAACAAAGAGCTATCCAGAGCAAGAGCAAAAGAAATAATCCTGCTTTTTCAAAAATTTGCCAGCGACCGGTTAGGAACTGGTGGTTACTTAAAAAATGTTTTATACCTATATGAAGGTAAAGGCGAAGCCATGCCTGACCCAAAGATTACTGATTACAAAATAGACGACCCCAGAAGAAGATTGGTCCTGCTTTACTGGAGTATTTTTCCTGAGTAATTTATTTCCCACCAAACACTTTTTTCAAAATATCTGATGTTCTCGCCAATGGATTAGCCCGGATATTGGCTTCTTCTTTTGCCACCTGGTCAAACAAAGCATCAACAGCTTTTCCAACAACATAGGAGGTAAGATCAGGGTTAATTTTTTTGAACGTAGTAGGCAGCTTGTTATAAGAAGTGATTATATCTGTATAATGTTTTGTAGCATCTGCTTTATCTAACGATGTTTTAACAGACGGGGTAAAAGCAGTAATTAATTGTTGCTTTGTTTTATCCTTAAAATATTTCGTGGCTTCATCCTTGTCACCTTTAATAATATTCAAGGCGTCTTTCAATGTCATTTCTTTGACCGCATTCACAAAAATAGGTTTGGCATAAGCCACGGCATCTTCTGCGCCACGGTTGATGGAGAGTATGGCTTTATCAACTTGTGCACCCATCCCAATATTTCTCAATGTTTTTTCCACCTTCTTTGCATCGTCGGGTAGTAACATTTTGTAAAATTCGCTGCCAAAAAAACCATCGGCCTTATTAAGATTTAAAACCGCCGCAGTTACTCCCTGCAACAATGCTTCTTTGATACCCTGGCCTGCTTCATTTTCAGTTATGCCTGAATTCTTACTCTTACCGGAAAGGATACCGGGAATGGTGATCTGCGAAAAAGAAGAAACAGGAAAAAGAAATAAAGTGAATAAAGCAGCAATAATAACAGTTTTCATAAAGTACATCATTTAAAACTAACTCAAGATAACAGCGATTAGTCCTGCAAAAAAGGCCAGCCGCTTATTTTGACGTTATTTTAAGATATTGGTTGCGCAGTAAGCTATCTTATGCCGCCGCCAAAAACTTTTCTGAGTAATTCTGTTGTGCGGGCAGCAATATTTTGCCGGATATTTATTTCTTCCTTTGCTACCAGGTCAAACAGTGCATCAGTAGCTCTGGTAGTAACAAAGCCGGGCAAATCGGGGTTTATCTTTTTAAATGTAGTAGGGAAATTGTTGTAGGTGTTTACCACATCACTGTAGTATTTGGTAGCATCTACCTTTTCCAATGAGTTTTTTATAACCGGCAGGAAGGCTGCTATTAATTTGTCACTCGTCTTTACCCTGAAAAAATGGGTAGCACTGGTATCCCCGTTTCTTACCAAACCAATAGCATCGCTAATGGTCATGCTTTTAATGGCATCTACAAAAATTGGTTTGGCAAATCCGGCAGCATCTTCTGCTCCACGATTAATTTGGAGAATGGCTTTATCTACCATTTTACCCATTCCTAAATCCCGCAGGGTATTTTCAATTTTACGGGCATTCGGCGGCATCAGTATTTTATAAAAGGCGTCTTTAAAAAAACCATCGGTCCGGTTCAACTGCAGCACAGCTTTTACTAATCCCTGTCCCAGTGCCTCTTTAATACCTTGTCCTGCTTCGGCTTCTGAAACACCAACACCGGTTGGCAACTTGGATAATATATCGCAACTGCTCAGTACTATTGACAGGCAGATTACGGGTAATAATTTTTTCATTGCTTTTATACTTGTTATATATAAATAACTGAGCCAAAAACCAGGCCATTCTATAAACTCACCTTTTCCTTATGATGAGTTATTTTGTTACGGATAATGCGAAAAAAACGGGTTCTTTCTTTTTCACTGACTTCGCTGATAAGGGTGGAACGCTTCATCTGGTTATGAATATGGTTGTACATATTTTCATTAAAAGCGGGGTCTTTCGTCAGCATAAAGTTAATGGTGGTATGCGCCACATATGACATCTTTTCTCCGTCCACTATTGCCATCATATTATTATCCCCGATCAGCACTTCATTAAAATACATCCGGAATTTCCCAACAGGCTTCTTTTCCGGATCCCCATAGTTGAATTTGTAACCGAGTGCAGCCTGCTGTTCCAGGTGACTCCAAAGTTTTTCAATGGCTTCATACAGCCGGTAAACATCTTTATTGGATTCAAATGCCTGAGCCTGCTGATAAAATTCAATTTGCCGGAAAAAAATATTCATACTTTCCAGGTTCCATACTTCTACACTTGGTATCTGGTTATAAAGATGCAATGTCTTCTGTTCTATTTCATACAACTCATCCGGGTGATCCGCAAACCTGAATTTCTTTTTTTCAAATTCCGGGAATTGAAAATAAGTTTTTAGCCAGAAGAACCACTTAAAAGCGGCTATCTCCCGTATGTGATAGTGATGAAAAATGGGTAAATCCTTGCACATATAAAAAAATTCCTTTTCCCGGCAGCTGTTCATATAAGCCATGTTATGCACTATACTGGTCATGTACTCCTGGAAACGGAAATTTTCTTTATTCAGGTATTGACCCTGAAAAATAATGGCACCCGCCTCAACATCCATTAACTGATCCAAAGAAATATGATAATGCCGGCAAAGCGTATAGAGTTCATCAAGCAAAATGGTTTTCTCTCCCCGTATCCTCCGGTAGGCACTGTCAATACTTATAGCAAGCAGTTTGGCCACCTCTTCTGCCAGCAGCAGGTTTTCGCCTGACTTGCTTTTGATTGCCTTAAAAATCTTTTGTTGCAGTTCGCCGCTTGTCATGATGATAAATTACGTTTCCGGTCCTGTATTTTGGATAATAATATGTTGAAGAAAATATTCCGCTGCTTCTCCCCGGAGTTACTGATTAAAGTGCTGCGCCGTATCAGTGCCAGCAAATCGTTATGGGTGTCATTGCAGAATTTTTCATCCCTAGTTACCATATAGTTCATCACATCATAATTCAGAAAAACAGTTTTAAAATGATCGGCAACTCCCATAATGGTATTATCACCCAGGGTTACCCTGTTGCAAAAAAATTTGAAATTAGTTTTTCCGGGATCCGGGTGTTCGCCGG
The DNA here is from genome assembly GCA_031422725.1 of Chitinophagaceae bacterium. GTDB lineage: Bacteria > Bacteroidota > Bacteroidia > Chitinophagales > Chitinophagaceae > JJ008. Next base: position 893 of record JANPMI010000137.1, on the reverse strand, counting down.
GAAGATATTTGCAGCCGTTCCCAGCCTGGTTTTTTAAATGAATTATAATTTGTTCTGTTGCCTCATAAATTTTTAATACATCGCTTTTATCAGAAAAGTAACCTGCTTCCTTATAAGATTCCACCTGGAAAATAATACTGTTTACACATTCGGTGTTCCATATTTCTGTAGAAGGAATACTGTTATACGTTTGAAGAAGATCAGTCCCCAGTTTTTTTATTTCAGGACTAAGGCAATCAGGTGTAAAGTGGAGGTTTTCAAAATCGGGATGCCGCAGGATAGACTTCATCCAGAAAAAATAATGAAACGCAAACAGCGGCTCGTTGGAAAAATTATGAAAAAAAGGAAGGTCTTTGGAAAGATAAATGATTTCGTTTCCGGCATACTCTTTAAGCTCCTGCAACTGGGAAAGTATCGTACTAAGATATTTTTCAAAAGTGAAATTCTTATAGTGTAGCCTTTCTGTCTGAAAGAGGATAAAGCCACTCTTTATTTCCAATAACTGATCGAGTGATAAATGAAACCGGTCACATAGCTGTTTGGCTTCTTCCAGTACCAGCGGTGTTTCACCACGGATACGGCGATAAGCACTGTCGCTGCTTACATGCAGCACTTCCGACACAACATCCACCATTGAAACATGCTGCGGCAGCATTTCCTTAATGCGCTGAAACAAAAAATCCTGTGCAAGAGTGGTGGTCATTTGTTGGTTAAGCCGTTTTACCGGGAAAGTTTTTAGCAAAAAACACAACCCGGTTATCTGACATCAAAAGTTACTTGATTTTATGCAAACAGGCAATCTCTCATACCGGGTATTTAGTAATAATTGCAAATAAGGGGGAGGCCAGGGCAAAATTCAGTTTTCGGCGGCTATTTCATCACCATAGCTTGTG
>JANPMI010000136.1:0-7391 GCA_031422725.1 Chitinophagaceae bacterium | reverse complement strand
TGCGGACTTCTTTTATATTTTATTAAAATTTACATTTTGCTGGTACTGGTACTAAGTCTGCTGGTATGGCAATTCGCCGAATTCAATAAGCTGATAGAAAACAAAACCCTGCGCAGCATATTTGCAATTATGACTTTTGCCGGCAGTGTGGCGGTTTCTATATTAATGCTAAACTATTTTACGTCCATGGAAGCAGGGCAGCAGTACCAGTTAGATAAAATTATGGGGCAGGCGGAGCACCAACGGGAGATGTATGCACTTGTTGCCCAGCAAGCCCCCGGCAGCGATTCTCATTTTAAAATTAATACCTCCAATCCTGTCATAATGGTTCTTGAAGGTATTTCCGCAACCTTTTACCGGCCGTTTATCTGGGAAATCAATTCTCCAATTATGTTACTGGCGGCCTTTGAATCATCCATATTTTTATTTCTCACCCTGTTTTTAATGTACAGAAAAGGAGTAAAGAATTTTTTTAAACTTTCTTTTTCTGAGCCGAGAATACTGATGTGTTTTGTTTTTGCTTTTGTTTTTGCGATTGCAGTGGGCATATCTTCCGCCAACTTCGGAGCTTTGTCGAGGTATAAGATACCCTGTATGCCTTTTTATCTTGTTATGCTGATGTTATTATATCAGAAAACAAAACTGGCATATCCCCGCTGGTTTCATAAAATATTAAATTTCGCCGTTCCGGCCAGGTAATACTTATGTGTGGTATAGCAGGTTCAGTTAATTTTCGGTTGGATATTCCTTCTTTAACGAAGGATCTTTATCACCGTGGTCCGGATGAGCAAACTACTTTTGAAGAAGGGAATGTGCAATTGCATCATCACCGCCTCGCTATTTTAGATGTTGCCGGGGGGCACCAGCCAATGCATTATAATGATCTCACCATCATTTTCAACGGCGAAATATATAATCACCTTGGGGTAAGAAAAAAATTGAATCTTAGTTGTAATACTAATTCTGATACAGAAACCATTTTGCAAGCTTATGATAAAATGGGGCCGGCCTGCCTGCAGGAATTTGATGGCATGTTTGCCTTTACAATTTATGACCGGAAAAAAAATGCTTTATTTCTTGCCAGGGACCGTGCCGGTAAAAAGCCGCTCTATTATTATAGCGATGGAAAATCTTTTGTTTTTGCCAGTGAGCTTAATTCTTTGCAACGCCAGGTAAAAGCAAAAGCCAATGAAGAGGATTTACAGCAATATATAAGGATGGGATATTTTTATAAAGCATCTACACCATACAAAAATATTTATGAATTGCCGGCTGGATCACATGCTTATACTGACATTCAATCAACTCAAATCACTATTACCAAATGGTGGGATATACATACTTATTACCAGGTAAAATCTACTGATACTTTTGAAAAGGCACTGCAAAAGACAGATGATTATCTGCACCAGGCTGTCCGCAGAAGAGTGGAGTCTTCCGATCTTGAAGTGGGTTCTTTCTTAAGCGGAGGTATAGACAGCGGAATTGTAAGTGCCATTGCTAAAGAATATAATACCTCTTTGAAAACTTTTACTGTTTCTTTTGATGGGTCGTATGACGAAGCTCCATTGGCGAAACTGGTGGCGGAGAAATATAAGACAGATCATCATGAAATCAGGATTTCTTATAGTAATCTCCGTGATCATGTTGAAAAAATATTAGCCAATTATGGCGAGCCATTTATGGATAGTTCTGCCATTCCCAGTTATTATGTAAGCAGGGAAGCAAAGAAACATCTTACTGTCATCTTAAATGGCGACGGTGGCGATGAACTGTTTGGCGGTTACCGGCGGTATGTTCCTTTTGCCAGGTACGATTTTTTTAACCCCTCTTTCCTTGTAAAAAAATCAGCAGCACTTCTTCATACCCTGCTACCGGTTCCTCATAATAAAAAAACTAAATATAACTACCTGTACAGGTTAACAGATTTTGCCAGGAAAAACAGTTTGCCCACTTATCTCTCCGCCACCATTGATAGTTTTGACGGGTATGAAAAATATTTAACAGGCAGTGATAAAATATTAGAATCTGTGAATGACGATTTTAATAAGATTAACCAGTCTTCCTTAACCGGCTTGCAAAAGATAATGAACCTCGACTTTGATAACCTGCTGGCGGGTGATCTGCTGGTAAAAATGGATATAGCTACCATGGCGCATTCGCTGGAAGGAAGAAGCCCTTTGTTATGCAAAGAATTATTAGAATATATTCCTTCCTTACCTGATAATTATAAGATTAAAGGGAGCCAGACCAAATACCTGCTGCGAAAACTATCGGAAAAATATTTGCCGGCAGCATTAATCAATCAGCCTAAACGGGGATTTGAAATCCCCCTCAAAAAATGGATAGACAATGAATTAAAAGAGGTGATTGCATCTTACATCTTACCCTCAAACGCTTTTTGCCACCAGTTTGTCACCCCTTCCTTTGTTGAAAATTGCTGGAATAGAAAAATAAACACCGGTGATGAAAAAAGAGCAAAGATGTTGTGGACGCTGTTTGCTCTGGAAGTATGGCACAAGAAATGTTACCTGCAATATGCCTAAACTCATCCGTATTACTACCGTTCCGTTATCATTGAAGTCGCTTCTTTCTAACCAGATGAAGTATATGAAGGAAAATGGTTTTGATGTTATTATGGTTAGCAGTGATGGGAAAGAATGGCCCGATCTGATCAGGAATGAAGGTTGTGACTACAGAATCATACCAATGGCCAGAAAGATTGCTCCTTTCAGGGATTTGCAATCTTTGTGGCGTTTGTACCAGCTTTTTAAAAGAGAAAAACCAGATATTGTTCATTCTCATACACCCAAAGCAGGTTTGCTGGCTATGCTGGCAGCGTCATTTGCAGGGGTAAAAATAAGAATACATACAATTGCGGGTTTACGTTTTGTAACGGCAACAGGAATATCACGGCGAATCCTTGTGTTGATGGAGAAACTGACAGGTAAGGCAGCTCATCATGTTTGGCCCAATAGTTTTTCCCTGCTAAATTATATCCGGCAAGAAAAACTGGTCAAAGAAAAAAAGTTGCAGGTAATTGGTCATGGCTCCAGTAATGGTGTGGACCTCCGGCGTTATTCAGTATCAGCATTGAAAAAAGATAAGTTGAATGAAGTAAAGCAGCAGTTGAATTATGATGAGCGGCTTATTTACTTACTCAATATGGGCCGTATTGTAAAAGATAAAGGGATTGATGAAGTTCTCCATGCATTTAAGATTGTTCATGCTGATAATACGGCATTGCGGTTAATAGTACTGGGATCTTTTGAGGATGACCTGGATCCGATTTCCAATGAAGCCAGGGAAATACTCACCACACATCCGGCTGTCATTCATATAAACTGGAGTGACTATGCAGAATATTTTATGCATCTTTCCCGGTTAATGATTCATGCTTCTTACCGGGAGGGATTTCCGAGTACATTACTACAGGCAGGTGCTATGCAGTGCCCTGTTATTTGCTCTGCTATTGACGGAAATATTGATGTGGTTACACACCAGGAAACCGGGCTTTTGTTTCAATCACAAAATGGAAACGATCTGCTGGAAAAATTAAAAAATGCACTGCAGCATCCGGAAGAAATGGATCGCTATGCCACCAACTTGCACAAAAAAATAGAAAATAATTTCGAGCAGGAGTATATTCATGCCTGCCTGAAAGACAAATACCTTGAGTTGCTGAACAGGAAGGGATCTTTAAAAAATGCCCGGCTTTAACCAGCAGCTAAAACTATTATCTTTACATTATATACTTCAGCAAAAATCCTCCTATCCCTTTTAATAGTCATCTTTGAGTATGGAAACAATTACACAGCAAATTTCCCGAAGCCCCATTACCAACAAGGAATATCCGCTTCCTCTGACAACGGATGATAAAACCGGTATTGATCAGTTTCTTTCATTACATCCTGGTAAGAAAGTAGTGGTAGTGCAGGGGCTTGGTTTTGTAGGATCAGTAATGGGTTTAGTGGTGGCTAATGCATTGACAGAAGAATATGCGGTTATCGGTATTGATCTTCCTTCTCCTGCTTCCTTCTGGAAAATATGTTCTATCAATGAAGGAGTATTTCCGGTGCTGGCCAGCGATCCTAAAATTTCGCAGTATTATGAAAATGCCCGGACAAAGAAAAATTATTATGCTACCTGCGACCCCTATGCTTATGCCAAAGCTGATGTAGTAGTTGTAGATATTAACCTGGATGTAAAAAAACAATCTTCTGCCGGAAATGATCCGGAGAATTACAGTGTTGATCTTGCCCCTTTTAAAAAAGCTATTGAAAGCATCGGTAATAATTGCAGACCCGATGTACTTGTATTGGTTGAAACAACGGTTCCTCCGGGTACTTCAGAAAAAATTGTAAAGCCATTATTGGAAGATTGTTTGACAAAAAGAGGATTACCTGTTGATGAATTAAAAGTTGGTCATTCCTATGAAAGAGTGATGCCCGGGCCTAAGTACATTGATTCTATCCAGAATTTTTACCGGGTATTTGCCGGTACAAATGAAATGAGTGCCAATGCCGTTGAAAGATTCTTAAAAACAGTGATACGGATTGATGAATACCCTTTAACAAAACTGGGTAATACCAATGCTACAGAAATGGCAAAAGTGCTGGAGAATTCTTTCCGGGCCATGAATATTGCTTTTATGGTAGAGTGGAGCCGTTTTGCTGAAGAGGCCGGCGTAGATATTTATGAAGTAGTGAATGCAATACGTTTGCGGCCTACACATAAAAATATTATGCTGCCGGGATTGGGAGTGGGCGGATATTGTTTGACCAAAGACCCCTTATTAGCCAGTTGGGCAAAAATGAATTTATTTGGCAGCACCGAAAGGCTTCATCAAAGTGAAAAAGGTGTGCATATAAATGATAAGATGCCGTTGTATGCATTTGAGTTTCTGCAATCGCAATACAATGGCTCACTGGAAGGAAAAAAAGTTTTGCTGCTGGGCGTAAGTTACCTGAACGATGTTGGCGATACAAGATATACACCGGTAGAAGGTTTCTACGATCATTTAGAAATAGAAGGAGCTATAACATCCCTTCATGATCCCCATGTATTGTACTGGGAAGAGAAAGATGTCTGGATCAATCAAAATCTTGATGAGTTGATGCAGCAGCAATATGATCTGATTACTATTACCACAGGGCATAAGGATTACCGCAGCAACCCTGAACTGATTAACAAGCTAATGACACAGGCACCCACTTTTATTTATGACACTATCGGGGTGCTTACCAATGAGGAGATAAAATTACTTTCCTCGAAGCATACTGTTAAAGTAATTGGCCGGGGCGATCTGTAAAAAACTTTAATTACCATTATGCCGGATACATACACACAGATTCATATTCATTGTGTATTTGCTGTTAAGTACAGGAAATCAGTGATAGCAACTGATTGGAAAGACCGGTTGTATAAGTATATAACGGGAATTATTCAAAATCACAACCACAAGCTGCTGGCAATAAATGGTATGCCGGATCATGTTCACTTATTTTTTGGTATGCGGCCTGCTCAATCTTTGTCCGATTTGATGAGGTTGGTGAAAGGGGAGTCATCGGAATGGATAAATAATGAAAGGCTGACTTCTTCTTTGTTTCGATGGCAGGAGGGATATGGAGCTTTTTCGTATGCTAAGAAAGAGATACCTGTTGTTTGCAATTATATTCATAACCAGGAAGAACATCATAGGGAAGAGAGTTTTTTGGAAGAGTATGAATCGTTACTTAATGAGTTTGGCATAGCGTATAAAAAAGAATACCTTTTTCATCCATTACTTGACTGATAGGTATTGCCCCTTCGGGGCAAGTCAAAAAGAGTGTTGGGGTGTTACCGATATTCCGCCCCTCCGGGGCGAAAAGAGAAGTAACGAATAAATGTTTATGCCCCAGAGGGGCAATATAGAGGTAGTTCAATTCAAATACAATAAATGTTTATTTGCCCTGGAAGGGCAAAACAAATAATATGAATAAAATTTATGAGTAAAAAAGTTTTGATATTGGGCGGAGCTGGTTTTATCGGTTTTAATGTAACGAAATACCTGGCTGAGAACCGGGACTATAAACTTACGATTGCGGATAACTTTATGAAAAAAAACCGGGATGAAGAGTTTGATGAATTAGTGAGTAAACATTCTATTAAAGTGATTGAAGATGATTTCTCTTATCCCGAAGCTTACAACAAATTAGATGATCAATACGATTATGTTTATATGATGGCAGCGTTGGTGGGAGTGGATAATGCTAATTCCAAACCGCATGAAGTTATTCGCATCAACACATCACTTACACTTTATACCCTGGAATGGATTCGCCGTTCAAAAATTGGTAAAGTAGTTTTTGCCTCAACCAGTGAAAATTATGCAGGTACCATTGATGCTTTTGATTATAAAATCCCTACTCCGGAAGAAGTACCGTTAACGATACAAAATATTGCTCACCCAAGATTTACCTATGCAGTGACAAAAATTCTGGGTGAATCAGGCTTTCTTAACTATGGAAAAATGCTGGGATTTGAAACAACAATCATCCGGTATCATAATGTGTTCGGACCGAGAATGGGTTTTAATCATGTGATTCCTCACCTGGTTATCCGTTTCAGAAACGGGGAAGATCCTTATAAAATATATGGTCATGACCAGACAAGAGATTTTTGTTATATCACTGATGCGGTAGAAGGTACTGTGCTGGCGATGGAAACACCCGGTACTAACGGGGAGATTTATCATCTTGGTACAGGCATTGAAATTACGATTGAGGCATTAACCCGGGAAACCGGCGAGCTGATGCAGTTTAAAGGTGCCTATATCAATGCTCCTACTTACCCCGGGTCAGTATCACGACGCAGTCCTGATGTAACAAAATCAAAAAAGCAACTGGGGTTTACAGCAAAAGTCAGCTGGAAGGATGGCCTTAAAAAAACAGTGGACTGGTATAATCAATATTTTGATGCAGGGAAAACCGTACCGGAGAAAATCACTTTTCAATAATGCATTGCTGACATTCCCGTATCAAATATGTACAAGCATATAAAAAGATTTTTTGACATCCTGTTTTCATTGATAGCATTAATTGTTCTGCTCCCCTTTTTTATTCCAGTAATTATTCTCTTGTTATTTACCGGGGAACATGAAGTTTTTTATCAGCAGGACAGAGTGGGGTATAAGAATAAAATTTTTGGTATCTGGAAATTCGCCACCATGCTGAAAAACAGCCCCAACATGGGCTCCAAAGACCTGACTATGCGAAAAGATCCGAGAGTGACTTTCGTGGGCAGGTTCCTGAGAAAAACAAAACTGAATGAGCTTCCGCAAATGATAAATATACTTACAGGCGATATGTCATTTGTGGGGCCAAGACCATTAATGAAAAGCGGCTTTGACA
>JANPMI010000135.1:0-16725 GCA_031422725.1 Chitinophagaceae bacterium | reverse complement strand
GATACACTGATACAAACTATAAAGACGGTTGATGAAAATCCGGATTTTACTGCCAACCAGGTAGCGGCCTGTAAGATTGCTGATATTGATTTCCTTGCCACCAATCTCACTCTTATAAATATCACCAATTATTCCTGGGATTTTGGTGATGGAGGAACAGCCAATGTTTCAGTTCCTTCCGTAACACATACTTATTCCGTTGCCGGCACTTATACGGTTACGCTTATTACTACAGATATTAATGGTTGTACCGATATGGTAACAAAAACAAATTATATCCGCATCAACGGCCCCACAGCAAGTTTTTCAGCCACTAATACAGCCGGCTGTGCCGGATTATTAACTACCACCTTCAATGATCTTTCTGTTCCTGATGGAATCAACAATATTACCAACTGGCAATGGCATTTCGGTGATGGGGTTATTCAGAATTTCACAGCACCGCCTTTTCAGCATACCTACAACACTACGGGAACCTTTTCGGTGAAACTTATAATTACTGATGCTGCGGGTTGTAAAGACAGCATAACCATTTCTAATATTATTACTGCCACAGACCCCATTCCAAATTTTGTTTCTGCAGACACCTTATCATGCCCGGGTGCTACCGTAACATTTACCAATACTTCCACCCCCGCAGGCTTTACCAGTCAATGGGATTTTGGAGATGGTGGCACATCAACGGTTACTTCTCCCACCCATGTGTATGCAACTACCGGAATATATCCTGTTAAACTCCGGATACAGGATGCGTTTGGTTGCCCCGACTCTATTACCAAAAATGCTTATATCCGTATTGATTTGCCTGTGCCGGCTTTCACCATGAGTGATTCTTTAAGTTCCTGCACACCATTTGAAGTGCAGTTTACCAATACCTCCACTTATTATTCTTCAGTACTATGGGATTTTGGTATAGGAGAAGGTACATCAACATTAAATAACCCGATTCATTTTTACTCTACACCCGGCAGCTATCAGGTTAAACTGCGGATAACAAGTCCCGGTGGCTGTTCCGATTCCACCTTCAGGACAATTCTTATAAGTGATACTGCCGGATCAAGGCTTGATTATCTGCCACTTTTTGGGTGCAAACCGCTGGATGTAAATCTCAGCACTTTTACACCAGGTACTATGGAAACTTATTTCTGGGATTTTGGTGATGGCTATACCCAAACTACTACTACACCTAACGTAAATCATATCTATGATTCTTATGGTTCTTTTGTGCCAAAAGTTATTATGCAGGATCCTTCGGGTTGTATTATCCCTTTAGAAAGTGTTGATACGGTTAATGTAATTGGAGCGGCGGCAAAATTTGGTGCCGATAATAACTTGTTCTGTGATTTCGGTACTGTAAACTTTACTGACTCTACCACCTTTAATGATGCGGTTATAAGTTATAACTGGTTCTTTGGTGACGGAGGAACTTCCACCCAACAAAATCCGGTACATCAATATAATGCACCGGGTAACTACACCGTTGATCTTGTAGTACAAACACAAGGTGGTTGTATTGATACATTGTCAAGACCAAATCTCATTAAAGTAGTGCAAAGGCCGCTTATTGATATTAGTGGAGATTCAATAATTTGTATTAACTCGTCCTTATTACATTCAGGTATTTTTCTGCAGCCGGATACTTCTGTTGTTACCTGGTCATGGAATTTTCCGAATGGGAATATTTCAACACAACAGAATCCACCATCGCAAACTTACACGGTGGCCGGAACTTATATCATTACAACTATTGCCACCAACAGCAGCGGATGTAAGGATACCACTTTGCAAAGTATTCTTGTGAACCCTCTCCCGGTAATAAACATTCCGGGTCAGATGACGATACAGTCGGGATTCCCGGTTACTATTCCCGCAACCTATTCACCTAATACCGTAAGTTGGTTGTGGGCACCATCTACAGGGCTAAGTTGCAGCAACTGCCCGACTCCTGATGCGGGACCGAAATTCAATACTTACTACCAAGTTTATTTTACAGATAATAATGGCTGCAGCAACATAGGTGATATAGAAGTAATTGTCATTTGCAAAAATGCCAACATTTTTATACCCAATACATTCACTCCCAATGGTGATGGGAATAATGATGTTTTCTATCCGAGAGGCAAAGGATTAGACCGGGTTAAATTGCTCCGCATATTTAACAGGTGGGGAGAAGTTGTCTTTGAGAAAAAAGATTTTCCTGTTAATGATGCGGCCGCCGCATGGAATGGAACTTTTAAAGGCAGAAAACCACAAGCTGATGTATATGTATACCAAGCAGAAGTATTTTGTGAAAACGGGGATTTGATCCGATTGAATGGAAACATCGCATTGATATTATAAAGTATGAATATGAAGCGAATGATAAAATTTATTTTCTTGTTTTTCGGACTTGGTGTCTTAAGTCTCCACTCCCGGGGACAGGATATTCATTTTTCTCAATTTTTTGAAGCCCCTCTTTCAAGAAATCCTTCTTTAGCAGGCATCTACACTGGTGATGTACGGGTACAGGCCGTGTACAGGGATCAGTGGAATAGTGTAACCAATGCTTATAAAACAGGATCATTCAATGCTGAATACAAAATGCCGGTTGGTAAAGGAGATGATTTTGTTTCCACCGGTTTACAGATTTTATATGATAGAGCCGGCACAATTGGCTGGACATCCACCCATATTTTGCCAGTTTTAAACTATCACAAATCACTCAGTACAGACCAAAACCGTTATCTGTCCCTGGGATTTATGGGTGGCTGGGTTCAGCGTCGCTTCGACCCTTCAAAAGTTACCACCAACACACAATATGATAACGGAGGTTTGGGAGAAAATTTTTCAAAGACGCAATTCAGTTATTTGGATGGTAGTGTTGGTATGAGTTACAACTCCAATCTTCGCTATAATCCTGATAATAATTTTTTTATTGGTGCTGCTTACCATCATTTTACCAGGCCTGAAAATTCATTTTTTCAAAATACCGGGAATGAATTGCATCCTAAATGGGTTTTTTCAGGCGGCTTGCGTCTTGGTGTAACAGAAATTGCCTATATAACCCTGCAAGGCGATCACTCCAGGCAGGGAGGATTTAATGAAACAATAGCTGGTGCCATGTATGGTTTAAAATTGGGTAATGATCCCGAAAATCCTGACTATACAATACATGCCGGTGCCTATGTAAGATGGAATGACGCATTAATTCCTGTTGTAAAAATTGATTATAACCCTTTTTCTGTTTCGTTAAGTTACGATGCAAATATTTCCAAACTAAAACCTTCCAGCTATGGACGGGGTGGTGTTGAATTATCAGTTTCTTATACAGGTTTTGTCAAGAGAAAAGAAGGTTATCTTCTTTGCCCCAGGTTTTAAAAAAAAAGTTGTACTGAAAGAGATTTTGTTTCAGGATAACTTTGCTCAGGCTTTCTTTTTTTTATTTATGTCAATACCACTTCTTTTATATGTTCTTTTGGTATGGCATTTTCGACATCTACACCCAAAGCTTTTGCAACAGCCATTCCCAATCCAATATCTGCACGGAAGAAATGACATAATTGACGGTTAATTATTTCAGCTTTTTTTGCTCCTGCAATCCCACTCATTGCACCTGCAATATTACTTACCAGGTTCTTTTTGTCCTGTTCAGTCAATACTTCTCTCCAAAAAATACCAGGCTGTGTGAAATGATCGTTTTCACCTTCTGCATTTCTATCATACCAATCCGCTACCAATGTGTCCAATGTCATGGCCGGTTGTTTATAATTTTCATCCTGTTTAATATCATCAAAACTGTTGGGAAAGTAGTTAGGTGCTTTCCCGGAATTACCATCTACCCGCATCAGTCCGTCCCGCTGATAATTATTTATGGCAAACGGACACCTGTTAACCGGTATCTGTTCAAAGTTTGCACCAAGACGATGACGATGTGCATCAGGATATGAAAGGATGCGACCCTGCAACATTTTATCGGGGGAATAGCTGATACCATCCACCACATGTGCAGGAGCAAACGCTGCTTGTTCTACTTCAGCAAAAAAATTCTGTGGGTTTTCATTCAGTTCCAATTCACCCAATTCAATTAATGAAAAATCTTTCTGGCTCCATGTTTTTGTCAAATCGAAGGGATTCCATTTATAAGTTTTTGCCTGTTCCTGCGTCATTATCTGCACTTTCACATCCCACTTAGGGAAATCACCTGCATCAATTGCTGCTACCAGATCCCTTTGTGCATGGTCTGGATCTTCACCTTTCATCTTTACCGCTTCATCATTAGTAAAGTTTTTTATTCCCTGCTTTGTCTTGAAATGGAATTTCACCCATACTTTTTCATTGTCTGCGTTAATTAAACTGAATGTGTGACTACCAAACCCATGCATATTGCGGTAACTATAGGGAGTACCCCTGTCACTCATCAGAAACATCACCTGGTGAAGACTTTCAGGATTCAGGCTCCAGAAATCCCACATCATAGTTGGGCTTTTACAGTTGGTATAAGGATCCCTTTTTTGGGTGTGAATAAAATCGCCGAATTTCTTTGGGTCTTTAATAAAGAAAATGGGTGTGTTATTACCTACTAAATCCCAATTGCCATCTTCCGTGTAGAATTTCATCGCAAATCCTCTTGGATCTCTTTCTGTATCAGCACTGCCTTTTTCACCACCCACAGTAGAGAACCGGAGAAACATTTTTGTTTGCTTTCCTACTTTATTAAAAATTTTAGCTCTTGTGTACTTTGTAAGATCATTGGTTACCGTAAACGTACCATAAGCTCCGCTTCCTTTTGCATGCACCACCCTCTCCGGAATACGTTCCCTGTTGAAATGGGCCATTTTTTCATGCAGGATAAAATCCTGTAATAACAACGGCCCTCTGGCGCCCACACTCATTGTGTCTTCATTGTTATAATAGGGAATACCCGATGCGGAAGTCAGTTTTTTATTTTCACTCATACTCTTTAAGTTTTACCTCTTTGTTTCAGATTTTCAAATTTCTGTCAAATAATAATACCAACCTAATTGATTAAATTTATAATCTCATAGACAAATACTATCATGACTTTTGTACAACTTGAATACCTGGTTGCGGTGGACACACTCCGTCATTTTGCAAAAGCAGCAGCAGCCTGCTGCATAACTCAACCCACCCTTAGTATGCAGCTGATGAAACTGGAACAGGAACTGGGAATAAAAATCTTTGACAGAAGTAAACAACCCGTTATTGCAACCCCTGCGGGTGAAGAACTGATTTCTCATGCCCGGAAAATTCTTTCAGAAAGAAATAATCTACTTGATTTTTTGCATTTACATAAAGGCATACTGGCGGGTGAGCTGAAAGTTTCTGTTATACCGACACTGGCACCATATCTTCTCCCTTTATTTATTCCTTCGTTTACTAAAAAATATCCCAATGTAAAATTGATAATAAGTGAAATGACAACAGGCGTCATCATTAAAAGACTGAAGGAAGGAAAAATTGATACCGGTATACTTGTAACCCCGCTTAATGAAGCCGGAATAAAAGAACAGGTTTTGTTTTATGAAGAAATGCTGGCTTATGTATCTTCCAAAAATACCGTTTACAAAAAAACATATATTCTGCCGCAGGATATAGATCCCAACAAATTGTGGTTGCTGGAAGAAGGGCATTGTTTCAGAACGCAGATTGCAAACCTCTGCCAGTTACGGCGAGCCAGTGCTGAAGGCAGCCATTTTGAATACGAAGCCGGAAGCCTTGAAACCTTGCGGCGATTGGTAGAATTAAATGATGGAATAACCATTTTACCAGAACTGGCTACCTTTGAAATGACGGCCAAACAAAAAAGCCTCCTGAGAAAATTCAGGCAACCAATACCTATGAGAGAGGTGAGCATTATAACGCACCGGGACCATGTTAAAAAAAACCTGATTGAGATTTTAAAAGAAGAAATTCTCAATTCTTTGCCTGAAAAAATACTTAAGAACAAATCTTCGATGGTAGTACCAATATAATAACTGCGATAAAAATGTTTAAAAAGTTTTAACCTTTTGGCAGATAAAGCGTTGTAGTAATTCTTAATAACCAAAAAAAACCGATGAAAATTGAGATTGGCAAGTCTGCTCCTGACTTTACTTTATTTGACAGTGAAAAAAAGCAGGTAAGTTTAGCAGAACAAAAGGGGAATAATGTAGTCTTGTTATTTTTCCCTTTAGCTTTTACCAGCGTCTGCACTACAGAGCTATGTTCAGTCCGGGATAATATTGACTGGTACAATAATGTTAATGCAAAAGTTTTCGGTATATCGGTAGATACACTTCAAACACTTGCAAAGTTTAAAGAGGATCAGCACCTGAACTTTACATTGCTCAGTGATTTTAATAAGGAAGCTTCCATCTCTTATAATTCCATATATGAAACCTTTGGGTATAACATGAAAGGAGTATCAAAACGTTCAGCTTTTGTAATAGATAAAGAGGGAATTGTTCGCTATGCGGAGGTTCTGGAAAATGCCGGCGAACTTCCCAATTTTACTGCAATCCAGGATATGCTGACCGGGCTGAACTAAGTTTTCGTTAAAATCCTTTAATACACTCTCTCTAACTCAATGATTTATAATTCTTTTTGTTTTATCGTACTTTTACGTTGCAGATATAAAAATTTCGGCCTACTTTTCGAATAATAAAAGTAAATTTGTTTCGTTGAGACGAATTCTACCCATATTATCCTTTATTCTGTTGATTGCCATACAATCCCAAGGACAATCTTCAAGAACAGTAACTCCTCCGGATGCTACGGACAGGATTATTAAGTTATATCCCAACCCGGCAACAGCCTATATCAATTTCGATTTACAAAAAGGTTATAAAGCAGGTTTATCTGTTCATATCTATAATGGGTTACTGGGTAAGAAAATGCTTGAAACTCAAAATGTACCCGAAAAATTTACTGTTAATTTAAATGAATTTAACCGCGGTATTTATATTTATCACCTTATAGATATAACAGGAAAAATAATCGAGTCCGGCAAATTCCAGGTTTCCCGTTAATTGCTTCGTTCCACTCGCAATGACGCTTTCTCCATTTTTTATTATTGCTCAGAGTACCTGAACCACCAGGAATTTAAGATATTGTGTGTTATCCATTCCCCTGATTACAGGATGATCCCCGGACTGAGTTTGATAAGTTACCTGTCTTATTTTTCGTCTTGCATCTTTTGCGGCCATATCAATTATCTGGAAAAATAATTCTGGATTTATCAGGTTAGTGCAGGAAGAAGTAACCAAAAAACCTCCTGGCTTTATTAGCTTCATTCCACGAAGATTTATTTCCTTATACCCGGCAATAGCTTTTTGAATTGTTTCCCTGCTTTTGGTAAAGGCCGGAGGGTCCAGCATTACCACATCATATTGCCTGCCGTCTTTGCCCCATTGCTTTAGCACATCAAACGCATTGGCGGTTTCAAATTGGCAAATATCCTGCACCCCATTTAATTCAGCATTGGCTGTTGCTTGTTGTACAGCACTGGCTGATATATCAACCCCAATTACTGATTTGGCCCCATAATGGGCAGCATGAATTTCAAAAGTGCCGGTATAAGTAAAAACTCCCAGCACATCAGCATCTTTTACAATATGCTGAATAGCCCGCCGGTTATCCTGCTGGTCTAAAAAATATCCTGTCTTCTGCCCATTTTCTATATCCACATAAAACTGCAGGCCATTCTCTTTAATAATAATTTTTGTATCAAAGGGATCAGACAAAAATCCTTTCTTCTGCAGGAGGCCTTCCAGTTCCCTCACCGGAACATCATTCCGTTCATAGATGCCTTTCGGCAGAAAAATTTCATTGATTGCTTTTATAATAGCCGGTTTCCACACATCAATACCGAGTGCCAGTGTCTGGATAACAAAATAATCATTGAACTTATCTATAATTAACTGAGGCAATGCGTCTGCTTCGCCAAATACAAGACGGCAATTTTCTGTATAGCCTAATTTTTTTCTGTATTCCCAACATTTGCTTATCTGCTGATAAAAAAACTGCTCATTAATCTCCTCCGTTTTGTTTCTTGTCAGCAAACGTACCAGTATCTGTGATTTCGGATTAACGTACCCTTTGCCAATAAATTTTTTATCATGAGTAAATACCTCTGCTATCTCTCCCCCCTGCATTTCACCTTCCAGTTTCTCCACTTCGTTATTAAATATCCAGGGATGGCCATTCACCACACGGGGAGATATTTTTCGATTAAGATAAATTTTGTTCATAAAGGGGTGCAAGGTAATGTAAGAAAGGTACAAGAGACAGGGCACAAGAAAACAAGTTTTAAGCCGAAAAGTGACAATTGCCTTCGACTTGAGTCTTGTGCCTTGTGTCTTGAATCCTTAGGCCGTCATTTTGTCCCAAATCCAGTATTGGCAATATTCTTGACAAGCTTACCTTTGCACTCAATTTGAAAAAATGGCAAAAAAAAATATGAAAGAGCAAGACGAAGATTACGGATATCCTGATATTAACACAGATGAAAATCTGAGTGGCACCACCCACCTCAATGAACCGGTGAGTGATGAATCTGAATTGGAAAAACTGCGGTCAGCGCTGGAAGAAGCAAAAGATAAGTATCTGCGAAAAGTAGCAGAGTTTGATAATTTCAAACGCCGCAATGCAAAGGAAAGAATTGACCTGATGCAAACGGCCGGTCGTGATGTTATAGCCAGCATGCTGGATGTGCTGGATGATTGCGACAGGGCTCAAAAGCAGTTAGATACAAGTGATGATACGACCATAATAAAGGAAGGGGTTATGCTTGTTTTTAATAAGCTTCGCACTACACTACAGGCAAGAGGGGTGAAAGCGATGGAAACACTGCACCAGGAGTTTAATCCGGATCTTCATGAAGCTGTTACAGAAATTCCTGCTGCAACTGAAGAACTGAAAGGTAAAATAGTGAATGAAATAATGAAAGGATACTACCTGAATGATAAAATCATCCGTCATGCAAAAGTGGTGGTAGGGAAATAAAGCCCCTGTCACCTAAGAAGAACTTAGGTGGTGTAGTTCTTTTTTATTTAAAGAATAACAATTATCGAAAATTATTATTTAACACACCTTAATGTTTAATAAACATTAAGGCTAATAGCTCCGCCGGTTGGCGGATTTGGGTTTTATGTCAAAAAGAGATTATTACGAAATACTCGGTGTTACAAAAAGTGCATCAACCGATGAAATAAAAAAAGCCTACCGAAAAGTGGCTATGCAACACCACCCCGATCGTAATCCTGGTGACAAAGCATCTGAAGAAAAATTTAAAGAAGCCGCCGAAGCTTATGAAATATTAAGTGATGCTGATAAAAAAGCACAATATGACCGGTATGGGCATGCCGGAGTAAGTGGCCAGGGACGTGGCGGACATAGTGGTGGTGGCGGGATGAATATGGAAGATATCTTCAGCCAGTTCGGTGATGTTTTTGGCGATGATGTTTTTGGAAATTTTTTCGGCGGCGGGCAGCGAAGCAGGGGTGGACAGCAACGCAGCCGCGGAGTAAGGGGAAGCAACCTGAGAGTGAAACTGAAATTGACGTATGAAGAGATTGCAAAAGGTGTTACTAAAAATATCAAAGTAAAAAAACATGTCAACTGCACTACCTGTGGTGGCAGTGGTGCTAAAGATAAAGGGAGTGTACAAACCTGTAGTACCTGTAGTGGTAGCGGACAGGTTCGCCGGGTGCAAAATACTTTTCTCGGTCAAATGCAAACCGTTACTACCTGCCCCGCCTGTAATGGTGAGGGAACAACAGTAACCGCTAAATGCGCCACTTGCAAAGGCGAAGGAAGAATATATGGCGAAGAAACAGTGAGTATTGACATACCGGCGGGAGTACAGGAAGGTATGCAGCTAAACATAAGCGGCAGAGGTAATGCCGGAGAAAGAGGGGGTGCAGCCGGCGACCTTATTATCTTAATTGAAGAAGAACCACATAAAGAATTGCACCGGGAAGGTTTAAATGTTGCATTTGAATTGCATCTTTCTTTTACAGATGCAGTATTCGGCATTCAGGTAGAAGTGCCGACGATTGATGGGAGGGCAAAAATTAAAATTCCTGTAGGCACACAGAGCGGTAAAATTTTCCGATTAAAAGGAAAAGGTTTTCCTGCTGTAAATTCGTATGAAAAGGGAGACCAATTAGTGCAGGTAAATATCTGGACACCGCAGCATCTCAGCTCCGAAGAAAAAGCGACACTGGAAAAACTAAGCCATTCGCCTAATTTCAAGCCACATCCTGATAAAAACGATAAGAATTTATTTGATAAGATAAAAGAAATGTTTTCGTAATAATTACCATTGTTGAGTGCCTCCGCCCTTTTTCTTTTTCACTTTTGAATACAGCGTTTTCGCCTGCTGAACCAGGCTGATAAATTCTTTTTGTAACAAATCGTCGCCGCCAAGTGAAGTTTGTGCCAGCGAGATAATTTCATTCCACCCAACATTTTTTATAAAGGGAGATGTACGGAGGAGGGAACCAAACATGACAATGGCGGCAGAAAAATGATGGTTTTTATCCAATTCAGTAAAGGGTGTAAATGTAAACTTACTGCTGTAATTAAAGCTGCATGGGGTTTCCTTATTGGGGTGCTGGTATTGTAATTTTATATCTGCAAATTTCCCAATAGTGAAATCGTCTTTAATAGCCCCTGTGTTTATCTCGGTGGGTACTATTTCAAATAAAGCCAGCATCGAATGGCCCGATCCTATTTCTCCCCCTTCGATAGCCGATAAAGAATCTCTTAAAGCCCCAACTTTATTATCAAATCCGATAAGCCGGTAATCTTTTACATATTCTGCATTGAAGTCAACATTCATGTAAACATTATCGGCAACTGCATACAGGGTTTGTGTAAATTCTTTCAATAATACTTTTTCCGCTTCTTTAAAATTATCGAGATAAGCAAAATTCCCGTTGCCCTTTTTTGCCAGCGTCTGTATTTTCGAGTCTTTATAATTTCCCATGCCTACTCCCAAACAGGTAAGATAGATGCCTGACTCCCGCTGCAGGGAAATCATTTCATCCAATTCAGCTTCTGTTTTCAATCCTACATTAAAATCACCATCTGTGGCAAGAATAACCCTGTTATTGCCCTCTTTAATAAAATGATTTCTTGCTACACTATAAGCCAGTTTTATTCCAGACTCGCCTGGAGTATTGCCCCCGGGAGTTAACTCGTCAATCACTTTAAGAATTTTCTCTTTTTCACCCCCGCTGGTGGTGTTCAGCATCACCCCGGTTACACCTCCGTAAACAACAATAGCAACAGAATCTTTATCCCGTAAATTGTTTACCAGCAGCCTGAAAGCTGATTGTAAAAGCGGTAGCCGGTTGGGCATATCCATAGAACCGGATACATCAATCAGGAAAACAAGATGACTGGCTGGCAATGTATCTAAGTTCAGTTTTTTTGAAGAAAGATTAATATACAACAGTTGATTATCCGTATTCCAGGGGCAAGTGCTTAATGTAGTTCGTATATTAAAAAGCTCATTACCCTCGGGTTCATGATAGTCCAGGTTAAAATAATTCAGCATCTCCTCTATTCTTACAGCATCCGGCGGCACAAATGACTTGAGAGTAATAAAACGGCGGATGTTACTGTATGATGCCCTGTCCACATTAAGTGACATACCGGTACTGGGGAATTTCTTTGCACTTACAAAATGATTTTCCAGTATGCTGGCATAGGTTTCATCACCAGTAAACCACTTTTTTTGCTCTTCCTTTGCCAGGTCCTTGGTGAGTGATGATAATTTATCTCTACGGGTATTGGAGGCAGAAGCCGGTAATGGTTTAAGTTTTACATTTAAATATTTTTCTGCATCTGCAACTATTTTTTCTGTACGGAAACCTTCAAAAGAAAAACTGAAGGTGTCAACCTGCTGATAAGCAACGATACCAAATGTACCCGAAGACCCTGTTCTGAAGATATAGCCGGTTTTATGTTGCTTTATAACAACATTTTGCAAAACGTTACCTGCTTCGTCCTTTACTTCACCCCGCACATAGTATTGCTGGGCATGCATGGACAAAGGCAGCAGAAGAAAGGTTACGATATGGCAGATGGCCTTCAAGTGGATATTTTGTCATGATAAAATACAAAAAAATTGGCATAGACCCGGTGAAATTATACCAACTGGTATATCTCTTTCAGGTTGCGGCCAAGCCCATCATAATCAAGGCCATAACCAACTACAAATTTATTGGGAATATCAAATCCCACATAATCGAGTGTAAGTGGGTACTCTGTGGCTTCAGGTTTATGAAGCAATGACGCTATTTTGAGTGATTTTGGTTGCTGATGAAGCAACTTGGGAAGAAAATTATGCAGGGTTTTACCGGTATCAACAATATCTTCTACAATGATTACTTCTTTGCCAAAAAGGTCAACCTCAAGCCCTATAGATGTAATTACATTACCCGAGGATTTCATCCCTTTATAAGAAGCCAGCTTGATAAAACAAAGCTCAGCTTCTATATCAAGATGCTTGAACAAATCGGAAGCAAACATGAAGGAACCATTCAGGATGGCAATAAAAAGAGGCCGTTTTCCGGCATACTCTTTATTTATTACTGCCGCCATTTCGCCAATACGCTGCTGAATTTTTTCTTCTGACAGATAAATTTCAAATGACTTGTCGTGTACTTTTATGACTGACATAATTTATTTGTCTTGTTTAATTGCTGCCCGGACTTTTCACAGCAGGAGTAAGTGAATAACTTTCTTTAACAGTCAGCTTCGGCATGACAGGTGATTTTGACCTAAGACTAAGTTTTTCTCCCACCGCCGGTTTCTCTTCCTTTTTTAACCAGTTTAATTCTCTCAGGCTTTCCAGGCGAATAGCCTCCTGCTGTGCAATATCATGCAATGTTTCCCCGGGTTGTACAACATGAAATTCATTGTTGCCGGTTTTACGTTTCCGTTGCAGGTAAATCAACCGGTCTTTATCAGTCATCTCTGCACGGGGCATTTCATTGAATTCAAAAATTTTAGAAAGGTCAACATCATATTGTTTGGCTATAGCAATAAAAGAAGTTCCCTTTTTTACAAACACCACTTTTGTATCGTTCATTTTAAACTCTCCGGGAGGATAAACTGGTTGCACAATTTTTTCTTCCATAACAACCGCTTCATTCTTCCTATCTGCGTTTACACCTGTTTTGCCTTCGGAATTCTCTTCACCGGATGCAATACCTGAACCAGCTTCCTCATCCGGTATTTTACCCAATGCAATAAAAGTGTAGTGCTGCAAACCATAATCTTCCACCATCTTAATTAATACCTGCGGGTATTTTGGATTGGTGGCATAACCGGCTTCTTTTAAACCATTGGCCCATCCTGCATAGTCAGTTGGGTCCAGTTGAAATAAAAAAGCATACCGCTGACCATTTTTTAAAAAATCAGAATGATCTTTATAAGAGTCTTCTGATGAAGCATATTTACGAAAACATTCTCCTCTTGCATCATCATCATGCCGCACCGACTCGCCTGTCCAGTTAGACTTGCATTTTATTCCAAAATGATTGTTGGATGCCTGTGCCAGTTTGCTCATCCCTGCACCTGATTCATGAATACCCTGTGCAAGGGTAATAGAAGCCGGGACACCCGTCCGCTGCATTTCTGCCATTGCCAGGTCTTTATAAGTATTGATGTAATTGATAATAGATTTCTGATGCTGGGCATGGGAAGTAAAACATGTCAGCAATAAAGAAAATAAAATACTGATTCTGATTTTTTGCATCGGATATTTATTGATTACAATTTTCGTATCAGGCAAAGACCATCACGGATGGTTAATATACATTTTTCAATATCAGTCCTTCCTTTTATAAAATTATTAAAAGCTTGTATGCCTTTAGCACTTTTTCCTTTCACTTCATCTTCCAGTACCTCGCCATGAAAGAAAATATTATCTGCTAAAATAAACCCGTTTTTCCGCAACCGGGGTAAAACAAGGTTAAAATATTCAATATAGGCGGGTTTATCCGCATCAATAAACACCAAATCCCATGTTTCCTCCAGTTTTGGAATAATATCTAACGCATTACCAGTATGTGAAATTATCCTGCCAGCATATTCAGACCTGAGAAAATAAGCTTTGGCTCTTTCTGCATCCATATCCCTCAGTTCAATAGTGTGCAATTGACCATCATCGGTTAATCCTTTGGCGAGGCATAAAGCACTATAGCCGGTAAAGGTTCCTATCTCAAGAATCCTCCGTGGCCGGATCATACAACTGGTCATCTCCAGCACTTTACCCTGAAGATGACCACTGAGCATTATTGACTCTGAATGATTTTGCATGGTGAAATCATTCACTTCTTTCAGCAATGCATCTTCCGGGGAAGAAAATTTTTCTGCATACTCCTGTACAGATGGATGAATTAAATCCAAATTGAAAATTTAAAGCAAAGATAAACTTCTTATGCTGGTTGCATCTGAGTAGTTGCAGTTGAAGTTTTTTTTGAAATAAACCAAAGCCCCAGAAAAGTAAGGATACCATTTATCAAAATCAGTTCATTCCCTATCTTATATCCGTTGAAAATATTTTTAGAAATATTCTGCAACCCCAGCGATACATGCAATTTTTTGTCATACCATTCCGGGCTGCTTAATATGTCTAATCCCAATGCCAGCAATGGGGCAATAATACAAACGGCCCATATCAGTTTGTCATTCAATTTTCGTTTCGTCAGAATACCAAAAGCAAACAAACCCAGCAGCGGACCATAAGTGATACCCGCAAATTTTAAAATGAAATCAATAATGAGCTTGTCATTGATAGCCTTAAAAATGAGTACCATGAGGAAGAAGACAAAAGCAAAAGTGAAATGTACTTTCAGCCTTGTTCGTTTCTTCTCTTTTTCAGTTCCTTCCTTTTTGTTAAGTCCCAGTATGTCTATGCAAAAACAGGAAGTGAGTGAAGTGATCGCCCCGTCCACACTGGGAAATAAAGCAGATATTAATGCAATAATAAAAATAATTCCAATCGTTCCGCTGAATACATCACTCAATGCAATAGTAGGAAACAAATCGTCTGGGGGAACACTGATTCCGTTTGAACTGGCATATAAATAAAGAACTCCTCCTAAAACCAGGAAAAGAAAATTTACCACCATGAGGACAGCAGTGAATGTCATCATGTTTTTTTGTGAACCTTTCAACGTTTTTACACTGATATTTTTTTGCATCATTTCCTGGTCAAGCCCGGTCATAGCGATGGCAATAAACATACCCCCGACAATGTGCTTTAATGCAAAGGAGCCGGCCTTTACATCCCAGTTAAAGACCTGCGTATAGCCTTTATCCGTCATCATTGACATAGCGCCACCAAAATCAGTACCCAATGCTTTGATGATAACAATAATACAAACCACCAGCCCCACCAGCATGCCGGTGGTTTGTAAGGTATCTGTATAAATAATTGTTTTTACCCCACCTTCAAAAGTGTATAACAAAATCAGCAATAAAATAACTATTGCGGTTATTTCGAACCGTATTCCTAATTTATTAAAAATAAAAAGCTGGAGTATGCTGATTACAAGGTACAGTCTTGCTGTGGCACCTACTGTACGGGAAAGTATGAAGAAAAATGCCCCGGCTTTATGGGCATTGATGCCAAATCGTTTTTCAAGATAAGTGTAGATGCTGGTCAGGTTCATTTTGTAATACAACGGCAGCAGCACAAAGGCAATCACCATATATCCGAATAAATAACCAATTACTATCTGGAAGTAATAGAAATTTCCACCTCCCACTCCACCCGGCACACTCACAAACGTAACACCTGACAACGATGTGCCAATCATTCCAAACGCCACCAGCATCCAGTTGCTTTTTCGGTTACCGATAAAGAAGGAATCGTTGTTGGAATTTTTAGAAGTATAATAAGCAACTATCAACAATACCAGGAAATAGCCGATTACAAAACTGAATAAAATAAATGGGGACATGAAAAATTAATAATGGATAATTAATAATGAATAATTAGTTTGCACCGGATTCAAGATAATACAAAATTATGTCAATTCATTCGATAGCCGTTTTCTGTGGCAGTAAAAGCGGCAACAATACGCTTTATGTACAGCAGGCAAAGGAATTGGGAACCCTGTTTGCAAATCATAATATCACGCTGATTTACGGAGGTGGCAGTAAGGGCGTTATGGGAGCCATTGCCAATGCCGCACTTGAGCATAACGGCAAAGTGATTGGCATTATACCAACCCTGTTAACCGAGTGGGAGCAATATCATAAAGGATTAACCGAATTAATAGTGGTGGATACCATGCATATCCGAAAGCGGATGTTGTACGAAAAATGTGATGCGGCGATCATTTTACCCGGAGGTTTTGGCACCCTGGACGAACTGTTTGAAATGCTTACCTGGAACCAGCTGAATATTCACAACAAAAAAATATTCATCCTTAATACAGCAGGTTTTTATGACCACCTGATTCAACATCATAAAAAAATGGAGGAAGAAAATTTTCTCTATGACCGGGTTGAAGAGAGGATGACAATTATTAATTCAATTCCAGAATTGGCAGCACTGCTTTCTTTATAACGGCCACCGTATTTTTATTATCTCCTTCTTTTTCCTGACCCCTGGAATAAGGCAATATTATACCCGCCACGGATAATGGGTACCGCTCTTCCGAGTCCGTCTACATACGGCGAGTTACTGCTCCTGATCAGGTCCCAGGCAACGGAAAAATA
>JANPMI010000134.1:0-11157 GCA_031422725.1 Chitinophagaceae bacterium | reverse complement strand
TGGCGATTTTATTTCTGGCTTTACCGGCGACCATGTTGGAGAGCCCCGGTTATTAATATGTCTGTATGATGATCCGCTGCTGCATGTAGATATAAAGTTTCTAACCCTGCCTGAGCTTACCACAAGAGTTGAAGACCCGGTAGTGCTTTTTGAAAGAGATAATCAATTGACGGATGTTATTAATTCAACAAAAGCAGAATTTCCGCAACCGGATTATCAATGGATAGAAGACCGCTTCTGGACATGGGTGCATTATGCCTGCCTGAAAATTGGCCGGGGTGAGTTGCTTGAAGCCTTTGATTTTCTTTCTTTCCTCCGGATAACGGTCCTCTCGCCACTACTACAGGTAAAAAACAAAAAACAACCAAGAGGCTTGCGGAGAGTGGAAACTGAATTGAACTTATCCGACCTGGAGAATTTAAAAATTACGATTGCGCAATACAACCGGGCTTCTGTTATTAAAGCCCTGGAAAATACAGTAAGTGTTTATCGTTCGTTGAGAAGGAAATTGTTTACGGATAAAATTCAATTGCAGGTAAAAGCAGAGAAGATGAGTATGGTGTATTTGAAAAAAATAAAAGAGGCTTAAGTTGACAGCAACAATAGACTTTAAATCCTGATACTGGTACAGTTTTATATTGAAAATCAATTAAATTTGATGCCAGCAGCTGCAGCAATACAACTGTTGCCTGCCATTTATTTTGACACCCTACTATGGACAAACATATATCATCAGACAAACCAATTGCACTAAAAGAAGAGGACAAATTTCAACGGTATAACTTTTCTCAACGGATAGCAAAAACTATCATTGAAAGAGAAAATGAAGACTGCATAGTCATTGGCATTTATGGAGCTTGGGGAGAGGGAAAAACATCTGTTATTAATTTTATTGAGACGGAATTAAAACAAGCTGAGGAAGTAATAATAATAAAATTCAATCCATGGCGATATAATGATGAAAATTCATTGCTGCTTCAATTTTTTCAAAAATTAGCTACGTCATTAAATAGTAATCTTAAAACAAAAAAAGAAAAAGCTGGAGAGCTACTTCATAAGTACGGGAAACTACTTAAAATAGATATTCCATTTATTGGCAACATTGGAGAAACAATTCAGTCAGCAGGAGAACTACTTAGCGAAGTTGATGTTGAAATACTCAAAAGCAGAATTAGTGAAATTATCAAGGAAAATAAAAGCAAAATTGTTGTTTTTATAGACGATATTGATAGACTTGAAAAAACTGAAATACATTCAATATTTAGATTAGTAAAATTGACAGCAGATTTTTCTAACACGACTTATGTTTTATCATTTGATGAAATAATGGTTTCATCTGCTATTGGCGAAAGATTTGGAGAGGGTAACCAAAAAGCGGGGCAAAGCTTTTTAGAAAAAATAATACAAGTTCCATTAAAAATACCTGTGGCCCAACCAGATGCTTTAAAACAATTTTGTTTCGAATTAATTGACAAATCTTTAAAATCTAGCAATATATCAATAAGTGAAAGTGATGTTAGAAGATTTGTAAGTGCCTTTACAGATAGTATTTTAATGAAATTGGATACTCCAAGACTGGCAGTAAGGTATGGCAATACACTTTCGTTCTCATTACCCTTGTTAGACGGCGAAGTCAATATTGTTGATTTAATGCTGATTGAAGCTGTTAAGATTTTTTTCCCATCTTTCTATGATTTTATTAAGAACAATTCAGAATTTTTTATCGGTATATATTCGGATAGATATTCTCATGGTAAAGACAATGAGAAGATAAAACTGATTAAAGACCATTTTGAAACCTTATCAAAAGAATTATCTAAAAGACAATCAAAGGGCATACAAAATTTATTGGAGGAGTTATTTCCTAAATTGGAGGAAGCTTTTCACAACCGTTCCTACACGAGTGGGACAGAACAAGAATGGTTTAAGAACAAAAGAATTGTTTCGCCTAAATACTTTAATAGATACTTCAGCTATGCAGTTATTAAAGGCGAGGTATCTGACGTAGCATTTCAAAATATGATTTCGTCAGTTACAAATCAAGAAGAAAACGAAACAATAGGCGCCATTAAAGAACTTGTAAATATTAGTTCCCCGGACAACTTCATACAAAAACTAAGAATTTATGAAGAAGAATATCCTTGGGAGACATCAATTAAACTTGCAAAAGCGATTTCTATTTGCACGGAGTTGTTTCCTTCTAAATCAAATGACTTTTTTTCAATGGGTTTTGGCTCAGCAAATTCACAAGCTGCAATATTCATCTATCAACTAATCAAGAAACATGATAATAAAAAGGAAGGATTTCATTTAGCCAAAGAATTAATCATGTCAGCTCAACCATTTGATTTCGCATTTGAATTAAATAAATGGTTTCGTAGCGGGGAGGTTGAAACAAAACAAATATTCAAATCAGAACAATATACTGAACTCTCAAACGACCTTTTAGACAGAGCACTGAAAGAAGCAGATGCGGAGCCACTTTTTTTAAAGTTCCCAACTCTTTCAAGCTATTTGTATTCCACTTGGTCTGAAAAAGATAAAGATGGGCTTTCAAAATATGTTGAAGAATTATTTACAAGCGACCCTACAAAATGTATTGAGTTATTAAATGCATTTACTCCAATAATGAGAAGTTCAGCTTATCCTGAACCCTATCAAAGTAATTTTTCGGAAAAGCAATTCGAATATTTCATTTCAATATTTGACAAAGACCTTATAAAAAAATACGTCCTCCTAAATTTCACAGAAGAGCAAATTAACAAAGACGGCATTCAGTGGGAAGAGCATGATGGTAAATACCAAGACAGTTTAAATATTGTTCGTCAATTCATTCATTGGGACAAATTACTGAAGGGAAAAACTACTGAAGCTTAAACGGCAGGCAACAAGGAGAACTTAACCTCAACAAATAAAAAAAACTAAAAATGAATAGAATAATTAAAGTTTCCTTTCTGTCTTTGCTTCTTTTGAGCTGCCTGGTTAGCAATGCCCAGGATCTGCGAAGCAAAATGCTGGCCCGTGCTGCCACACTTGAATTAAAGACAGCCTACAAAGCACCCCCGGGTGATGCACTTTCTCACAATACGGCAGGCTACGCCAAAATTATGTGCTCAGCTGTTTTTATTACAGGACTAACACCAGAATTTGCAGCAGAAAATGTGGGATATTTTACTGCACCCTATTTGGAACGGGCAAAGGTGGGTAAGCCCATTATAGACTATGAAAAGAAATCTGTCTCTATTACACTTCCCAATGGCGTAACCCGAACGGCTATTTATACCGGCGACCAGGGCTGTGTTTGTTTATCTGAAGGAAGCAATTCGTTGCACTTCCAACCCGTAAAAGTTTCCCGTAATCTTCCAGATGCTGTTACCATACCATGGCCAATGGGAGATGTTTTACCAACCACCGGCATGCCTTCCAACATTGATATGGACAAGGTAATGCAGGCAATAGATTCCGCATTTGTACCTGCAGAAGCACAAACGGCAGCTTTTGTAGTAACCTACAAAGGCAGAATCATTGGCGAAAGATATGCTGATGGAATCGCCAACAATACGGCATTAGAAAGCTGGTCTATGGGTAAAAGCCTTTCTGCTACTCTATTGGGTATACTAATTCGACAAGGCATATATACATTGGAACAACCAGCACCAATTCCGCAATGGCAAGGCAATGGCGATGGTCGGGCCAAAATCAGAATCATGGACATCATGCACATGTCGAGTGGTCTGTATTGCAGGGCGCCACAAGACCCCGACTACGATCCTTTGTTGGGTTACCCCGATCATTTGTACTTATATACTGGCGGAATAAATTCATTTGAGTATGCTGCTAACCTGCCTCAGCAATGGCTACCAAATAATGTAGGTCGTTACCGTAATTCTGACCCTGTACTCATCAATTATCTTAACCGGTTGGGTATAGAAGGTAAAGGAGAGGCCTATCATACTTTTCCTCAAAGGGAGTTGTTTGATAAAATTGGTGTTCGAACGATGGTGATGGAAACTGACCCTTATGGCAACTTTTTAACTCAGGGTTACGAGTTTGCTTCAGGCCGGGACTGGGCCAGGTTGGGTAATCTTTATTTGCAGGATGGTATCTGGAATGGCGAACGAATTTTACCAGAAGGTTTTACAAAGTTTGTAAGCACACTTGCAGAACCCTGGGTAGCAGATGGACGGCCTGTTTATGGTGGTCTATTTTGGATAAACGGAGATGGTGCCCGCCCTATCCCTAAGGAAGCATATATGATGCTAGGGGCCGGGGGACAATCCGTAACGATTATTCCTTCTCATGACCTGGTGATTGTTCGTCTCGGGCATTACAAAGGACAGCAAGCAGGCGCCAGGGCATTGAACAAAGCCTATACTTTACTAATGGAAGCGGTGCCTGAAAAAAGAAAATGATGTGTCTATCTATAACGGTTGAATTAATTTAGCTTTTGTTCCGGGCAGAACCAGCTATGAATTCCCTGCCTTAGCAAATGCAGAACATTACCGCTGCTGCTTCGGCATATACTCATCCATATACTTACTGTACGTTTTATTCCAGTCGTTCAGGGCCGCAGTTCGCTGCTTATTTAAATCTGCATTTACCGCATTATAATTATTGAGTGATTTATTGATATCGTTCACCGCATTATTGTACTGATCAACTGCCTGCTGGGTACGTTTGCCGGAAGGGGTGGTTTCAAACTGTTTTTTAATTTTATTGAAATCTTCTTCCTTCAGAAAATAATCGCTTATCACCGGTCCTTTTCCTGCCTCCATTTTATAAAAATTCAGGGCATTGCGGCAGGCCGCTATCAGCGAGGCATCATTCTGGTATCCTTTCAACCCTTTCAATTTTTCCAGGCCATCCTCTGAAAATTTTTTCAATGAGTTAATATTCTGTTCCATGCTCACTAAATTTTTCTTGCTCATCGCCTCCATCAGGTAAGCTTCCTGTTTATACGGCTTGAAGAATAGTAAATAAACTTCATTGCAATGATCCATTACGGCATCCACAATTTTCGACTTGGCCTCCAGTTCAGAGTCAGCACCCTCAACCAGGTTGATATTATTTTTTGCGGCAAACAGTTTTTGCATCTCCTGTTGCCGCTTTGAAGCATCCGCCAGCTTTTCCTGTGCCTTCTCCTGCGCCAGCATATAAGCTTCCATAGCATCATAGCTTTGCTCGGCAATTTCTTCCATGTTTACAATCTTGCCATAATCTTCATTAAAAACAATATGGAGAATTTTTAAGTAGGCAACCGTAGTATCTTTTAATGACCGGTCCCCTTTCCACGGCCCCATGCCCATAATACTATATCTCGTATCACTGATGGCATTCACTACTTCTGCTCTTCTTTTCTCAACTTTCCTGGCACTTTTTCCATGTGATACAGCACTGAGATAAACCAGGTACTTTGCCGTTAACTCCGAGTTGGCTTTGCTGATATAATCCATGTACTGCACCGGCGTTTCAAAAGTTTGCGCAACAGGGCGGAAAGAAAAACTTAGCAGCAAAAGAAAAATCAAATTAATTTTCAGTATCAGTTTCATGTGCTTATTTTTTATTAGCTCTGTTAATCACTCCAGGGGTCAGACGGAGACCGTCAGACCCCGGTTAGTTTTTGGTCTTTTGTAAATTTATCAAATCAGTTAATACCAGGAAAACTTCCTGTATATAAATATCATCGGCCAGGTTTTCCAGCCACACCTTATTTATTTCTGCAGCATATGGATTATTCACCAGCAGTTGTTTACCGGTGCTATGATTCTCCACTGTAAATTTATTAGTGGGTTTGCCTTCTCCTTTCATGGCCTCCAGGTCCAGCTCCTGCTGCAGCACCCATTTTTCAAAGAGTTCTGCTTTTAATGGAATAGTTCTGGATGTTGCCTGCATAGCTTTTTGCTGTTCCTCCACAATTTTTTTTATTACCTGGAAATCCGGATTGGCAATCATCCTTGCCGCACTGCGATGAGACAGTTCACTCACCGGCAGGTAAGGGAGTGTCTTGTAATAATTATTTCTTTTTACTGTATCCGCTACCAATGGAAATTTTTCAAACCGTTCACCAATTTCCAGTCCGTCAAAAGCATCCGGAATCAGAACATCAGGGGCAACGCCAAGCAACTGTGCTGTTTTTCCATTCAGCCGGTAAAGTTTTCCCACCGTCACTTTCACCATATCCCCTTTCTCTTTGCCGGTTATTCCTTTACTGGTAATGGTGTCCATGGGCAGCAATTGCTGCATGGTGGCTTTTCCATAGGTGTTGCTGCCAACAATCACCGCCCGGTTATAATCCTGCAACGAAGCCGCAAGCATTTCCGAAGCAGATGCACTTTGTCCGTTTACCAGCAACGTCATCGGGCCATCATAAATAGTTCCCCGGTTAGGATCTTTCAGGGTAACTAATTTTCCATCTTTACTTTTTTCAGCTGCCAGCGGTCCTTCATCAATGAAGATGCCAATCATATCCATCGCTTCACCTATGGACCCGCCACCATTAAACCTCACATCTAATATCAGTCCGTCAATATTGTCTTTTTTCAGTTTCAGTATTTCTTTTGCCACATCGTTGGCACAACTGGAACCTTCTTCATTTTCCCATTCCGTATAAAAACCGGGCAGCAAAATGTAGCCAATCTTTTTTTCGCTTTTCAGCACAAAGCTTTTTACAATGTTGTCATCATTATCATCTTTTTCTTTGCGGAGTAAAACCATGCTGGTAGTGCCATCTGCCTTGCGAAGGCGGAACAGGAGTTTATCATGAATGGACTGATCAAGCACTTCATATACTTCTTCCATCGTGGCACCCGTCATATCCTGCACCTGCTTTCCTTCCCAATGAAGACTGAGCAGTTCATCGCCTTTATTTATTTCACCGGATTTCCAGGCCGCTCCGCCCGGGGTAAGTTTATCAATAACAATCTGACCTTTTTCATTTTCACCAAATACGATTCCAAAGAAATAAGCTTCCGTACTCAGCTCCTCCTGGAACTCTTCTTTGCCCTTTGGAGAAAAATAATTGGTATGCGGGTCAAAACAGGAGGCAATGGCATTCAGGTATAGTTCGGTGACCAATGCTGAAAAACCGGCGGGATAATCAAGAATTCTTTTCAGCAATTTCAGTTCTGTCTTTTTTATTTTCTCCCTGATGGCAGGTTCCAAAGAAGTTAACCCGGCTTTGAGTGTTATTTTTTTTGCACTATCGGCAGTTGTCTCATCATACACCTGGTCAAGAATTTCATACTTTAAATACCGTGACCAACGATTCGTCAGCGCCGCCACATCCATTGAAAAATTAAACACATCACTTCTTCTCGTCTGGCTGAGTGTTTCAGCAGCTGAAAAATCAAATGCCTTCTGTAATACTTTATTGACGATGGAGTCAGCTCTTGTCAGCGAATTTTTATAGAGTTGAGAAAATTTATCAAAAAAACTCCAGCTTTTTCCACGGAGTTCATCATCGAGTGTATTGCTGAAAGCGGACAGTTGCTGATAGTCTGCGTTAGTAAATAATAATCTCCGTGGATCGGCTGTTTCCAATAAAGTGTTGAAAACGGAAACAGAAAAACTGTCATCCAGTGGCCTGGGGGAATAATGATTCTTTTCGATCATCCGTTTCAATACAATTGCCTTCTGCTGCACCGGCGGCATTTGTGCGTAGCTGCCTGTGGGGGAAATCAGGAAAACAATGGCTGCCGCCGCTACAAATCTTTTCATGGTTTGGGTGGGTGTGGTACAAGGTGTAAACTAATTAAAGTGAAACAAAAAGAGTAGAATTTTTTCGATACGGGAATAAATTAATTTTGAATTATGCTAAAGTTTATTTTTCTATCCCTGATTATTCCGGTTAGTACAAACTTACCGGGACAGGATTCCACAAAAGGGCCGCTGGCATTCAACGGCTACCTGGAAGCATTCTATCTATATGATTTTAATAAGCCTACCGATGGTAACCGGCCTGGTTTTGTCTACAGCCATAACCGGCACAATGAGTTTAACATGAACCTGGGCTTCATAAAAGCCAGTTACACAACGGAAAGAGTGAGGGCCAATCTTGCTCTTGCCGCAGGAACATATGTGAATGCCAACTACACTGCTGAACCCGGCGTATTAAAAAACATTTTTGAAGCTAATGCTGGTATTAAACTCAGCAAAAAGAAAACCCTTTGGTTAGATGCCGGTATATTTCCTTCGCATATCGGTTTTGAAAGTGCCATCAGTAAAGATTGCTGGACATTGACAAGAAGTATATTGGCTGAAAATACTCCCTACTATGAAGCCGGTGCAAAAATTACTTATACCACTGATGATGGAAAATGGCTGTTAAGCGGCATGGCATTGAACGGATGGCAAAGGATTACAAGAGTAAGTGGTAATTCACTCATGAGTTGGGGAACACAAATTCAGTACAAGCCTTCAGATAAAGTGCTGTTGAACTACAGTACTTTTATTGGAACAGATAAACCGGACAATGCAAGATTGTCAAGATTCTTTCATAATATCTATGGTATATTCCCCATTAGCGATAAGGTTGGTTTAACGTTGGGTTTTGATATTGGAAAAGAAGAAAAATTTCCAAATGGCAACAACAGTATTACCTGGTATTCACCAGTGGCGATTCTAAAATATACTATCAGTAGCAAATGGGCAATTGCCGGAAGAGCGGAACATTATAATGATAAAAATGGAGTTATCATTGCTACCAGCACCCCAAATGATTTTCAAACAACGGGTTATTCGCTGAACATAGATTATGCGCCGGTAAAAAATGTATTAGTACGAGTGGAAGGAAGAACATTAAGCAGTAAAGACAATATTTTCATAAAAGGAACAAGTTTTGTAAAGAATAATACATTTGTTACATCTTCGATTGCAGTTAGTTTCTAATTTCTTCAGAAGATTGACCTAATTATCTCGTTATCACTCTCATCCCTCCGTGTTCTCCTGTATTATTCAATCCCGTCTTACTCAAACTATAAGTAAAGCTGAGCAGGAAAAACTGGCGCAGCGTTAGCACTCTGCTATCTTCAATGTAGTTATTGTTCGCATTCCTGCTGATGCCGACATTCTTATTCAACAAATCCCGGGCAGCAAATTTCAATTCACCCCGGTTAAACTTCAATACTTGTTTGCTGATGCTGGCGTTCCACAACGGCACTTTTAAATTAAAACCAGAAGCCCGTTGGCTGTTGATAGTATAAGTAAAATCAGAAGAAAAGAAAAAACCTTTCGACATCTGCCAATCAACTGATGTATTATACTCCTGTGAAAAATAGTTGTTATCGAAAGCAGATTGCAGCGAGTATTTTGTTTTGTTATAATTAAACCCGGCACCAACAGCGATATTCAGTTTTTCGGTCGGGTTCATGTCGAGTCTCAGATCAGGACCAAAGGACAGTGTTTTGATATCATTACCCACTGTATTGATGAATTGTTTGGTTTTGAAAAGCCCGGTATTATTGCCCAGCTCCACACTGCCTTTCAAAAAACGAACGGGCATACTATAGCTGATATTGCTGTTGACAGTATATACCCCGTTTACATTCACCGGCTTGGTTCTTTTTATTCCCAGCTGGTTGATGATGTCATAGTTTACAATTTTATTTTGTGTAAGCTGTGCTGTCAGGTACATAAAAAGGTTCTTGTTCTTATAGGGACTCAGCAAATCCAAATGGGCTTGTGCCGTGTGGTTATATTCTTGTTTCAGATCAGGGTTTCCTTCCCGGATATTTAATGAGTTGCTGTTGTCCAGCACCGGCTGCAGTTGCGCCATTGTCGGTTGATTGGTGGAAGTGTTATATGTCAGCGAAAGATTTTTGAACCGGGTGAAATTATACTGGAACCTTGCAGTAGGCAATATATTCCTGAACGTTTTGCTTATCAGCGAATCTTTGGTACCGCTGATTATTTTTCCTTCCAGTTCAGCCTGCTGCCAGTTGGCTCCCAAAGAGTAATTGTATTTTTTCTTTTGTGTCCGCATACGGATACCGCCATTAATATAGCTGTACATGTTTTCAAAATCATTACTCAGTATGTTATTTAATTGGTCATACTTACCGTTTGCCTTATTATAATCATATGTTGTTTTTTGCGAAGTGCTTTTCGTATTGCTTTTGCTTACACTAAATTCCAGCAACGACCTTTTCCAGATCGGTTCTGTATAAACAGCTTTTGCATTATAGCCCTTCAGATCCCCTTTGATAGTACTTTGCTGATTCAGCGTATCTCTCTTCAGCAAGGAGCCATTCGGATTATAAAAACTATTGATGGAAGAAAGACTCCCGTCACCATCGCTTTCATTCAGGCTTGTTTGCAGGGATAAAGAAAATGTTCTTCCCTTACGGGCAAATTTTTTCCGCCAGATAATATCGTTACGAAAATTATATCCTTCGCTGGCAGATGTAGTATTACTAAAACCTTCATTGGTCAGTATTTTATCTTCTGATAAAGTCTGATAATCTGTTTGTGAACGGTTATTGGTTTTTTGGTAACTGAATGAAGGAGTAATGCGGATGGAATTCATTGAATCAACCTGGTACAGTGTATTCAGGTTGAAACGATGGTTGTTGCTTAAATTATCCGCAAAAGAATTTTGGCTATAGAAATAAAATGAATCCGGCAAAAAGTATTGACGTTGAATATGACTTTCTGAATTTGGATTGAAACGGCTATAAAAATAATTACTCTGAAAATCCAGTTTGGTACCAATAATATTATTGTAGTTCAACCCACCACCCCATGCCGTGTTGATACCACTGTTTCTGCCGCCGGCATTTATTCCCATGGCTGCGGCTTCGTCTCCCGACACATTGATATTAATATTTCCTCCACCGCCGCTTTGCATCCTGGCCAGTTCACCGGTGAAGTTGAGAATGTCCATAAAAGAAAAACCTTCTGCATTGGTATTGTTCCCCATTCCGATTGCAGAAAACTGTCTTGCCCCTTTAAATGAGTTGACATTGAATTTGCCTTCATACCGTTCTTTGTTGCCTGCACTGGCATTTACTTTCCCAAACACTCCTTTCTTTTTATCCTTCTTCAGTTTCAGGTTGATAGTTTTTTCATAATTACCATCTTCAAATCCTGTCAATTGTGCCTGGTCACTTTGCTTATCATACACCTGCACTTTATCCACCGCATCCGCCGGAAGATTTTTTG
>JANPMI010000133.1:0-5121 GCA_031422725.1 Chitinophagaceae bacterium | reverse complement strand
GTTACCAGTTTTATGGAAATGCCCAACACCATTCCCAATGCGCTGACACAGGAACTGCTGGAAGAAAAATACAAGATTGCCGCTCATTCATCATTGGCCAATTATTCTTTTTTCATGGGTACCGGTAATGACAATGCGGAGGAAGTTTTAAAAACCAATGAGAGGAGGAAAGATATTTGCGGCATTAAAATTTTTATGGGTGCCAGTACCGGCAATATGCTGGTAGATAATCCTAATACATTAGATAAAATTTTCAGGGAAAGTGAAGTACTGATTGCCACCCATTGTGAAGATGAAAAAATAATCCGGCAGAATCTGGAGAAAATAAAAAAGACAGGGAAACTATTAACCGCCGCCGACCATCCCGTTATAAGAAATGAAGAGGCTTGTTATGAATCATCCTTATATGCCATTCAGATTGCAAAGAAATATAACACAAGACTTCATATTCTCCATATCAGCACCGAAAAAGAATTGCAGTTGTTCACCAATATGTTTCCACTAAAACAAAAAAGAATAACAGCTGAAGTATGTGTTCATCATTTGCATTTCACCAGCGATGATTATGAACGATTGGGCAACCAGATAAAATGCAATCCTGCCATCAAAGCACCGCATCATAAAGAAGCATTATGGGCAGCCTTGCTGGATGACAGGCTGGATGTGATTGCTACCGACCATGCACCGCATACATGGGAAGAAAAATACCTCATCCCCGGCCCTTCTCCCCAGGGGGAGAAGGGAGATTACGAAAAAGCTCATGCAGGTTTGCCATTAGTGCAGCATCCTTTATTATTAATGCTTCACTATTACAAACAAGGAAGAATCAGTTTAGAGAAAATGGCTGAGAAAATGAGCCATGCGGTTGCGGATTGTTTTCAGATAAAAGAACGGGGCTATATCCGGGAAGGCTATCATGCCGACCTGGTGATAGTTGACACAAATGACCTGACAAAAGTTACCAAGGAGAATATTTTATATAAATGCAGCTGGAGTCCTTTAGAGAATTTTGAGTTTCCTGCATCTATTACTCATACGTTTGTAAATGGACAGCTTGTTTACAACAAGGGTATCTGGGATGAATCACAAAAAGGACAACGACTTAAATTTGACAGATAAAGCAGTAAATGGTTAATAGTGAATAGTCAATTTCAAACGACTCTCATTCACTATTCGCCATTCACTATTCACTAATATGCAGATAGATAAAACATCCTTCAGCGATATTTCCATCTTCCACTCGGAAGAGGAGTTTTCTATTTTTCATAAGTTGAATTTTACCCGAACAGTGGGTGGCCGGGAATGGCTGCGGAAATTTTTCAGCGAACCACATGATAACCTGGAAAAAATACTGGGCACCCAAAAAGTTATCCGCACTTTTATGGAGCATGTAAAAGACTGGCCCACGGATATCAGTAATGGTACCATGCTGGTGATGGATAAGTTTATGGATTATGCCCTGGATCCCATCAGCGAAGCGCCGGCTTCTTTTAATAACATGTTGTACAAATGGCTGCACAGTGAAGACTACGCCATGGCGAAATATTCGATAACACATTTCGCTGATTTTTACCGGGGTATTAAAAAAATTGCGGAGCTGCTCGAAGATCTTGACCTGCCTGCCAACATTAGATTATACATTGACCGGATCAACGGGTTACTAAAAGAAACGCCGCTGCAAAAATTGGCTGAATCAGAACCCGATCAAAATTTTTCTACCCGCCAGAATTTATATTTTGCCTATCATCTTAGGGGGAGACAAAAAACAGGTACGCTGGACCTCATAGATATTTTCAGCCGTCTGGATGCCTGGTATTCGATGGCCGTAGCGGTGAAAACATATAGTCTCAGTTTCCCGGAGTTTATTGAACAGGAAACACCAATGGTGGATGCAAAAGGTTTATACCATATATTATTACCACAGCCGGTAGCTTATGATCTGCAGATGGATCCTGAACATAATTTTCTTTTTCTGACCGGTGCGAATATGGCGGGCAAAAGCACTTTAATAAAATCGGTTGGTTCTGCTGTTTTCCTGGCACATATCGGCATGGGTGTGCCGGCGCAAAAAATGAAGCTGACTTTATTTGATGGATTACTCAGCAATATTAATGTAGTGGATAATATTGCCAAAGGGGAAAGCTTTTTTTTCAACGAAGTGCAGCGTATAAAGAACACCATTGAAAAAATAAATAACGGGAAAAAGTGGCTGGTGCTGATTGATGAACTTTTTAAAGGCACCAATGTACAGGATGCCATGAAATGTTCACTGACTGTTATCAAAGGGTTGATAAAAATGAAAAATTCATTGTTTATTCTTTCTACTCACCTCTATGAGATTGGCCAAGAATTAAAAACTTATCCCAATATTTCCTTCCGGTATTTTGAAACCAATGTAACAGATGAGCAATTAGAATTCAGTTACCAGCTGAAGGAAGGCATAAGCAACGATCGGATTGGCTATGTCATCCTGAAAAGGGAGAAAGTAGTGGAAATGCTGGAAAAGTTATAAACCAAGCCCTTGAAGGAAGTTTTCCCTACTTTTATTTGTAATATTTCTCTATGAAAAAATTAATTCTTGTCTTTTTATTTTCACAGTTTCTTTTGACCGGGATTTCTGTTAATGCACAAAGTAAGATTGATGTGCTGCATTATAAATTCAGCATTGAGCT
Organism: Chitinophagaceae bacterium; assembly: GCA_031422725.1. Classification (GTDB taxonomy): domain Bacteria; phylum Bacteroidota; class Bacteroidia; order Chitinophagales; family Chitinophagaceae; genus JJ008. Next base: position 2,449 of record JANPMI010000133.1, on the reverse strand, counting down.
GAATGATAACAATGATACTATTTACGGACAGGCTGCCATAACAATTAAGTTCCTCACTCCTTCCCAATCATTTAAATTTGATATCGTAACAAAGAACGATAAAGGAAAGGGGATGAAGGTTGACCAGATAACGGGACCTGGAGTAAGAGGTTTTATAAAATCAGCTGATAGTGTGACAACAATTCTTTTTCCCGGCCAATCTCCCAAAGCCGGTGATACAGCTACATATATAATATCCTATCACGGTATCCCTTCTGACGGGCTTATCATTTCCAAAAACCAATTTGGCAACCGGACTTTTTTCGCCGACAACTGGCCCAACCGGGCACATAACTGGATACCCTGCGTAGATGACCCTGCCGACAAAGCATCTGTGGAGTTTCTCGTTACCGCTCCTGCACATTACCAGGTTATCTCGAACGGTATTAAAATAAAAGAAACTAATTTGCCCGGAAATAAAAAATTAACTCACTATAAAGAAGAATTACCATTGCCCACCAAAGTAATGGTGATTGGTGTTGCCGATTTTGCAGTGGATACTGTAGGGCTGGTAAACAATATACCCGTCTATAGCTGGGTATTTCCGGAAAATAAAAAAGAAGGTTTTTATGATTATGCAATTGCCAAAGATATTCTTGCATTTTATATAAATTATATTGGCCCTTACGCCTATAAAAAATTAGCCAGCGTACAATCTAAAACAATGTTTGGCGGGATGGAAAATGCCAGTGCTATTTTTTATTCGGAAACCTCCGTGACCGGCGACAGGTTGGAAGAAAGATTGATTGCCCATGAAATAGTACATCAGTGGTTTGGCAATATGGCAACGGAGAAAAGCTTTGCCCATTTCTGGCTAAGCGAAGGCTTTGCCACATACCTTACCCATGTTTACCTCGAAGACCGATATGGCAAAGACAGCCTCGATAAAAAAATGAAGGAAGAACGGGAAGAAGTAATTGATTTTGTAAAATTTGCCCATAAACCCGTTATTGATTCCATTTCTCCCTACATTCAATTATTAAATGCCAACAGTTATCAAAAGGGAAGCTGGGTGCTACACATGCTGCGCCGGCAACTAGGTGATAGTATTTTTAAAAAATCAATTCGCAAATATTATGAAATGTTTGCAGGTAAAAATGCTGACACAAAAGATCTGCAAAAAATAGTTGAGTCGGTATCAGGAAAAAATTTAGAGAAATTCTTTTCGCAATGGCTGTATAGTCCTGTAAATCCAAATCTTAAAGTAAGGTGGAAATACCTAGCAAGAGGAAAAAAGATTCAGTTGGATGTAGAGCAATTGCAGGGTGAAACAGTGTTTACTCTGCCTCTCGAAATAGAAATGAATGTAGGTACTAAAAAAATATTGATGCCGTTGAATATAACTACTAAAACACAGCGTTTTACCTGGGCCGTTGCAAAGAAACCCTCCAAAATTACATTAGATCCGAAAACCTCTTTGCTTTTTGAAGGAACGGTGACGGAAGTGAAATAAAACTGGCTTGGACACTGAACTAATACCACTTTCAGGTAATTATTCATACCATTCTTACCGTTTTTTGTCTTTCGAAATCTTTGAACGGCCTTTGTGTGATGGCTTACAGTTCATGTCGCTGGTGTTTTTGCTTACACTGCTTTTGCCTGCACACAACACACAGCGACGGCGTGATGCTTTTTTGGAACACCAGCAAAGGAAAAATTCCCGGTTGCACTTACTTAATAAAAGTAAAAGCTCATTATACCACTTTCAGGTAATCATTCATACCATTATTTTCTCCTACCTTCAAACCATGCTTGTAAAAACATTTGGCAGTGCTGTGTATGGTGTGGAAGCAATCACTATTACCATTGAAGTAAACTGGCTCAGCACATCCGGAAAAGATATGATGATCGTTGGTCTGCCGGATAATGCGGTAAAAGAAAGTCTGCAACGGGTGGAAAGTACTTTCAAAACCAATAACTACAATGTGCCCCGCACCAAAGTGGTAGTGAACATGGCTCCGGCTGATATTAAAAAAAGCGGGACGGCCTTTGATCTTCCTATTGCACTCGGAATACTGGGAGCATCAGGACAAATACAAAACAGTGAAGCTTTGGCGAATTATGTTATTATGGGTGAGCTGTCATTAGATGGAGAGATACGTTCTATCAGAGGCGCATTGCCCATTGCCATACAGGCAAGAAAAGAAGGATTCAAAGGATTGATCGTACCCGTAATGAATGCCAAAGAAGCCGGGATGGTAAACAACCTGAATGTATATGGTGTAAGTCATATAAAAGAAGTGATTGATTTTTTTGAGAAGGAAGAAAAGGGGCTGGAACCAACTGTCATTAATACAAGGGAGGAATTTTTTCATTCGCAATATGATTTTTAAATTGACTTTGCCGTTGTAAAGGGACAGGATAATATTAAAAGAGCATTGTAAATAGCAGCGGCCGGTGGTCATAATGC
>JANPMI010000132.1:0-3325 GCA_031422725.1 Chitinophagaceae bacterium | reverse complement strand
CAAAACAAAACTCGGTACGCAAAGCAGCAAAAAATCATCCTATTACCAGGCTATGCAAACAGTACCGCAGCCTTGCCATGCCTTTTGTTGAAAAAAGTAATGGGATGGTGGATACCGCAAGGGAACTGGTAGATCATCTGCACCTCGGCATTAAATCAGAAGAAGAGGTAGTACATAAGATGGCCAGCCTCGGCGATTGTTTTGAAATCATTCAATGGTATTTATTTTTTATTGAAGCTAAACTGCAAAGGGCATTACGGGGGAAAATGGAAGGCGAAGGATGGGAAGTGGACAATGGTTTTGCTAAAGACAGTGATGGCAGTGCCAAAATTGCCCTGATTGCCATTGAGAGAAGCATCGGTGCCTGGTCAGCTTTATATGAACTTCAGCCTGCATCAGAAGATGTGGCATTAAAAGCACTTTCGTTACTCAGCCAGTTAAAACAAAAAGCAGTGGAAGAATTTCCGGCAGCAATGCAATTTAAAAGGCCGGGATTTGATTAGTGAGGCGTTGCAGCAAAGTTCACCAGTGCTTTCAAAAATCGAACAAACACCAACCACAGCGTAAGGGATAAATGTATTAAAGCCATTTTACTGACTTCGGGTGTAGCTTATCAGCCAGGATCAGTTGTAGGCGAATGACTTTTTTTTGCAATCAGTTGATGGAACACTTCTTTAAATTTATCAATGCTGAAAGGCTTGGATAGAAATGCATCTGCACCGCATTCTTTGGCAATGGTTTCAATATTATGATTTGCTGAAAGAATAATAACCGGGATATATGCAGTAGCAGGATCTGATTTTATCTGCTGGCAGATATCACCTCCATCTACTCCAATCATACGAAGGTCCAGTAATACCATTGCCGGGCTTCGCCAGTGAACGATTTCCATCGCATTTTGTGCATTGGGAGAAATCAGCGGCACATATCCTTCCGCCATCAGTAGATGCTGCATCATGATCAGCATATCCTCATCGTCATCCACTACCAGAACTGTGGGTTTGTTGCTAACTGCTGTCTCCATAAGTAGTATTGGAACAATTATTTTGCCATAAATGACCGCCTTTACCTTTTTGTTGCCGGAGATTATTTTACCCATTCTTTTCCCCGAAGCTTTATTTACTACCCGGAATGTTGATTCCCGTATTCCCAAAACCTGGGCCCATGCAGGGATTACAGCAATATTTTAAGTCAACTCTATCTTTGCTTAGCTTTCCAGTATAAAAATGGGATACCCCTTCCTCAATATTTTCTTCTTCATCTTTCATACGACATTCACTTTATTCAATATCGTTGGCTGGGCATTTCCAAAAACAAGAAAGCTGCATTTAATCACCATGCTGCTGACAGCTTTTTCCTGGTTTGTGCTGGGTATCTGGTATGGTTGGGGCTATTGCCTGTGTACCGACTGGCACTGGCAGGTAAGGGAAGCAATGGGACTGCATGACAGGTCCGATTCTTATATCCATTTCCTGCTGCTGAAATTAACGGGTAAAGATTTCAGTCCTCAATTAGTAGAGAATGCTACGCTGATCATTTTTGTGCTAAGCTTTGTACTGAGTATATGGTTCAATATAAAAGACCGGCGGAAGCATACACTACAGCGGTAAACCGGAATCCGCTAAACCGGAGAGATCCCCGCTTGACTTCGATCAAAATATTATCCACATATAAACAGATTGCATTTTTCAGCCTTTCTATTCAAAGTTTAATCTGTAACATTGACTATTAAACCATCCTCCTCCGCCCGTCTCCACTGAAAGCTTATAACCTTTTCCTGCATTTAATCATTTATTTATTAAAAAGAATTATGCGAACCAAATTCTTAACTGTAGGCCTTTTGCTTATTGTATTAACCTTTATTTTTTCCAGCTGCATATCTCAAAGGAAAGGCCCTTGTGCACCCGAAAAGATGAGAAGGGAGATTAAATTCAAAGGGTTTCTTTAAAGAGAACTCCTCTTCACGCCACAGTTGTTGTAATGATCCCGCCCCAGGCAGGACGAAGTATCTCCACCAACCGTATGTGAAAACAATTCCCCAATAAGGCTAAGTGGTTTCCTCTTTCTTCTTGTCTGCTTCTTCTTTTGATTCAGCATCATTATCTTCTACCCCCTCTTTTACGCCCTGTACGAGGGAAGAAATGGGGCCTTTCATATTGTCCTGCGGGTCTGTTTTATGCAGCGTTTCCGGGTCAGGTGCTAAGGGAGATTTTTCCTTATCGGTTTCCTTTTTTTTGTCTTCTTGTTGATTTGACATGGTAGATGTTTTTAAGGTATAAACTAATAACTCAAATTTTGGGCCGCTATCCCGGCTATTTTCTTTTGCGCAGCATATACAGGTAAAGACTTTCTACTTTTTTCCTGGCCCAATCCGTTTTTCGCAAAAAAGTTAAGCTGGATTTTATACTTGGGTTGCTTTTAAAACAGTTGATATTAATTTGCTGCGCCAGTTCTTCCCAACCAAAATGGGCAACTAATTCTGTTACGATTGCTTCTAATGTTTTGCCGTGCAACGGGTCTTTGGAGGGTAACATCGGGTATTATTTTTTCTTAGCACCTCTCTTAATAGGCTTGCCATATTTTTTCATCATCCTGTCTTTATGCTTTACTATAAAATTTACTTTACTGTTCTTCGCCGACTTTTCATGAAAGGCCGGCCCGGCTTCTTCTTTCTTTTTCGGCTTTATCGCATCGGTCTTCATAAACACTTTCGGCTTCTCGTCTTCTGTCAGTTCATCAGAGATAGTAAGGTGGGCTGGTAATGGCGCAACCGGTACTTCATATTTCATCAGGGCTTCAATAGCAGCAAGTAACGGGTTTTCTTTTTCGGTAATAAAAGTGATGGCTATTCCTTTTTTATCGGCCCGGCCGGTTCTGCCTATGCGGTGTATATAATTTTCCGGCACTTCCGGCACATCAAAATTGATGACATGTGTTACTTCGGCCACATCTATTCCCCTGGCCACAATATCTGTAGCAATAATAAAGCGATAATTGCCTTCCTTAAATTGCTTCACTGTATTAAATCGGTGGTTCTGTTCTTTATTGGAATGTATTACACCAACTGTTCCCGGAAACTTTGGTTCTAATTGTTCATACAACTGGTCGGCTAATTGTTTGGTAGCGGCAAACACCAGCACTTTGGTCATGGTTTCATCTTCCGTTAATAATAATTCCAGCAAGTTTGCTTTCGTATAAAAATTGGGGACTTCATACCCGGTCTGTAAAATATTTTCTAATGGTGTGCCGGTAGGTGCGGCCTCCACTCTTACCGGGTTATTAAAATAGGTTTCAATAAGTGCTTCCACATCTTCGGTAATTGTGG
>JANPMI010000131.1:0-20251 GCA_031422725.1 Chitinophagaceae bacterium | reverse complement strand
CTAAAAGAATAAGACCTTCCTGATCTAAGTCTCCCTTTAGAGGACAGGGGCACTTCTTTCTTCACATACCATCACCAAATGCACCATCGTCTCCACCGCTTTGTTCATATCCTGTACGCTGATAAATTCCAGTTTGGAATGAATGGCCTGTTCCCCTGCAAAAAGGTTGGGACAGGGCAAACCCATAAAAGATAACCGGCTACCGTCTGTTCCACCACGGATGCTTTCCATCTTCAGTTTCAATCCGGCTCTTACAATGGCCTCCCTGGCATAATCCACCACATGGGTATTTACATCTAATATTTCTTTCATATTCCGGTATTGCTCCGTCACATTAAATTCAAAGGATGCTTTCGGGTAAGTCCGCATTCTTTCTTCAATTTGTGTTCGCAGGTAATCTTCCTTTTTCACTAATCCTTCTGTGTCAAAATCTCTGATAATAAAATCAAGGGTGCATTTTTCAGCTATCCCTTCCAATCTTACCGGGTGAATAAATCCTCTTTTTCCGTCTGTTGATTCTGGTGAAAGCCTGTCCTTTGGTAAAGCTGCAAGGATTTCTCCTGCAATCTTCATGGCGTTGATCATCTTATCTTTTGCATAGCCGGGATGAGCAATTACTCCATGAATAATCACCTGTACCCCATCAGCACTGAAAGTTTCATCTTCTAATGATCCGGCATCCCCACCATCTAATGTATAGCCAAAATCAGCTCCCAGTTTTTTCAAGTCAACTTTAGCAGTTCCTTTTCCCACTTCTTCATCGGGAGTAAATAAAATTTTTATTTCCCCGTGCTTCACATTTTTGTTTGTCATCAGGAAATTTGCCAGGTCCATTATTTCGGCCACCCCGGCTTTATCATCCGAGCCGAGCAGTGTATTTCCGGAAGCTGTAACAATATCATTACCCATTTGTGTTTTCAGGTATGGATACTCACCCGGCCGCAATACCTGTGATTTATCATCCGGCAACACAATATCCTGCCCTTGGTAATTTTTATGTACTAATGGTTTCACATTCGTTCCGCTGCAATCCGGTGCTGTATCCACATGGGCACAAAAACATATAACCGGAACTTTCTTATCCGTAGTGGAAGGAATTGTTCCATATACATAGCCCCACTCATCCATGTGAGCATCTGCAATGCCCATTGCCTTCAATTCTCCGGCTAAAATATTGCTCAAATCCTTTTGCTTCTCTGTGGTTGGATGAGAATTTGATTGCGGATCGCTTTGCGTATCTACCTGTACATATCTTAAAAATCTTTCCGCCGCTGTGAATTGATAATTTTCAAACATAATTTCTTTTTGGGGTATCGAATATACATCAAACAATTGGCAATTGGCAGTTAGCAACAGGCAAAGCTTTCTTTAAACAGAAAAGTTCACACTAATTTAGCATGAACTTTTTATTAATTGCGTATTGTAAATTGCCTATTGTCTTATGGCATTATGATTAATGGCTTTGCCCCAACTATTTCCACCAGTTCCAGATCAAATACCAGGTCTTGCCCAGCAAGGCGATGATTGGCATCGAGCATTACTACATCATCTTTTATCTCAACAATAGTTACCTCGAATTGCTGTCCTTCCTGGTCACTCATTCCAAGTGGCATGCCCACTTCTATTTCCATATCTTTCGGAAAACGATCTTTTGGCATTTCAATTATCATTTCAGGATTTTTTGCACCATATGCTTCATTAAAAGGGATATTAACTGTTTTCTTTTCCCCAACATTCATACCCGTAACGCCGTCATCAAAGCCTTTTATCACCATACCGCTGCCTACTTCAAACTCCAGCGGCTCCCGGTCTGCAGATGAATCAAATGTTTCTCCCGAAGTTAGTTTGCCATGATAATGTACTTTTATCTTATCGCCTTTTTTTACCTGTGCCATCGTATTTAGTATTTAAATTTTAAGAAAAAACCGGCTTGCAAGGTAGCTCTATTCTGTACTATCTTTCTTGTCAGAGTAATATTTTTTAAATAATCGTTTGATATCGTTTTCAATGGCTTGATTAAGAAGGGGTGTTTGTGTTATCACCGAGTCTATGTCAACTCTTATAAGAGATGACGGATCTTTCTCATCAAATTCTGTATCCTTGTTTAGATCGTACTTGATTTTCATTAAGATAAAATTGTTTTTTTTTGGAAATTCCCAGCTTACTACATCTGCATTCTCAGGGGAAAGTCTTGTTAGATTTTTTCCGCTTTTATCAGACATATAGAGATATGTGGGATCATCATAACCAAGTTGTCCATTTCCATTAAAATCTTTGACTGTTATAGTGTAAAGTATAATTCCATCTGCAAATCTTCCGTATGTTTCAAGATTGTTTACATGTAACTGCCGAATGAAAAGTTTTCCAGTATCAAGCAGGTAGGATTCCATTGTTTTTGAATTATAGAATATAAGGTTCCAGTATTCTGACCCCTCTTTATACGATCCAGAACTATAGTAAGTCTTTTCTTCTTTCCCTTCTCTTCTTAAAAGAGGAGCCGCAAGTGGAAGAATAATATAATCAGAGCTGTCTATCCCTACTGATTGATAAGTATTTCCTAAAATTCCATTTAGCAGCACATCTTTTTCAGCTAAAACAGTGTCTATATTCCACTGAGCAGAGTCAACTAAAGCGTCATTTTTTATCTTTTGGCTATTATTCCTGCAGGAATAGGAAAATAAAAGGAAGAATACAGTTGTTAAAACATAAAAGAACACAGCTATTGTTTTCATTCTATACTATTTTTGACAAAATAAGATAAAATCATGAATGCAAGGAGTACTTTATTGATTAGCTACCTTATTATTTTAAACAGTTGTTTTGCCCAAAAAACAACTCAGCAATCAAGCGGTAATGAACAGCCAAAAATTTTGGCGGGGGCCGACCGGATAAATGTCTATTTGCCTCTTATCAAAGGAAAGACGGTAGGAATTTTTGCCAACCAGACTTCCATGGTCGGCAGCACCCATTTAGTTGACACATTAATGAAATTAGGTGTTGATATCAAAGTGATATTCGGGCCTGAGCATGGTTTCAGAGGTACTGCTGATGCAGGAGAGAAAGTGGGCAACTATAAAGATGAAAAAACAGGTATTCCCGTTGTGTCACTATATGGAAGTAAAAGAAGACCATCAGCAGAAGATGTAAAAGGTGTTGACCTTCTCCTGTTTGATATTCAGGATGTGGGTGTCCGGTTTTATACTTTTATTTCTTCGCTGGAAGAGTATATAGAATCTGCCATTGAAAACAATAAACCATTAATCATTCTTGACAGGCCCAATCCTAACGGGCATTATGTGGATGGCCCGGTGCTGGACAAAAAATACAAATCATTTGTAGGGATGCAGTCTATTCCGGTTGTTTATGGGATGACAATCGGGGAATATGCAAAAATGCTCCTTGGAGAAGGCTGGCTAAGTGATAAAGCCATGAAGACCTATCAGCAAAATGTATTAGCTGCTCTCTATCCACCAGGTGCCCTTTATTTTTCACTACAGGTGATACCTTGTGAAAACTACGACCACAGCAGTAAATATATTCTGCCTATAAAACCCTCTCCAAACCTTCCCAATATTCAATCTATCTACTTATATCCTTCTACCTGTTTTTTTGAGGGAACAGTTTTGAGTGAAGGAAGAGGCACCAATAAACAGTTCCAGGTATTTGGTCACCCATCGTTACCAAAAAACCTTTACTCTTTTACTCCTAATCCCAATGAAGGAGCCAAAAGTTCAAAGCTTTTTGGTCAGGTATGCTATGGATGGGATTTATCCGGAACACCGGAAGAAGTGCTGGCTAAAGTGGATAATAAAGTGCAGCTAAAATGGCTGATGGAAGCCTACAAACTCTTTCCTGAAAAGGATAAATTCTTTTTACTTCCTAAATCCGGCAAAATGGAAGAATCATTCATCAACAAACTGGCCGGCAACAATGATTTATGGCAGCAGATAAGAGATGGTAAAAGCGAAAAAGAAATAAGAGAAAGCTGGGAGCCAAAACTGAGTGCCTTTAAAAAAATAAGAAAGAAGTATTTATTGTATGATGATTTTTGAAGTCCCGGCCCCTGAATGAGAGTTATCAGATTAGCTGTAATTGAGAAGCCATTCGTATCAATGAGGCTGTATTTTTAGCATCTAATTTTGCCAATAAATTTTTCCGGTGTGTATCTACCGTAGCCGGGCTTATAAAAAGTTTCTGTGCAATTACATTATTAGTCATGCCTTCAGCAATCAGCTCCAGCACTTCTTTTTCCCGGCGGGTTAGTAAAATATTGGTGCTTTCATTCCTTCGCAGGGTTTGAGAGGCTTCATCGCTTAAATAAGTTTTGCCTTTTGCTACGGCTTCTATTGCCTCCATCAATTCGTCCTGGGAAGCATTTTTCAACACATAACCGGATGCTCCACTGTCCATCATTTTTTGTATAAAACTCTGCTGATTGAATGTACTTAGCCCGACAACAAATACAGAAGGGTATTTCTCTTTTACTTCTTTACATAAATCAATACCACTTTTATCGGGCAGATTGATGTCCATCAAAATCACATCGGGCTGATGTTGCTGCAAAAAAGCCAGGCAGGAAGCAGCATTGGTGGCATGGCCAGCCCATTCAACACTCTTTTCATTTTGTAATAATGAACGGATGCCTTCAATAACCATATAATGGTCGTCAACTATAAAAACCTTTGTAATCATTTAAGTAGTTAATTCAATATGAACGGAAGTGCCTTTGCCAGGTTCTGTTTGCACATCTAATTTACCCTTTAAATATTCAACACGGCTCTGAATATTGCTCCAGCCCATTCCTTTTCCAGCCTGTAAAATTAACGGGTTAAAGCCTTTTCCATCATCTTCTACGGTAATACTTAGATCAGCATTTATTTTACTCACCTGCACAATAGCCGTTTTGGCAGCAGCATGTTTCATGGTATTATTAATAAGCTCCTGCACAATCCGGTAAATGGCAATGGCGGTAGTTTGTTCAATTACTGTATTCTCCAATCCTATTGACTGATAGTTTACCTGCAAGGCTCCTGATTGATTAATATCATTACAAAAATCTTTCAAAGCAGTATCCAACCCAAATTTAACTAAGGCCTCCGGCATCATGTTGTGTGCCACACGGCGCATTTCTTTAATAGAACTGTCCAGCATATCCATACTGCGTTCAAAAGCCTGTACATTTTCAGGCGTCATTATTAAATTTCCTTTCATAGTTTGAAATGAATATTTTATACCACTGAGCATACCACCCAAGCCATCATGCAGGTCTTTTGCGAGGCGGGTTCGTTCCTGTTCTTCTCCTTTTAATACAGCTTCGGCGGCGGTTAGTTGTTTTTCAGTTTCGAGTTCACTGATACGCTGCTGCTGAAGTTTTTGTTTTTGTTTATAAGTTCTGTAAGTCAGTAATGAAATCAAGAGGATGGTGACTGCACTCCCCACAAGGATGTAGTTGAGAATACTTTTTCTTTGTAATTGGGCCTTCTGAAGCTTTAACTGGCTGTCTTTCTTTTCTGTTTCATATTTTTTCTCAAGCTCTGTTGCAATTTTTTTTGAACCAATATTAACAACGGAATCATTAACGTCTTTATACTTTTGAAAATACTCATAAGCCTGTTTATACCTGCCGGTTACTGCATAAATATCTGAGAGGTATTTATAGCCTTCATCAAGCATAGCAAAATAATTAATGGTCTTAGCATCTTCTATCCCTGTTAATAAATATTGTTCTGCCTCTTTGTATTTTTTCTGTTGAATAGCAATGGCACCTAATTGCAACTGTGATTCAGCTTTACCATAGCTATAGTTGTATTTTTCTGATACCTCAAAACTTTTTTGAAAATAATAAAATGAAGAATCAAGCTGGTTCATTTTTTTGAAAACCTGGGCGGATACCAGGTAATAACCAAATATCATATCAACACTATTAATATTAGATAATTCATCAAAATACACACTTGAACTGTCAATATATTTTTTTGCTGATAAATTGTCATCCTGCATACTGTAAGAATTTGCAAGAATAAAATATGCCATAAATAGTTTTTGGCCTATACCCGATTTTTTAGCAGCAGCAACTCCTTTATGTGCATACTCATTTTGTTTAGTATGCTCTTTGATGTCCCCAAAAAGTGTTGAAAGATTACAATAGATAACAACCAATTCAGCATCTAACCCTGATTTCTCAAGTATAGCAATACCCTTTAAATAATATTGTACAGCATGCTGAAACTCATTCTGATTTTTTAACCTGTTGGCCATGTCACTATAAGCAGCTGCTTCAAATTTTTTTGCTTTGGGATTATCTGATTTTTGATAGAAAATAACAGCCGTATCAAGACTTGCTTTTGATTGCTCATCGTTACCGCCCGTACTGAGTAAAATAGCCTGATTCTGATAAATACGCCCCAGATTATAATACAGATTCTTTTCCCTGGCGAATTTTATGGCATCTCTATATGCCTTATAAGCTTTGGCGGTATCGAAAAGTTCATAATCTATAGCCAGGCGCATCATACTTACGGCCCTGTTAGTATCTGCCATTGGTTGTTGCAATTCCTTTGTTATGCTATCAACAAGATGCTGCTGAGCTTGTGCAGAGTTTATAACTGAGAAGCAGAATAACAGTATTATTATCATTTTTCTCATACAGTAAAATAGTCTTTTACTATCATTTTACAAATAAAGAGAAATGAATCCCGGTTATCCTCCCCTTTTTCCATGATTTTTTGATTTTCTGAAAATATCCTGTTTTTCAGGGATACGCTTCCATAACATAATCAGCAATATTTGCTGTATCAAAATAAAAACCGAAATCAATCTTTTACATACTTATAAAAATTATTTTATGAACAAAAAATTATTAGCACCTACATTACTTGTAGTAACTTCTTTATTGTTTATGCAATGCCGTAAAAATAAGGATGAAGTACCGGCAACCGTAGTTCCTAAAATTATTTACACTACAGGCTCCCAAATTATTGGCAACAAAGATGTAGCTACAGTTTGGAAAGATAGTGTGGCTACTACCTTGACCGATGGCAGTTTTAATGCGTCCGGAAATTCTGTTTTTGTTTCCGGTTCAGATGTGTATGTGGCCGGTAATGAAAATAATGCTGCTGGCTACAGGGTAGCCAAACTTTGGAAAAACGGTGTGGCAACTTCTCTTACAAATGGTACTCAGGAAGCTTATTTATATTCAGTATACGTAGTGGGATCCGATGTTTATGCAACAGGCCTAGAAAGTAATAGTAGTGGTTATTATGTTGCCAAAGTATGGAAAAACGGAACAGCTACAGCTCTAAGTGATGGCATTATAAATGTAACAGGCCGTTCGGTTTTTGTATCCGGATCAGATGTATATGTTGCCGGTACTCAATATAATGCTACCAATATCTGGTCAGCCAAACTATGGAAAAATGGTATAGCAACTAATCTTACTGACGGATCCAGAAATGCAGAAGCGTTGTCAGTTTTTGTTTCTGGTGCAGATGTATATGTTGCAGGCTATGAAGCTAATGCAGTGAGCGGCAGAAGTGTTGCCAAACTCTGGAAAAACGGTATCGCAACTTCGTTGACTGATGGATCAAGATATGCACACGGCCGTTCGGTTTTTGTAGTTGGCTCAGATGTATATGTAGCCGGGGATGAAGCCAATGCTACTACTGGTGAATCGGAAGCTAAACTATGGAAAAATGGCACAGCAACTGTTATAAGTTCTATAAGAAGCAGTTCAAGTTCGGTTTTTGTTTCCGGCTCCGATGTGTATGTAACTGGTGATGAACGTAATGCTGCGGGTAACAGTGGAGGCAAGTTATGGAAAAACGGTACAGCATCTGCTTTATCTGTAAGCCCCATAGCAAGCAGTGCAAATTCAGTTTTTGTGAAGTAAATAAAATATTTAAGATCCTTCCCTGTAATTGAAGTAATTAGTTTACAACTTTAAAATAAAAAAAACATTTTCTATCAGGCAACGTCTCCCGCCGCACTTTAGCAGACCCGGCAAATGGGCGATGAATAAAAATTAAATTTTGGTTTATGATAATAGTCATGGAAAAGATGCTAAAGCAATTATAAATTACGATATATATATCAGCAAATAATAAAATAACAAAATGAAAAAATATATTTTGACACTTGCCGTATTGTTTGCCGCAACAATTGTATTTGCACAACCCGGTAAAAAGCCAGTTCAAAAACCAACCAACCAATCCGATATGGATAAAGCGATGGAAGACGCCATGAAAGGAATGACCGAAGAAGAAAAAGCAGAGATGCGAAAATTGATGAAGGATGTTATTCCCGATGCGACAGGCAAACAGGCTACGATAGCTGATTACCCGGAATTTACCAATAACCGGGACCTCTTTCCCCAAAAAGATATAGCAAGGATAAATGCCATACCAAAGAAAAAATTGGTACAGGCAGATATGAGTGGTTATGCTACCAACCTGTATAATAAACTAATTGCAAAGGGTAATGCTGCTGAAATGGCAATTGTAAAATCAGTGATTGCAAAAACACCTAAAGCAAATGATGTAGGAAATGCTTCAATTCTTGCCATGATGCAGGGACATCCGCAGGCAGCTATGGCACTAAGCATGAAAGCGGTGCAAACTGACCCTACCAATGCCAACTGGCAAAATAATATGGCATCACTGCTTACTCAATATGGTTATCCCGAACAGGCTGTTCCGGTTTTACAAAAATTAAAAAATCAATTTCCCCAAAACAGTACGGTTTTGAATAATCTTGGCCATGCATGGCTGGGCCTGGGAGAAACAGACAGCGCAAAGACAAATATCAAAATAGCCGGTGCCCTCAACCCCAATCATCCGGAAGCAAAGCAAACTGAAGGTGTGTTAGCAGAAATAAGCGGAAACCCCGTCAAAGCGACTGATGATTATATCAAAGCCATGGAAAATTCATTAAACCCGTTTACTGAAATACTGATAAAAAATAATAACGGGCAAGACAAATTAGCTAAAATTGATTTTGAAAAACTAAAACGCAGCATAACTATTTATGAATATTTTCCCAAAGACTGGATTAAAATACCGGAACTATATGATAATGTCTCGGCTTATGAAAATAACATGCGTATCAAAAATGGCTATTCAGAAATGTTTGAAAAGTTGCGTGCCACAATAGACTCAATGGCAGCAGCAAGTAGTGATGAACTTGTTGTATTGATGGATGAGGCCGAATTGATGGGGGCGGACTCAACAACATACTTTGTCAAAGGTATAATGAAAGAATTATGGAAAGAACCGAGTTTTATAGGTAAGCCGGCAGTGATTGTACAAAATATATTACAGGCTTATCTACACCAATGGTGGATAGATAATACAAAAGAAGGCAGTGAATTAATGGAAATGATTAACAAGCAACAAATGGTGATGACCAAAAGTGGCAAGGATGATAAATGCTCTGACGCTGATAGAAAGAACAATGAGTTTCTTGTCTATGCTAATCCATTAATCAGGGAATTTAGTGCAGAAAGAATTGAAGAATTTCGTGTATGGTTAAATGCTTTCTGTACCTGGAGCTGGTACTTAGGTAATCCAAAAAATACGATATTGTCCGCATGTATTGCATGGACGGCTGCCATTACAGGAATGTACGAGGGTGCAATACACAACCAGTATGCCATTGCAAAGACTTGTGTAAAACAAGATGGTGATGGTGTTACTAATATACCGGTACCTGCCATTCCAAATTTCACTTGTCCTGCTGTTGTCAGCATACCCGTGGGTGCAGACTGGCAACAATTGAGCAATGCGGCAAAAAATTTTGATAACAACGAATATGCTGTAAAAAATAATCCTGCAAATCCCATACCTAATCATACAACTGCGTACAGCGCAGACCATACATCAATTGCTGAACCCGGGTGGGATCCGTTTGTAAAAACTGCTAAGGGAAGTATGTCGCCGGGTATTATGGAACCGGATAATTCCGGTGCCGCACAATCTGCGGAAATATTAAGCAACTACATGGAAAACAGAAGTAGTGATTTCCAACCTGACCTTAGCTCGGCAGACCGAGCCGCAACAAGTGTAACTAATGATATTGTAAAAGTGACCAACGAGACAAACCAGAGTCAGGGCGATGGGTTCAGGGAACTTATTAACAACAGGATAGCACAGCAGAAAGCTATAGAGCAGAAACAAGGAGATTGGTTTAGAGAATACATCAATAGCAGAGCGGAGCAGCAAAGGGCTATGGAAGCCCAAGAACAGGCAAGTAGCAATTGGTTCAGGGAATATATGAAGGACAAAATAGAAAAGCAGAAGGCCCAGGAAACCCGGGATCGAAAAACACTGGATTGGTTTAAGGAATATATGAAATCTAAACTAGAAGCTCAGAAAAATGCTGATAAGGTCGCTATTGATAAAGCAATACAGGATAAAATAAAACAAGTGAAAAAAAGTAAACTGGCTCAAGAGATTCTTAAGAAAATGATGGAAGGTGATTGCTCAAAAGTAAAAGACCAGCAGGTATTAAGAGAAAAAATAAAACAAATGGCGGATGAAATGGAGGCCGGAAGTGGAAAGACAGCCGATAAAGAAAGTATGAAACAAACACTGCAGAACGTTGAAAAAAACGGCTTGCAGCCCAGCCTCAGCAGTGCTTTGCAGGCACCGGGAACATTTACGCCGGTAAAAGGATTATTTAATTAGAAAAAAAAACTTATGAAATATTTACTGTTATTTTCCGTAATTCTTTTTTCCATTGCATCATCAGCACAGGATTGTACCCAAGAATTATTGGCCAAAAAACCCGGCACCTGGAAAGTCGGAATTAAAGGCTCTATTGTTAATGTAAGTGCAGCAGATTTAATAAAAGAAAAAGCAGTAATGGCTGGCATTCACAAAATGGTTTCTTCTAACTATAAACCTATGGGATGTCAGATTTTATTTGCCACGTCGTTTGGCAAGCCTGCCCTTGCAGGCCAAACCTGGCTTGCCGACCCCTATTCTTATTCAATGTATATACTCAGGTATTTATGCGACCAGCAGAGCACAGATAAATCAAAATACTATGTTGACTATGCGACTCCCACAACGGTGAACATAAATGCCAATGTAATTTTTTCATTAAGTAATCTTTATGCCAAAGACTTAGATGATGATTCCAGGGGATATTTAAAGATGACAAAAAGACCAGAGAAAAAGGATGGTTATTATTTTATGGGTGAAGAAAAAGTAGATTACAACTCACCGATTTATGAGTACCGCTGGTTGATAACTTACAATGACACACTTCCGTTTTCCTATCTCAGTCGTAAGGATTATTTATTGATACAAAAGAAAAGATTGGAAAAGGCAGTAAGAGAAAACCCAAGTGAAAAAGCATTTCTCGAACAGTATTTTAAAAATATAAATGATTACTTAACCAAATCAGAAATCGAATTGAACAAAACTGCCATTTGTATGTGGAATGATGAACAACGATTTGAAAAGTTTGTTGAGGAAGGCACCAAAGGTTCTTTTATTGCTGTAAAGCCCAACCTGGCGTACTATAAAAAAAATCTTCCGAAGTCATCGCCACAATTTTTTACCGTGGTATATAAAATATCAAAAGATGATGCCGTATTTGAAGAAAATATTGAAGCTATAAAAAAAGCTGTTGATTTTGCTGCGCTGAAAAACATGCTGGGAAAATGAAATCAGTCAATGGCATCATCAATTATATTGAAATAAATTTTATAAAAAAAATTATCTAGTCGTAAAGCAGTAAAATAATAAGACATGAAAAAGAAATCAATTTTAATTATTTTCCTTTTGGGAACATTAATAGCCTCGGCAATTAAAATTGTTGATGATATTATTGACCGTCTTGGCATGGAGCAAAAATCTGCACAAGGAAATATCGTTAGCAACCTGGTTGGAAATTTTTCATCGGGGCCAATGAACCCTTACGATGATGATGGTGGTAATGTGAGTGATCAATCATCAAGCTTTCGGCTACCTTATGTTCCTAAGTTGGCAACTATTATCTCAGGCGATAAAGCAGCAGCAGCAAGAGAATTGTGTGAATATGTAAAGAAATATATCAACAGCGAAGAATTTATTGCCGAATATAATACCCAGCGGGAAAAATCAATGCCCCAGATAAATAACGGCAACAGCCTTAGCACACTTAAAGGCAACAAAATTGTTTTTGAAAAAAACATCAACAACTACAAGACCGATACAAAATATGTAGCCGAACAACAAAAGTTACTCGAAGAGAATCAAAAAGAACTTGATGCACTGATTGAAGCTGCAAAAAAACCTTTCCCCGGCAAAGCCAGTTGGGAGAAAAGATATCCCACTGATCCATCAATTGTAGTAAAGAAAAGACTACAGGAATATCTTCAGTTAGTTACTACTGTAGATTTCAATGCAGCATTAACAGCCCCAGACAAATACAAAATCAAAAAATTTGTAAACCCTGCCCACGAAAAGAAAAATGCAAAATGGAAAGCCATTTACCGGGCAGGCAAAGAAGTTAATGATGTAGTAACTTCATTTGTGAAAGAATGGTTGAAAGGAGAAATCATTTCTGCCAATAAAACAAAAATGGCGGGAGCCACAATCAACACCCCTGCGAACACAACCGCTTCCAATAGCAAACCCGCTGAGACAGTAACACTTACGAATACAGATAATAAAACTGAGGAGCCAGAGGAACCTGGCACGGCTAACAACAAAATTAAAACTGACTCCGTCAAAACAAAAAAATCAATGCTGAATAAAGTCAAAGGAAAGATTGGATTCTAAAAAAAATGCTATGAAAAAAATATTTCTTTCTTTCTTTTTTATTGCAACAGCTTGTGCAACTTTATTTGCACAAAAAGAAACTTTTGACCTTACTACCTATACCCTAGCCCAAGATTGGAAAAAACAATCAACAGAATCTGCCATTCAGTTTTCAAAAGAAGATACGGCAAAAGGCACTTACTGCTTAATTACATTGTATAAAGCGATACCAGGCAAACCCAGTTCAAAAGAAAATTTTGATCTGGCATGGGAAACTTTAGTAAAAGGAATGGTAACTGTTTCTTCAGCACCAGAAATGCAACCAACCGCAACGGAAAATGGTTGGGAAGCACAAAGTGGCTTTTCGCAGTTTGAAAACGATGGTAACAAAGGAATCGCTTTATTGGTAACATCCAGCGGATTTGAAAAAATGGTAAATATTATTATGCTAACCAATACGGATGCTTATCAAACTGAAATGTCTGCTTTTTTAGAATCCCTAACGCTGAATAAACCAACAGGCACAGCAAAGCAACCTGATAAACCGGTAACAAATACAGTTAAACCACAACAACAAGCATCAGGTGCTAAAAAAGATGGCTTTGCATTTACCACAACGAATTTTGATGATGGATGGAATAGTACGGTACAGGAAGATTGGGTGGAAGTAACAAAGGGAATTATAAAAGTATTACTGCATTATCCGAAAGCAGGTACCATATTTCCTGCAGACCCCGATCCACTTACCCGGGCTGCCTGGAATATTTTAGTGGCTCCACGATACAGCAATCTGAAAAATTTTAAAACGACTTATATCACTACTTATGAGAGGCCCTACATTGGTCACGGATATGCAACTATTAGTTCTACCGGAAAAGAAGCATATGTCGTTCTGTTCAGGCAGGGGCAAACCGGTTGGATTGAAATTATTGCTCCTGATAAAAATAGTTTCATACAATATTTTAAAGTTGACCCGGATGCCATAAGATGGGACAGTGAATCCGCTCTTATGAATCCCATGATTCAAATGGTCAACTATAACAAGTTTGCTATTGCTGCCAGTGACTTTAAAGGAACCTGGACAAGTGACTTTACAGGTGTTGAACAACTCTATCATGTCTATACAGGAAATTATGCCGGGATGAATATTAACCAATCTAATGAAACATTTCAATTTGGTACTGGCAATACTTATAACTGGAGTATTCTTGTGGTAAATGGAATGGTTGGTAATATAAAATATGCCAATGTAAAATCAGCGGGAAAGTTTACTGTGTTAAATAACTGGCAGGTAAATTTTTCTGATATTGAAGGCAAGCCCAAAAAATACCATGCTTTCTTCTCCTGTATCAAAGGAGCCAGGTTGCTAAAATTGCTTGATGCTGATTATCCGGGTAGCGGGATATATACAGTATTTGGAAAAAAATAAAACTCATGAAAATAATTCTTTGGTTTATAGCATACGTAACTTTATTGCTTGTTTCCTGCAAAACAGTTCCGGTAACAGGTCGCAAACAATTAAATCTTGTTCCTGATTTTATGATTAAGGAAATGGCTTTTACACAATATGATTCGGTAATAAAAGCAAGCCCTACCCTTTCGCAATATGATGAAAGGGCACAAATGGTAACAAGGACAGGAACAAAAATTCAACAGGCTGTAGAATCTTATATGCAGCAGAATAATATGAGTAAAGAATTGAAAAATTTCAAGTGGGAGTTTAATACCATCAATGAAAATATTGTGAATGCCTGGTGTATGCCCGGTGGCAAAGTAGTTGTTTATACCGGTCTGCTTCCTGTATCACAAACTGAAGAAGGCCTTGCAGTTGTTATGGGCCATGAAATAGCCCATGCCATTGCCCGTCATGGAAATGAACGGATGAGTGAAGCATTATTGATTGGGCTTGGCGGATTAGTTTTAGAAGAAGCATTAAAAGAAAAGAAACAGCAAACACAAATGCTTTTTCTGGGATTATATATTGTGGGTTCAAAGCTTGCATTGGAACTTCCCAACAGCCGCATGCAGGAAAGCGAAGCTGATAAATTAGGACTTATTTTCATGAGTATGGCCGGATATAACCCGGAGGAAGCAGTACCTTTCTGGCAGCGAATGGCAGCCAATAACAAGGGAGGGAAATTACCAGAGTTCCTCGCTACCCATCCTTCAGATGAAACGAGGATTAAAAAGCTGTCTGCTTTGATTCCCGAAATCAAATTGAAATACTATAAAAATTAATTCTATGAAGAAATTATTTTTTGTCATTTGTATTCTTGCTTCCTGCAGGGCAATGGCATTCGACACCTGGTGGCATGCAGAATGCACCAGAAAAGCAATGGTGGCAAATGGATTTTCTGCGGATGCAAGGCTGGCTACGCAAGTATCAAATTATTTTACCGATTTTATGGCAGTATTGAATATGGGAAATGATCAATTAGAAAAAATAAAAATAAATAAGGCACTTTTCAGAAGCGATCACTCCTATGATTTTCTTCATTTTGATGCTATATACACAACAACCGATATTGAAAAAAACTGGAATTTAATATTTGAAAATACAAAAACTGCTTTAAAACAATTTTCGGCTTCATCAACAGTTGAACCAGGCTTCAGGCAAATTGTACTCTTTAACATTTTAGGAGCCAGTTTACATATCATCCAGGATTTTTATTCTCATTCAAATTGGATAAATATCTATATGGGCAAAGGAATTTCGCCAATCCCTATATGGTATGAGGTAGAAGATAGTGTGAGAAAAAAAATGAAACTGTTTACTGGTATCTATGCAAAACCATTCAAAGGTCATGTATCACACGACTCGCTGCACAAAGACAATAGTGCAAGATTATATAATAAAGAAGCAGTAGAGGTGGCAGAAAGAGCTTCCATTGACTGGATAAAAAGATTAATGACGGATGTACCGGAACTTGACTGGGGTGGCCTGAAGAGTTATAATATCCAAAACAACATGGTGATGAAAAAATATCTTGTAACACAGGATGCGTCTTTCTTAACATCCAGTTCCATTTTCGCTTTTAAATTCGACGGAAACCAACCGAAGAAATTTGTATTTGCAGATAATTTACCTGACGAACATGCAAAAGCTCTTATTGTTTTAACCACTATTTTAACAAACTATGCTTCTAATGCCGGAGTAGAAAAAAATAAATTCAGACTGTTAACGCCTTACTGGGCCGGTTTTATGGGTTACAACATCAGCCATCATTTATCAAATGGATTATCGTTAAATGGAGAAATATTTAAAAATGCCAAGGTCATTCAGTAACGAAAATTATACTTTCTCTTTCTGATAAGTAATTGCTTCATTAACTTTTATCAACCTATTTAAGCCGTATCTAAAGTAATTATAAATTTTGCTTGTTTACTATAACTTCGCAGTTATATGGAGAAATTTCAATCGCTGCGGATAGTTTTTATGGGTACACCTGAATTTGCTGTTGCATCATTAGACGCATTGGTAAAAGCAGGTTGTTATATTGTGGGAGTAATAACTGCACCGGATAAAGCCGCAGGCCGTGGATTGCAGTGGCAACACTGCAGAGAATGATAACTTTTATATCAGCAATATTAAAATAACCAGGAATTAAACTGCGGCTCCAGATAAAAATCCCTGTTTTACAGGATACAATTATACAATGGGTATTTTAATTTTACTGTAAGAAAAAATATATTTTATCAATTTTAAAAACAACTTTATGTTTAAATTAATCTTTCAATCAGCCTTTGTATTGTGTATTCCTTTATTGTTTACACAATGCAAAAAAAACAATGAAGTTTTAGTAACACCGGCCACAGCAGCAACTGTTAAACCCGTTAACGATGCTGTTGCTGCAGGTAACAGCAAGGCAAACAAACAAACCAACTGCCCCGATCTGGAAGTGACTGAGATAAGGGTAGATACCATGGCTTCGGGTAATCCTGCATTAGTAAGGTTCAGGTTTTTTGTTGTAGTAAAAAATACCGGAGATGTGATTTATGATCCTGCTGCCACTTATGGTCAGCATTACATCAACTTAAGTTTTATTGCACCTGGT
This sequence comes from Chitinophagaceae bacterium, assembly GCA_031422725.1. Classification (GTDB taxonomy): domain Bacteria; phylum Bacteroidota; class Bacteroidia; order Chitinophagales; family Chitinophagaceae; genus JJ008. The sequence goes on along the minus strand of JANPMI010000131.1, from coordinate 3,453 downwards.
TATCCCGGAAGACATATGGCACAGCAAAACATGTTTACACCCATTGCGGTAAACGATTTTCAGCAAATGTTATTTGAAGTAAATGCCGACCGGGTAACTAAAACTTTACCAGACTGGGAGAATATGCCCGTGCCCACAGATTATTGCGGCTTTGTTACAACCGGTACTGTACCGGCCAATTACGAATGTACTTTAAGAAATAATGAATTTTGCGAAAAAGATAAATTTATAAAGAAGATTTTAAGATAAACGGCATTGCATGTAAATATTTAATTGTTTACTATAACTTCACATTTAATAAGAAGCCCCTTAGTTTTAAAGGGGCTTCAAACTTTATGATGCGAATGGAAGATTTTAAAAAGTTAAGAATTGTTTTTGGGGGTACACCTGAATTTGCTGTTGCATCATTAGACGCATTGGTAAAATCCGGTTGCAATATTATAGCAGTAATAACAGCACCCGATAAACCAGGGGGCCGGGGATTGCAACTACAGCAAAGTGCGGTTAAAAAATATGCTGTTGAGCATAACCTGGAAGTACTACAACCGGAAAAATTAAAAAACAAGGAGTTTCTTGATGAACTAAAATCCTTAAATGCCGATTTACAAATTGTAGTTGCTTTCCGCATGTTACCCGAAGTTGTTTGGAATATGCCGCCGATGGGCAGCGTTAATTTGCATGGAAGCCTGTTGCCACAATATCGTGGTGCCGCTCCTATCAACTGGGCAGTTATCAATGGAGAAAAAGAAACCGGTGTTACTACTTTCAAACTGAAACATGAAATAGATACCGGAGATATTTTATTACAGGAAAGTTTTTCGATTGGTGAAAATGATACGGCAGGAGAAGTACATGACAGAATGAAAGATGTTGGGGCAAAGGTGTTGGTTGAAACTGTGAAAGGATTAGCCGGGGGGTCATTGAAAGAAAAACCGCAGACAGAATTGTCAGATGGAGACCGTCAGACAATATTGAAACATGCTCCCAAAATCCATACCGATACCTGTAGAATAAACTGGGGCCAGCCAGTTGAAATTGTTTTCAATCTTGTCCGTGGCCTTAGCCCCTATCCTGCCGCTTTTATTGTTATGAATGAAAAGATGCTGAAGATTTATAAAGCAAAAAAGGAAATAATGGTGCCAACTCATACCGAAGGTGAATACGAAACAGATGAAAAAACATTTTTAAAGTTTGCCTGTACAAACGGCTACCTGCATCTTTTAGAAGTACAGATGGAAGGAAAGAAAAAAATGAATATTGAGGAGTTTCTTCGTGGCTTCAGGTTTACCAGTAATAAGTAAACGTATTTCAGGTAATGCGGACTAGTAATTAACTTTTACTATAAACTTATCTTCCCCGATAATGGTCAATGCTGAAGCTGCTGCATCACTGATGCGGATATTTAATCCTTCATTCTGACGGATACCACTAATCTCACCCAACACCTTGGCAAAAACAATCTTATTATTAGAAGGGTTTGTGATTTTTACAATTGATCCGGGTGCCACCTTATCTATCAGCAGGTAATATTTTGCATTCTGCCAGCCACTGGTGGTTTTAAAAATACCTGAAGTGACTGTTTCATTCTTTGAAACAGGATTTGTTCTGATCTGTTGTTCAAAATGTAACTTAAAATATCCCTGCTCAGAGATTACTGGCTTTTCTTCCACTTTTACCACAGGCTTTTCTTCAACCTTCTCAACAGGCTTCTCTTCTATTTTTGCAACTGGTTTCTCTTCCACTTTCGCAACGGGAGGTTCATCCTGCGGGGCTTTACCGGCAATAGTAACAGCAGGCATTTCTTTGCTCTGTAAAAAACCAATAATAAGCTTTGTGCCTTCTTTTACTGCATCAGCAGAAATATTATTCCATGAACGCAAATTAGCCAATGATACATTATTATGCCTGTTGCTCACTGTCATTAAACCTTCCTTATCCCCAACTTTGTAATAAACCGGTGTGCCGCTGTTTCCCTGCTGTGTAAAATTAGTATCGGTAAGGGGGATGCGGAGTTTCTGATCAATCAATAAACCTTTCCCTATATCCAGTTTATTAAAAGTCGCAATATATTTTGGATGAGTGTTGTAAAGACGGGCTACTGAATAAAAGCTTTCTTTGGAAACCACCTTATGTTCAAGATATAACCCTTTATCACTGCTCTTCACCATCAAACCCCCTTTTTGAGCTGACAGGTAAGTGGCAGTGGCTAAAAAGATAAAAAAAGAAAGGGCAAAATTCTTCATAGCGAAACTATTGTATAGCAAAGATGTGCTTTTTTTACTTTGCGGGGCCTGTTAAATATCTTTTAATATCCTCAGTTCTTTAGGGTAATAATTATTGATACGATTCGGCAACACATTAATCCACCCAAGCGGATGCTGCTGGTAAGTGACGAGTTGCCAGCCTTTATCGCTTATTTCTGTTTTCAGATCTTTTCGTTGCAGGTATTGAATGGACTGTTCATAATCCAATGCGGCTTTATTAACCGTACCGGCAACAAGAATACTCATAGCCAGGGCATGATCAGGCACAAATTTATCCCTTATCAATTCACCCCCCAGCACACCTGAATAAATTACACGAAGCTGTTGCAATAGAAAACAAAAATCGAAAAAATGTTGTTCTGGCCAGCAATAAACTGTATTCAGGTGTTTAATAAAAATTTTTTCATCTTTCTTCACCCATTTTTCAATCACTTCCATTTCTTTTTTGGTTGCCTGTTCAGGCTTATTCCTTACTCTTAGTTCCACATCCAATTCACCTTCTGCTTTTTGAAAACAAGCTAAGAAAAATCCTTCCCCTTTTACTTTATCAGGCCAGAAACGATAACCGTAGTTTCCTAAGACTGATTGGCTTTCTGTTACTCCCCAATCACTGCTAATACTCAGTCGGCAATTGGCAGTGGGCAGCCCGTTACTTACCCAATCCATAATATCTTCGTCTTCTTCTTTAGAATAAGAACAGGTAGAATAAATGAGTACCCCGTCTTCTTTTAAGGCAGGCCACACATCTGCCAGTATCCGTTGCTGACGCTGACAGCATAGCTGCACATTATTCTCACTCCACTCATTTATTGCTTCCGGGTCACGGCGAAAAAGACCACTGCCGCTGCATGGCGCATCCACCACAATCACATCAAAATAATTTTCCAGTCTGGAGAAATCCTTAGGATCATTATTTGTCACCACCACATTTTCACAACCCCACTTGATGATATTATCTTTTAAAACATTGGCTCTTGAACGAATCACTTCGTTGCTGACCAGCAAACTATCTTTTGAAATTAACGATTGAATATGTGTTGACTTTCCCCCCGGGGCTGCACACAAGTCTAATACTTTTATTTTCTTTGCCAAATCAACAGTTTGTTTTAATGCCTGTTCTAAAAACATACTGCTGGCTTCCTGCACATAATAAGTGCCGGCATGAAAGAGTGGGTCGAAGGTGAAGGAA
>JANPMI010000130.1:0-6192 GCA_031422725.1 Chitinophagaceae bacterium | reverse complement strand
TTATTACCCTTATCTTTGCTCTGTTAATTTGAGCGATAAGGGCATTTTGTAAGTGAACGATTTTTTCTGCTACGCATTCCTGCTAATAGTTAGTCTTCTTTACCTTGCGTTATTCTCAAGCATTTTTAAAAGTTAATTATTTTACATGAACATTTATGTTTCAAATCTAAGCTTCGCCGTAGTGGATGAAGACTTAAAAAGTTATTTTGCTGAGTATGGAGAAGTTTCTTCTGCTAAAGTTATTATGGACAAATACACAAACCGCAGCAAAGGCTTTGGTTTTGTGGAAATGAGTGATGATGCTGCTGCACAGAAGGCAATTGCTGAACTGGATGGCGCAACAGTTGACGGACGTTCTATCAAAGTGAACGTTGCAAGACCTAAAGAAGAAAGAACTGACAGGCCTGCAAGACCTGCTTACTCAAACAATCGTTGGTAATATCAACTGATTAAAATTATAAAGCCTCCTGTTGAAAAACAGGAGGCTTTTAGTTTCTATAAGCTTTCAAAAAAAATCCCATTTCGCTGAGGCAAAATGGGATGCTTATTTACAAAAAACAATAAAATTAAGCTTTTTGCTTCGCCTTTGCTGCCGGCTTCTTCGCAGGGGCTTTACTCTTGCTTTTCTTTAATGCAGCATCAATAGCTGCGCTAAGATTGGCGAAGGTTGGTTTCAGCGTCACCGGCACATCATTAACGAAGAAAGCAGGAATCTCTTTTACTCCACGATTAAGCCCTTCTTTCAAATCATCCTGCACCTGCCAGCCATATACACCATTCACCAGCTCATCTAAAAATTTTTTATTATGCACCCCAGCTTCTTTACTGTGCAGTTTCAAACTGGTAGTACCGAGGTTGCGGCGATTACTGAAAAGCACATTGTGCATCTCCCAGAATTTACCTTCCTGTCCGGCGGCCACAGCTGATTCGCTGGCCTTCAGGCTACGCTGATGAATCATCGTCAATGGAAAGTGACGAAACTGAAATCTTATCTTTCCATCATACTCCTGTAGCAATTGCTTTACAATTTCATTCGCCTTAGCACATTCTTCACTTTCATATTCACCAAATTCCATAAGTGTAACGGCAGCATCAATATTGCCAACAAACATTTCTTTCGGTTCAATAATAATTACATCATCTTTTTTAAACGCCATTTTAGTTCTCCTTTTTTTCAGCTCATCCCCTTACCTGGTTCTGAGCCTGTATTAATCATTAACAAATTCTCCGCCATTTGGTTGAAAGAAAGACAGTTAGCCAATCCGGCACAACCCTGAAGTGGTTGAAGGTAATATTTTTCTGCACCCTGCCAAATCCAGTTATAAGTATTTTCCTAACACGAAAGCCCCATAATGAGAATCAGGCTGTTAGGAAGAAAAAGAGATTTTTCAACTGTCTATAGTGCCATAATTTCCCATTAATGGTAAAAGAAGGGCTGCTAAAAAGAAAACCCGTTTCATATTGTCAGGTTACATGAATCAGTGCTGAAAATAAAAATGCTCCCATTGGAACGGGAGCATTTATTAACAGGTAGTATTGGTTCAAAAAGGTAAATCATCTACTGGCTCTGTAATTTCGCCTGGCGAAGGGCTATTGGCAGCAGAAGATGCAGCCGCTGTGGCAGTGTTTGGCTGGTATGAACCAGCAACACTTCTGTCACCCTTACCGCCTAATAACTGTACTTCCCTCACCCGAAGTGAAAGTGATGAACCGGGGGTGCCATCATTTCTTTGAAAAGACCTTGCTTCCGGCTGACCTTCTACAAAAACCTGTGTTCCTTTTTGCAGATAAGGTGCTACCGCTGTTCTGTCTGTCCAATAGGCGCAATCCACCCAAATTGTTTTTTCCTGAAGAACTCCCTGGCTGTCTTTGTACTTTTCAGAATGGGCTACTGTAAAGTTGATTACATTTTTCCCGTTGACAGTGTTTACTACACAGTCTTTGCCTAAATGGCCGATAACTTGCATTTTAATCATAGTGCTCAATTTTTAAAGTGACGTAAATATTATTCAGGCAGCCAAGTTAAGATTATTCTTTTATTGGAACCAATATCACTTCCGCACAAAAATAAAATGTGCATAATTAAGGAATAACCGCTATTCGGCTCTGCCGGAAGCGGCATCAATAATTCTTCCAAAGAAAATAGCATTCATAAACAACTTGCTGCCTCCCAGCCAAAAGGCCCGGAAATTCGGGTTATCAGCAATATTAATAACACGGCCATTGCCAACCGTATTCACAATAACAGCGGCAGAGTTTTTAATAGCATCAATATTTTCCTTACTCACCCAGCCACTTTGCAAAGGTTTATTATCATAATAAAAAGGAGTGGCATACGGATTCTTGCTTTTCTCCATAAATACTTTGTTGGCTTTAAATAAACTCACCGTCTCCTGGTTATAACCATAGGCCAGCGGATGTGTAAGGTCTGCATCGGCACCAAAGATGGCTCCTTGTATTTGCTGAGCCCCATCCACCTGTTCCCGTTCGGTATAAGATAGTTTTTGTGTGCTGTCAACCGGTGCTTTGGTTCTCTTGAATTTTACCTCGCTGATTCCATTCTGTGCCGACCAGCTAACAGCTTCTTCTGTCAATATCAAAGTACCACCGCTTTGCACCCATGCTTTTAGTTTGTCTTTGTTTAGTTCAGTATAATTGCCACCAACCATTATCAGTGTATTGTATTTATTTAATTCAACACGGTTAAAGACGGCTTGCTCTAAATGAGTAGCAGGTATATTCATCCGCTGATCTAATAAATGCCACACTTCCCCGGCATCCGTTTGATTTGCTCCGGGGCCAACTATCATTGCTATACTTGGTTTTGAAATAACAACAAACTTACTGCTGCCCAAATCACTGCCGCTGTTTACGTTCCCTGATGAAACAGCATAGACTTTTACTTTATATTTTTCGGTCAAAGCACTTACCATCGCAGCCACTGTTTCGCTGCCCTGACTTTGCATTTTTACAGGAATAAGAATAGTGCCGTAATCAAATTTTCTATTGCCACCACTTACCGCCATATCAAACTTGTTGGTCGCTACTTTTATAATCAATCCTGCATTCAACAGTTCGTTTAATGCAGCTGGTGCATACAGTTCATCCCATGCCATTAAATAAGCATAATCACTTCTGCCACCGATGATGCTTTTCTTAGGTATGGTAAGCGACTCTACTTTACTGCCCATAACAGGTGCAGTTGTTAGCTCCATATAAGGCAAACCAAAAGCCAGCGGCATGGTCCAGGAAGTAATGTCATAAAACAAACTGTCTTTAAAAGTTAATGTTTTTTCAAAGATGGCCCTTATCAAACTATGCTGCGGCTGATTTAAAGAAACTATATACGCCGCATCTTTTTCGTATTTATCATCTATCCAGTTATCAGGCAGGTGGTTCAATTGTATCTGGTGCCTCTTCAGCATTTCTGCAAAATGAAATGTTTTCGCCAAATCATTTTTATCACCAAACACATATCCTTTTACAGCATAAGCAGTGGCACGGTTAGCTGATTCATTATAAAAATTCCGCTGGAAGGTTAAGAATTCTTTTCTCAACACCTTTGCTCCTTCCAATGTAGAAAGGGCCGTTACAAACTGGTTCCTGATAGTAAAAGGAAAACTCAGCAAGCCATTGGCCGTTTGCTGCAAATGACCTCTTGAAGAAGCCTGTTCAAATAAAATTCCTATGGAGCCATTGATATCAGGATAAGTAGAGCCTTTCCCATAATAAAAATCATCAAAAGCTTCTTTCGTAAAATATAAAGAACCTATCCTGTCAAGAAATTGTGCATGAAATTTACCAAGCTTGCCTGTCAACTCCTGGTTCTTCTCCGGTGTTAATGGATTTACCCTTGAAGGAACACCCGGTTGAAAAAAGAAAGTAGTATTGCTTCCTTGTTCATGATGATCAGTCAAAATATTCGGCTTCCATTTATGAAACCATTCCAACCTGTTCTGGCTTTCTATATGCACAGCAGGCAACCAGTCACGGTTCAAATCAAACCAGTAATGATTGAAACGGCCACCCGGCCATACCTGGTTAAACTCTCTTGAATTAGGATCGGAAACTAAATTCTTACTCTTATGCTGGTTGGCCCAGGTGGAGAAACGTTGCAATCCATCAGGGTTAAATGATGGATCAAAAAGTATCACCACATTATCTAATAATTCATCTATGTGTTTTCCCTGCGCCGCCGCCAGATAATAGGAGCTAAGCAAGGCGGCGTTGGATCCGCTTGATTCATCGCCATGAATAGAATGACCGATCCATACAACAATCGGCATGTTATCAATATTGACAGAAGCAGATTGCGCCGGGTTAGATAGTTTTATATGCTGTTGCCTTATTTCTTCTAACCGCTGATGGTTTTTGGGTGATGTGATTATTAATAAAACTTGCGGACGGCTTTCGTATGTCAGCCCCATTGTTTCTAATTTTATTCTGTCTGGTGCAGCAGTGGCTACTGCTTTCATATAGTTTACTAATCGGTCGTGGGTTACATGCCACTCTCCTACTTCATGATAAATAACATCTTTGGGTTTGGGGATGGCGGGGTTGTAAGAAACAGAATCGGGCAGGTAGTATTTTAAATCCTGTGCAACAAGTGATGAATGAATAGCGAATAACGAAATGATAAGCAGCAGTTTCTTCATATAGTGATTTTAGGAAGAGGGAAATTACTGAATCAGAGGCACAAGACCATCATTATATCAGAAAGGAAGCAGTTGGAGTGACCGATATATTATGACTTGTTTTTTTATTAAGCCTTTTTAAGAGACTGGTAGCTAATTCGCTTTCCTGAGACCGGAAGGCGGTAATGTAAATGTCCCTGATGAATGGTAGTTTTAAGATGAACCGGCGTTTCATTACCAGAAATAAGCCAGGCATTCCTTACATCTTCAAGTCCGATATTGAGCCCCGGATGAAAGTATTTAATAGTGATTATAAATTTCATTTGCGATAATGGCTGGTATAAAAATAGCTTGATTTTCAATATAAAACTATACCAGTTGTTGCGTATATTTATGTGTTACCAGCCATTTTACAAAATGACAAACCCTAAAATAAATAAAATCAAAATCAGCTAAATATGAGAGTTCAAAATACGCTTACTATAAAAACGATTGCTGTCATAACCGCTTATTTTCTGGTTATATTCTATTTTTTTTCAACCATAGTTGCCAACTATTTTTTTATTTATCCGTCGCTGCCTCAAATTCATGAACATTATGACACATATTTAGCTGTTTTCAATACCTCTACCAGAATTTTAATGACTTATTCCTCTGTTGCTTTGGTCTTTACATCCGTTTTATTACTCTGGTTTCGACCATCTTCGTTTCCCCGTTCTGCAATTTGGTTATTGATAGTTTTAGCTTCTATAACTACAATTTCAACGCTGTTCTTTATTATGCCATTGCAGTTATCATTGTGGATTTCAGGCTATAATGAAGCTTTATTTCAAAAATTAATGTCTATCAGTAAGTATTTTCAAATAATCCCCAGCTTTTTACAAATACTAATTAGTTTTTGGTTATTGAACCGCTATTTAAGCCATGTAAGATTTGTTAGCAGATGGATTTTTATATTGTTTATTACGTTGACCTTTTTCAACACAAATTATGATTCTACTGTAGCTTTTCAGCTATACACAACCGTTGGTGCCACTGATTGGACGGCATTCAGAAATGCCATATTACCTCCTTTGTTTTTCATTTTTTTAATTTTGGCTTTTACACCTATGTTACTAACGATTCCTATGTTTTGGTTGCGACCTAAAAGTATTCCAAGATATTTTGTAGGCATTTATGGATTAACTATTCTTTGGATTTTCTTCATTTCAGCAATTTATATTGCTTCCAAATTACAAGGCTATTTGGGACATAACTATTCCCGATTAAAAATCGAAGAACTAGTTAATGCTGATTTAATGTATCGAGGATTACCTGCTATGATTTTAACTTTTATAACGGTTTGCATGTTTGTAAAAGTCGGACAAGATAAAATTAACAGTCAAAACTTAGCTTAAAAAAACGGCTGGTAACAAGGGGTTCCTATGTAAAGCGGTTTGAAGGGTTCTATTATTCCCCCATCGGTTTTATATGTTTATCAGCGGTACTACATCATTTCTTTTTTAGTACGCTGTGGGTTTGAATGATTGTACTTGATACAGCCCGGCTATGCACCACA
>JANPMI010000129.1:0-4021 GCA_031422725.1 Chitinophagaceae bacterium | reverse complement strand
ATTTCAGGATGCATGGGGCAGGTGTATTGTTGATGATGCTGATGTTCCATTTTTCAATTTTGTATTTGTAAAGCCAGTAAAAGATATATCCCTCAATCATATTCATACTTGAATTCGGATTTGCATCTAAAATTGATAAATAATATTTATTTTATGTTACAGAATTATGGGAATGATTTATACTTATTTATATTTTCAGTTGGTCCAACTTTAATTTACTTTCCATCAGTATCATTGAGTTTTCGCTCATGTGCATTCCTGTTTTGGAAAAATCATCCATCTGGGCAAATACTTTTTCAGGTGTAGAATGAATAAGTATGTTTTTTGATTTTGTTTTCATAACTAAAGATTTTTTAAAATGAAATCCACCCGTTCTTCCGGCGGAAGCACAGGAACCTGAACGATTGGAAATCCTAAGGATTCGTAAACCTCAACAAGCAATGCATGGATTTCTTTCTGTGCTGCCTCATCTTCGGTCCGGGCATAATCTTTTACCAATGACAGGCAATCGAGAATGAAAACTTTTTTGTAGGAAACAGTACGCAACGCCACTGTTAATTTTTCATCTACCGCAAGATTTAAAAAGTGATAGTAAGCAAGGGCATCAGGAATTGCACGGTCAAGAAAGACTTGCACATCGGGGGAAATCTGATCCTCCTGCTCAATTTGCATATTTAATACTCCCAATTGAAATTCTCTCTGCTGTTTTCTAACATCCTCTATAGTTCTTCCTTTCAGCCGCTGTGTATCGAGGTAATGCCGGGCATGTTCAAAGGTTGTTATGTATCCTCTTTCTTTCAGCAAATTGACCGTTGTTGTTTTTCCTGAACTTGGTCCCCCGGTGATAACATACCAGTTTGTGTGCCTTCTAAGATTATTACTGCTTTTATCTATTAATGTTCCCATTTGCTTTATATAAAAATGATTTGTTATACGTTTACAAGGCTAATACGTCCTCACTTGTCTTAAGTTTTATATATAGGTATCTCATTAAAATCCTCCGCCTCTTTTTCCTCTAATAAAAAATCTTTCACTGCCATCAGTATCGCTTTATTTGAAGTAAAAAGTTCCCGGTTAAAATTAAGTGCGGTGGTAATATCCAAATCCTCAATCGGGGCATCCTGGGCCTCTTTGTAAAAATTATTGAGTGAGGAACTGTAGTTATCCTGTATCCCGGCAAATATGCTTTTAAGCTCTTCGAAGTTTACTTTTGTTTTCTGCTCCATCAGCGCATATAATTGCTGGTATAAATCGTCCGTTCCCTTTTGGTGATGTGTAAAAAAATTGAACTTAATATCTTTTGATGAACGGCTAAGGTTAGTGATATTACCCGATACATCCTTCATGCTCTTTACCGAGTGCATGCAGCTGCGGACTGATGAAATTAATTGGTTGAGCTGCGCATATCGTTCACCCTGCACTTTCATTCGCAGTGATAAATAAAATGCCTGTAACTCGCCCTGCAACTGTTTCAGAAATTCATACTTTTCTTCCTGGCTTTTTGAAAAAAATTTTCTTTTCTCATTGATAGATTTGAAGTCAGGATGCTCACTCAGCGGCTTTATATCAATATCAAACAGCGTCAGGTTAAACAGTATAGAGTTATGAATAAAATACTCCGTTTCTCTGCGGAATAAATCCAGTGCTGTTTCCGGTTCTTTAATATCGGCATGACCGATAAAAGCTGCCGCAGAGGCATCGGTATCTTTAAAGAATTTTTCGAGAAGCTTTGCGAATGGATTTAGAAAAGGAAGGAAAATAGAAATACTGACTAAATTAATCAGCGTTGAAAAGGTAACTAAGCCAATGAGAGGATCTTTGATTTTAATAATATCAGTTATTAAAAGTAAAATCGGTTTCAGTAAAGCGAAAGCAAATACGGTGAGAAAGACATTGAAAAAGAAATTACCCAGTGCTACCCGTTTTTTTGCTGCGATGCCTCCAATAGAACCAACCAATATTTTAATAGTCGTGCCTGTTTCGGAGCCCAGCACAATAGCGGCTGCCGGTGCAAATCCAATAGCCCCGGCATGAAGTGCACTGAGGGTAAGGGCCATGGTTACCGAACTTGATTGCACAAGTGATGTAATAATAAACCCAATAAAAAGAAAAACCATCAGCGGCATTTCCGCATATTGTGAAAAGTCAAAGCTCCTCACCTGCTCTTCCATAGCTGTTTTCATAAAGGCAAGTCCAATGAACAACAAGCCAAAGCCAAAAAGAAAATAAGAAATGTATTTAATTTTCTTTCGGTTACTGAAGAGAATTAAAAGCATACCCCCTATGAATACAACCGGGTATGCGGCAACTTCTATATCCACCTTAAAACCAAGGGTAGCTACCAACCAACTATCAAGTGTGGTACCCAGGTTGGCGCCGAGAATAATAGCCATTGCATTCTTCATCGTAAACACTCCTGCTCCCACAAAAGCCAGCACCATCAGCGAAACCATGGAACTGCTTTGAAGCACACCCGTTACTACCGCACCGCCTGCTACAGCACCTACCCTGTTTTTAGTAGTACGTTGAAGAAAGAGTTTGAAATTTCGCCCCGAAAGATTTTTCAACGATTCCTCCAGCAGATACATGGCAAAGAGGAACAAACCGACTCCGGCAGCAAGTTTAAAGATGAGATTGAGAATTTCCATAGCCAAATGTAATTGTGATTTTCGTTTGCGCTGGCATTACTAAAAGTGGTATTTGTGTATGGCAAGACATCGATTTAAGAGAATGCAATTAAACTGTTATTAATATTTTATTTACTGACTATAATCATAGCAAGACCAAACATGTTTTATCATACTTTTTTTTAGTTACTAATAAAACTAATTTCAGATTTAGTCATTTTTAAATAGAAGTCAAGATCTCTCTTTGTATCCTTTAAAGAATATACTAAATGGTCAAGTCCCACCCATAACAAAAACCAACCTGCTGGTTCAAACAATACAAGCAATAAATGTGCATGATATTTATCCGGCTTTATATAAGAGATATAGCTTGCTACAATCATTATGATGATTCCAATCAATGTTAAAGTCAACCCTTTGGCATTTGCTTTTCTAACTTCAGATTTCAACTGCGTATATACGTTTCTAAAATAGGCGTTTAGTCTTTCAAGAATAAATCCTTCATCCTGGTCATTTCGCTTGTTTGGAGGTAAAAGGAGCCTTAACGACATATTGTTTCCACTCTTATTTTTGGAGATTTGTTTTGCCTGTATAATAAAATCATCAGACAATGTTCTTTCCTGATAAGAACTTGGGTCAAAATCAGAAAATAGATCATTATAAGAATTTAGTAGTATGTTTATTTCTGCTAGTTTCTTCAATTGATGTCCTGAATTTGGATTTATTTCATCTGTCATTTAATTATTGATTTTATCAAGAACCTGATTATATATTTTATCTACATCTTCATTCCTTCCATTGGATTAACACCTTTCTTGAAAATATATTCGCTGTTAAGTAAATAGGCGCCGGTAATAACCACCAGATCACCTGGCTGCAATCCGCTTCTAATCTCTATTATACTACCTTCTTCTGCACCTACTTCAACCATTTTGTTTTTGAAAGTATTTTTACCTGTTTGTATCCACACTGTTGCCCCTTTAGCATCACGGATCACTGCATCAACAGGTAATGTAAGAGAGGAACGCTTTGTGCCACTGAGGTAAACATAAGCAGACATGCCTGGTTTTAATTTGTTGTTTTTATTTGGAATGGAAACCCGTATTAAGTTAATCCTTGATTCGGGTACGATCTCCGGGTTAACAAAGCTGATCCTGCCATTGATTGCTTCATCTCCCAATTCGGGAATACGAACGATGACCGAAGCGCTTTGCTGAAATTGTGAAAATTGCGAAGTATAAACTTGTGCTTCTGCCCATAATGTAGAAAGATCTGCTAATTCTACAATGGTGCCACCTTCCATAACATAGTCGCCCTGCTGCACATTCAAAACAGTGATATAGCCATTGTCAGTACTGTAGAATGTTGTGGTGGGATTTGTTTTTCCAGCCTGC
>JANPMI010000128.1:0-4160 GCA_031422725.1 Chitinophagaceae bacterium | reverse complement strand
ATGTCAATTAAACCTTTTTGGACTTGCAGTAAGGTTAAAAAACAAGTAATTGGTTTGGATATTGAGCCAATCATAAATTTTGTATCCACCGAATTATTAATATCCCACTCCCTGTTAGCTTTGCCAAAAGCCCCTTTATAAATTACTTTTCCATTTTCTGCAACTAATACAGCACCATCAAACATATTATAGCCATGATACGTTTTCATTATCTGAGCTATTTTGTTTTTTTTACTTTGTGCAAAAGTTGTTAAGCCTGCAAACAGGTATATGAATACAAAAAATATTTTTTTGTCGTACATACAGTATAGTTTAGAAGTAAATATTGCGCAGTAGCTTGTTTTTCTTCCATTAACACATTGAATTAAAGATACCTAAAATAGGAAATGAAAATTGCCAAAAATTGTCAATACAATTATAGAATTACCAAACGATGGTGTCTAAATAATCTGATTATTAGACACCAACAACGGCGTAAAAGCCTGACTGTTTAACCCTAATAACGGCATACAGATAAGCCCAATTTTTTGCGGAGTTTGTGGAAAAGAAGTAAATTTGATAAAACCTTTTATATGGCTATTGATAAACTTAAAAAGGAACTGACCAAACTCATTGATGAAACAAATGATGAGGATTTACTATCAATGGTTAAAGAAGATATAGCGTACTATAAAACCTCTAAAGATGTTGATGTTACGGATAGCCTTTCTGCTGAGCAGCTAAAGGAACTGGAACAATTGGCTGCTGAACCAGATGAAAAAGATACCACGACTTTGAATGAATTCAATAAGGCTACCGATAAATGGCGTACCAAATAATTATTAAGAGACGCTTTACGAATAAGTTAATAAAACTCCTGGCTTATCTTGAAAAAGAATGGTCTCACAAAGTAGCCGCCAACTTTCTGTAAAAAATTGACCTTCGCATCCAGCAATTATCAAAGCAGCCTTTAACCGGAATTTCTTCTGAAAGAATCGAAGGTGTCCGGTCTGTATTTATTACCCGCCACAACAGGCTTTACTACAAAGTGAAAGGAAAGAAAGTGATTGTACTGAATATGTATGATACGAGAATGAATCCAAAGAAGAAAAAATATTAGCGGCGAGTCCGGCCGCTAAAGTTATTTTGTTATAAGATGCTGCTGGCCGAGACATCGTCTTGGAAAATTTTATTTTGGGGACTCGGTTGGGAAGTGGAATACCAACAAATGCGTAAATGAATGGCGGTTTCTTTTTTTATATCAGGAAAGAGTGGCCTAAAGTTTAAAAAAAAGCTACACTGTCGTTGAGAGCCGTAGGCTCGGTTCATATAAGCTTTGTTGCGAAGAGATATGCTTCGTGCCGATGGCACTTGTATGGGTATTTCTGTTTTGGTACATGCACCGGATTGAAATCCGGTGTTACAAGATTTATCGGGCCTGCGGCTCTGGTATTTATTCCGGAGAGTTATCAAAGTAATGCGGTTGGTGGAGACTACTTCGACAACTCAGTACACCAACCTTGGCGTTCAGCGTATTATTTTATGGAAGACCGGCAACTACAAAAAATTTCTTTATTTAAACTTTTCAGGAAACTGTTTGATGATACCATCTGCAAGCATGGCTGACATTTGTAAAATTTCGTCATGCACTTTATCATAAGCCACTATATCAGCATCGTAATCTTTCTTTATTCGTTGCACAGCCTCATCAGTTGTTAATTTAAGATGGTCGTTCATCATCATCTGCATATCGGCTAAGGGCCAGTTTGGATTGGCATTGCTGAGAAATACAGATATCTCATCTGCGTTGGCATACCATTTTTTATTGGCTGAATCAAGCGCCGTTTTATTGTTAGCTTTTGCAGATGTAACTACATCTGCCGAAATAGCAATATGCTCCTTTAGTAATTCAGTTAATTTATTTCCGGCATCATCTCCATAGTAAGGTTTAATAGCGTTGCCAATATCTACCTGGTTTTGCATCAGGCGTTTTACTGTCTGGTCAGCACCCGGAACCCCGTCAACAAGACACAGGATGACATTACGGGTCCAGGTTACATGGTCTTCCCAGAGTTTGTTCATGGCAATTTTTAAGTCATGGCTTTTGTTTTCAGTCATTGGCATTTCGGAAACCATAGATGTAGTATCTTTTACAGTTTCTTTGGTTCCTTCATTTGATGAACAACTGGAAAGAAAAATAAGTGATGCAATAAGCAAAGCGAAGGCAGAATAAGTGGTGATTGTTTTTTTCATTTTCGCAGAATTTAATAATTTAATAATAAACAGGTTAAGCATTACATAATTCTAAAAAATAGTTACACCAATCACACATTTATATTGTAAGTGCTGTAATAAAAATTAATCAAAATATGTGCCTCTTTATTTTTCGTGAATAAAATGAAACTGATGTAAAACATAATCTGAAAGAGTGGAACAATTTGCTCAAAGTGAGAATGTTCAAAGAAAGACATGTTGCTTTCCCTGATAATACACCCTTTCAAAATTTCGCAAATGTCCTATAGAATTACTGAACATACATGTGTGAGACGCATTAAAGATGATAGTAGCATTGAATGGAGGGTTCTTTTTTATACCAGGAAAAGGTGGCTTAAAGTTTATGCTGTTGGTGTTTTTGCTTCGCTACTAACCCACACACAACACACAACAGCGGCGTGATGCTTTTGGAAAGACTTGTAGCGGCGGAAAATTTAAGTCATTTTCTCCGTAAGGAGTTCTTCGGACAATATAAAAATGAACTAAGCTTGTTCATTAGGCTGTGGGACCCGACTGGGAAGTAGAATAGATATCTAATGAAATATTACGGATATTTGTAATCATTATTCTTTTAATTATGGATATTGAAAAACAATATAGTAATGAATTTAGAATACTGACTAATGAAGGACAGTTAGTCGATGGATGGAGCAATATCTATCAGCATTGCAAAACTGAAGCTATTGTAGCATTTATATTGTCAAATCTCCTGCACTTAAGTGAAGAAGATTCAAATATTTTAATAAAAGCAGCAATACTACATGATTGGTATAAAAAAAGTGAGATTGAAATAACTCGGAAGGAAGGTTTAGAAGGTTATGAAAGAGCAGGAAAGGAATCGTTCAATAAATTGTCCTCAATGGGAGTTGAACAAAGAATTGTTGATATAGCTCATTCCGTTGGAACAACTTCGCTGAAAGAAATCTCTATTTCAACTGATTTTCTTAAGAGACTAATGCATTATATCGATGATATCTGTAAGGACGATACTATTGTTGCGGTAAATGAAAGAGTTGACTACCTTGAAAGTCAGGAAAAGTATAAGGAATTAAATCACTCGGGCAAAGCTATTCATAATGGCAAAACAAATTTTCAGGTACAAAGAAAGCTCGGGTTAGAAATTCAAAAACAAATTGAATCAATTCTTAACATAAAGAGTAATTCTTTAGTTCCACTTATTCAACATTTGTTCAGAAATTTTATTAGTTCCAGAAGTGATATGCAGCCAAATCAAGAATATACTGAGCTCAACTCCCATATTAGGCACTATAGCAATATGCGGTTTGCTCAGCTTACAATTTTCTTGGCATTAACAGGAGGATTGATTG
Organism: Chitinophagaceae bacterium; assembly: GCA_031422725.1. Taxonomy (GTDB): domain Bacteria; phylum Bacteroidota; class Bacteroidia; order Chitinophagales; family Chitinophagaceae; genus JJ008. Next base: position 579 of record JANPMI010000128.1, on the reverse strand, counting down.
CGACTGTATTTACTAAAATAGATTCATCACGGATGCTTTTAAGAATTTTCTTGGATATCGTTGGTCTTTTTCTTGGAGTAATATTTTGGATTATAGAAGAAAGTTCTACAACTAAATGGAAAGCCTTCAAGAAACGAGGGGAAATTCTTGAAGCAAGTCTTGGGTATAGACAATTAATTGAATTCCCTGAATCAAAACCGGTTTCTGCTACAGTTGCAACTAGGATATTATTTATTGGCGTACTATTTTTTTGGTTCTTAGCTATTCTTAAACATAGCGGTATATTTTGTATATAAGTTACATCCTATTATAGAAAACTATGTTGAATAGCGAACCGAACCCTGAAGTGTGCGACGCAACGAAGCTGATAGTAGTACCAAAGCTGGTTACCCAATCCTCACTCATTTCCTTTACCTTCGCCCTATGACAATCGAAAAATTGAATGATATGCGGTCCCGCATTGCCGGGGTAAGGAGGTTTCTTTGACGTCGAAAACCGACGATATAAAATTGAAGAAGACAAGCAGCTTTCGTTAAGTCCCGGTTTCTGGGATGACAACAAAAGGGCTACCGAAATTCT
>JANPMI010000127.1:0-4659 GCA_031422725.1 Chitinophagaceae bacterium | reverse complement strand
TATTATTCTGTTGCGGCAAGGCTGGCAAAAGAAGTTCCCAATTCATTTCATTGCAATCAATATGATAACCTGGCCAACAGGCTTGCGCATTACGAAAGCACAGGGCCGGAAATATGGGATCAAACAGATGGAAAAATAACTCATCTTGTTTGCACGGCTGGTACAGGTGGTACTATAACAGGGGCAGCACAATTCCTGAAAGAAAAAAATCCAAACGTTCAAATCTGGGCAATAGATGTATATGGTTCATTGCTCACCAAATATTTCCGCACCGGCGAAGTGGACATCAATGAAGTGCATCCTTACATCAGCGAAGGCTTCGGAGAAGACTTTGTACCGAAGAATTACGATATGAGTGTTATTGATTATTTCGAACAGGTGACGGATAAAGATGGAGCAGTGATGGCAAGAAAGCTGGCAAAAGAAGAAGGGCTCTTCTGCGGCTACAGTGCAGGCAGTTGCATACAGGGATTGATGCAATTAAAAAGCAAGCTAAAAAAAGACGATCTCGTAGTTTGTATCTTTCATGATCATGGCAGCCGGTATGTTGGTAAAATTTATAATGACCAGTGGATGATTGAAAGAGGTTTCCTTGATGTAAAAACATTCAGAGATGTAGTAAGTGCAAGAGGCACCAAAAAATTAATTACGGTTGAACCATCGCAAACAGTTTTGGAAGCAGTGGAACTCATGAAGAAATATGATATTGAACAGATACCGGTTATAAATGGCAACGGACCATTGGGTGCCATCAGTGAAGGCGGTTTGTTCCAAAAAATATTTCATAACCCTGAAATAAAAAATTCTACCGTAGAGGAAGTACTGGAACCTTCCTTTCCCGTAGTTGCCTATGATACACCTGTTGAAAAATTAAGCCACCTCATTAATAAAGAAAATGGGGCCGTGCTGGCAAAAGATGAAGCAGGTAATTACCATATCGTCACCAAGTATGATGTTATTCAGGCCCTGGGCAACTAATTAATCCACAATAAATGTTCCCGTTTGATTGGTAAAGGTTACATAAGGCTATACAATGGCTTTTAAGTAGAATTACGAACCCTTTTTTAGTTATTCCCCCACTGATCAATGATCTCTTTACGTCAATTATAGTAAATACTGTCGTAGAAAAATAGAGTTATTTTGCTCTATAATATTAACGAACTGCCAATTATTTTTGTCTTCCAATTATCCAATACTTAAGAAAAAAACCGAAACCAAATCCTTAGAAAAACCAGTTAGAATCCAACGTCCAAAAGAAAAACCGTCCTTGAAGTCCAGAAGAGATCCTTGAAAACCAACCCTGAGTGTCACCGTGTCCAAATCCCATGAAAAGATTCAAAGTCCGGAACCCTCCTGCTAAATAAAATTAGCAGGAGGCGCGGTGAACTTTTTTACTTTCTTCAAATTTTTCCATCATTTTTTATTCATTCACACTGCCAGGTCAGTAAAGAATTATAATTGGTATAATTTACAGCAAATTTCTGCATGCCTGTTTTTATTGACCAGACCGGGAGAAGTGTTTCCTTATCTGCCACAGCACAACGCATTATTTCCCTTGTTCCCTCTCAGACTGAATTATTATTTGATTTGGGGCTGAACAAAGAAGTTGTTGGCATCACTAAATTCTGTGTTCATCCTGCTGAATGGTTTCGCAGCAAAACAAGGGTTGGCGGCACCAAGCAATTAAAGATGGACATTATCCACCAGTTACAACCCGACCTTATTATTGCTAATAAAGAAGAAAATGTAAAAGAACAGATAGAAGAACTGGAAAAGCATTACCCGGTGTGGGTAAGTGATGTGAATAACCTGGAAGATGCTTACGAAATGATTGATCAAACCGGCCTGATTACAAATAAACAGCAGCCTGCACATGAAATAATTAACCGTATCAAAGAAAATTTCGCCCAACTCCCGACTCAAGACTCAAAACTCCGCACTGCATATTTCATCTGGCAAAACCCTTACATGACTATTGGCGGCGATACTTTTATTCACTCCATGCTTGAAGCAGCAGGCTTCAACAATATATATGCAGACAAAAAAAGATACCCGGAACTAAGCATTGACGAACTGCAGGCTGCAGACTGCCAACTGCTTCTGCTCTCTTCAGAGCCCTTCCCCTTTACACAAAAACATATTGACGAATTGCAACCGCTGTTACCAGCTACTAAAATTATTCTTGCTGATGGTGAAATGTTCAGCTGGTATGGCAGCCGCCTGCAATATGCCCCGGAGTATTTTATGCGCCTGCCGGCACAATTGAAATAAACAACTATTCTCCATAAATTTCCATCCTACCTCATTGGCAATGGTTAATTTTAATAAAGGATTATTACACCTGTTTAAATAATAAATGAAACAAATCATCTCTTTTACCCTTATCCTTTTTTCCGTGGTTGCCGGGGCGCAAACCGTTGCTGATAAAATTGCTGCAGACATAAAAAAACTATCGGGGGAATACATGACCGATTTCCGCAACATAAAGGGAGGATTGAAATCAGAGAATGAACAGGAAGTGATTTATTATTCCCGGTTAAAAGTAAATGGCTCCGCAGACAGCAGTAACCTGCTGCATTTTATAAAAGAAAGGCAATGCTGGATATTTTCGGCAGAACTGGATAAAAAGAAAACTACTGCCGCCGAAATGGATACGGCCATCTCTGCCATTATTTTCTCCTTTGGTAAATTAAAAAACACCCCGACCGGAGCAACCTGGGTTAATAGTTATATACCTGCCGCCAAAAAAGGATTGTCTGAAAAAATACAATCTTTGTTCCTTCATGTTTTTAATAATGAAATAAATCCTGCGGATTCAACAGGGGGAAAATTATCATTTACACTTGGGCATGATGAATATTACAGGTATAAATAATCTCCATACATTTTTTAATGCAGCAAAACACCGATAAACCTTCCCGGAAAAAACCGATGTTCCCTGTTAATGATGCCCTGCGCCATTACCTGAAACTGCATAGCCGTGAAGTGAAATTACCCGTCTCTTATAATAATCTGCTTAACTATACCTGGTCCACTCCCATAAAAGATAAACATGGCAAAGACACCCTTTGGGAAAAAACATCCTACGACAGCCGGGACTGGGATTTTATCCGGGAGGGACTTGTAAAAATTTATGCTATACTAAAAACCGAAGGCGACCTCAGTTTTACCAAACACCTTGACGTGGCAAGAATTGATTACTGCAGTTTTGGAAACTCACATCCCTTCCGCATCCGCATCGTCAATAAATTTAATGACAACTACGATCATTATTATATTAAAATAGCAGATGCTTCCCGGATTTATGGGCTGGAACTAGAGCATCTCCTCTCCCCCAACCGGATTACTTATTTTACGCATAATAATACACTGGTGGAAGAACATATTGCCGGTATTCCCGGCGATTTATTTATCCGTCAGATGATGGATGGCCCGGACACCAATAAAATCCGACTGGCTAAGGAGTTTGTAAAATTTAATGAACGTTGTTTTGTCCGCCTGCTGGGTGATATGCGCAGCTATAATTTTGTAATTGACATTACCCCGGATATTGAAGACTATCAATACCGCATCCGTTGTATTGATTTTGACCAGCAATCCTACGAAGGCCGGAAAAATTTATACCTGCCGCAATTCTTTAAAGAAAATTATTCTTTAGTTGATCTTACCATGAAGTATCTCAACAAAGATTCCATTGATCAGTACCAAACGGAAGAAAGAACCATGATGTCTGTCAGGCTTGCATCATCCCGCTACCGGGTGAAAGAATTATTAGATATTATGATGAAAGACACCATCTCTTCCCCCGAAAAAACCAAACAACTGAGCAGTGAGCTGGCTGCTTATCACCACAACCCTGCTTTTTTAAAATGCCGGTCGCAGGGAGAAATTGTAAAAATGAATATGAAGCAAATGCTCCGTAAAAACCTGGCCCTCATCGCTAAGTTGCAAAGCGGTTTAGAAGACTGATGTTTAGTCAGCAATTGCCAGTATGCAGTCAGTTCTTCGCTCTGTCAGATTCAAGACTGCTGACCGGAGACTGCCGACTGTGAACTTCCTTTCCTTATCTTTGCCCCTCCAAAAAACAAACCAATATGGCCACAAAAAAGATTGTTGATCTCCTTGGCGGCAAAGCCGAATATCTTCTTAATCACCAGTCAAAAACCATCAGTAAAGATTCATTGCACCTGCCAGGTACTGATTTTATTGACCGCATCTGGATAAGCAGCGACCGTAATCCGCAAGTACTCCGTAACCTGCAGGCTTTGTACAGCAACGGACGATTAGCCAATACCGGTTATCTCTCTATACTTCCCGTTGACCAGGGTATTGAACACAGTGCTGGTGCCTCCTTTGCCAAAAACCCTATTTATTTTGATCCAAAAAATATTATTGACCTTGCTATTGCCGGTGGATGTAATGCCGTAGCCACTACGTATGGCGGTCTTGGTTTCCTGGCCCGCAACTATGCACATAAAATTCCTTTTATTGTAAAGATTAATCATAACGAGTTCCTGACTTACCCCAATAAGTTTGATCAGTTGATGTTCGCTTCTATCAAACAATGCTGGAACCTGGGTGCCGCTGCGGTGGGTGCCACTATTTATTTCGGCAGCGATGAATCGGCCAGGCAAATACAGGAAGTAAGTAAAGCATTTG
>JANPMI010000126.1:0-6554 GCA_031422725.1 Chitinophagaceae bacterium | reverse complement strand
CAATAATATCCACCACATCATAAGGCTTACCATCATGCGGAAACAACCCATACAATTCTTCTGCATTCTTCATCGGAGCTTTCGTTTCTATCCTGTCAAAACCGGCTTTTGGTTTATCACCCAGCATCGAAAACATTTTCTTGATATGGTCCATGCATTCCTGCTCGGTCTTGAATTTATAATCAGCAATGCCCGATATCTCCGTATGCGTTACCGCACCGCCGAGGGTTTCGTTGTCAATGTCTTCACCGATGGCAGCTTTTACGAGGTATGGCCCGGCCAGGTAAATAGAACCATTGCCTTCCACCATCAGTGTTTCATCACTCATGATGGGCAGGTAGGCGCCGCCCGCCACACAGGGGCCCATCACCGCAGCTATTTGTGTGATGCCCATGCCGCTCATGACGGCATTGTTGCGAAAGATGCGGCCAAAATGTTCTTTGTCGGGAAATATTTCATCCTGCATCGGCAGAAACACACCGGCGCTGTCCACCAGATAAATAACCGGCAAATGATTTTCCATCGCTATCTCCTGCAACCGCAAATTCTTTTTACCGGTAATAGGAAACCATGCACCCGCCTTCACCGTCTGGTCGTTGGCGAGTATCACACATTGGCGGCCGCTTACATAACCCACACCTGCCACCGTGCCACCCGCAGGGCAACCTCCCTGTTCGGCATACATTTCATAACCCGCAAATGCGCCGATCTCTATAAATGGTTTGTCTTTATCAATTAAGTAATCGATCCGTTCACGGGGAGTGAGTTTATTTTTCTCTCTTTGTTTTTCAATGGCTTTTTTACCGCCGCCTTCATATATTTTTTCCAATCGCTGGCGCATCTCACTCAGCGATTGTTTTAGTACGTCTTCGTTTTTATTGAATTCAAGGTTCATGATTGCAATACGTTGAGATGCAAAGATAAGGGACGGTGGGAGAGTAGGGAATGGTCTTACTTCTTCATTCGTTATTCCTTGTTCGGCATTCGATATTCATTTGGGGCTGTCATTGTTCTGTTCGCTGCTCAGCTTCAGTCCCGGCTGTTCGCTACTACTCCGCCACGAGCCAGCACACAAACCTTCAGCGGGGTATCCGCTTCCATCCGGCAGCCTTTGAGCTTTTGTAATTCTGTTGGACAATACTTGAGTAATACATCTTAGCATAACTTTATATAAATACTACCAGATGACATTTTTCGATTCTATAAAATTTTTAAGCCCTATTTCATCAAGTTGGAAATGGGTTAAGAAAAAACTTAAAAAAAATCCAAAACTTGGTAAATCTCTAATTAAGACTGGGCTAATTGAAAAAGGTGATGACAGGGATTCAGTGTATAGTCAATCAGTTTTGGATTTTGAAGAGTTAGGAAAGCCCGATGTTATAGTGGCAATATTTATGGAGACCAGCGTTAAACAATCTTTCCTTAATGATTATTTCAATGATACAAATGGCTCAGTATTTATTGAATTGAAAACCTTGATTAATGTTGATTTAAAATATAGATGGCTTTTGGATAATAAATATAATCTTGAAGATGAGATTGAGGTTTTTAGGGAGTTATTTGATGTAAATGCTAAAGCCTCAAAAATTCCAAAAGACCAAGAGCAAATTCGACTTCTTAAGGAGATCCTACATACTTCTAGGACTAACAAGCTTAAGGAAGAAAAGGTCTCTGCTCTTTTCCTGATTGAGATGCCAAAAGAAGAAAAATATATTGAAAGAACTTATAATAAGTTTGGTGAAAAAAATATAGGTTTTTGGATATCAGAAGACATGGCCTTGAAAGAAAAGCTCATTGATATTCTCTCGACTCATCATAAGCTTGTCATACTTGGAAATGCCGGTTCTGGGAAATCAGTTGATTTAATAAACTTGGCATATAAACTCCAAGAAGATGATATTTATATACCAATTTTTAAAAGGTTGAAATTCCTGCTAAACAAGCCTGTTGAAGATTTCTTACCGATAGGTTGGCAAGAGTTGCCCAAAAACCAGTTAGTCATAATTTTAGACGGACTTGATGAAGTCCCAACAGATCATTTCAATACGGTAATTTTAAATATCAATCAATTCTCACTTAATAATCCTGAACTGAGAATTCTTCTATCATGCCGGACGACACATTATCAACTACCTATAAAGGGGTTTAATGGAAGTATTGCGGGTTTTGATGTTTATGAAATTTCAGATTTAGGAAACTCTGATATAATTGACTATTCAGAAAAACAGTATAAAATAGATGGAAAAAAATTTCTTGAAGACTCTTATAAAGACGGGTATTATGATTTGATTCGTAAACCATATTTTTTAAAAGAGCTTCTTGCTATTTACTCCCCATTTACTTCCTATCCGCAAAGCCGAATACATGTTTTCGAAAAAATTCTGGATAGGATTTTCATTTTCGACCAGAACCATTTTCAGAATACAATCGATTATACAGACTTAAAATTAAAAATTCTAGTATTGTTAAGATGGATAGCATTAAGTATGGAAATAATGGGTAAAAACATTATTACTCGAGAGGAGCTTTTTATTATATTAGGGAATGATGACGATTACAAACTATTAAAGTTTTTCCCTGGTTTTAACTTAGAAGTAAATGAAAATGTTGAGTATTGGGGTTTTGTTCATAATAATATCCAAGAATTATTAGCAGCACAAGTCCTCATAAATGAGGAATTTTCAAAAATTCTACCAATTATTTCTTTTGAACCTAGCTATTTAACATTAAATCCAAGTTGGTCAAATACTTTAAATTTTCTCATGGGGCTTTTGCCAAAAGAAAATATTTTACTTGAGGAGTTTTTACAATGGATTATAAAGAATGAGCAATATGAAGCCTTGATACAGTTTGAAAAAGAAAAAATTTCAAAGGATATAAGGGCTTCAGTTTTTTTGAAAATATATGAGAAGTACACTGGCAAAGACATTTGGATAAACAGTACAAAATATAAGTATGAGGATTTGGCTAAATTTGGAGAAACAGAGGGAAACATAGATTTTATATTAAATGAAATTAAAGCTTCAAAATCAAAATACTCTTTATCAAATTCTTTGCAGCTTTTAAAATATTTTAACCAGTTATCCTCTGATCAAAAGGAAACTGCAGTTGCAGTGTTGTTAGGGGTAATAAACTCAGAAACAGAGGTTCAAACTATAAGTGATGCAATTGATACTTTGACGGAGTTGAAATTGTTTAACGAAGAGATTTTGGATAATCTTGTTGTATTATTTTCCGATAATAATAGTCAGCATATTCGAATGGCCATTTATAGAGCAATTCTTGAAATGCAAATGCAGGATAAGTATTTGAATTATTTCTTGAATGGTTATGTTTTAGATCACAGAAACATAAGAAGCGAAACCTATTCACTTGGTGGCCTTTCTCATTATTTAAATGAGGGAATTAAACTATCCAAAACTCCTAAATCGGTTAAGGATATTTTAAAATTTATTGTCGAAACTGATGGAATTGAATATAGTTATGATTTTAAAGATGTATTTAAGCAACTTGTCGAAAATGGTGTGATTGCTTATCAGTTAGATAAAACATTGTATAGTGATTTTTTTTCCGTTTTAGTTAGTCTTTCTAGGCACTTTAGAAAAGAAGCTATGCAGGATTGTCTGAAGTTTTTTAGTGAGACAAAAACAACTGAAAAATTATTGAATAGGTTAATAAATAAACTTGAAATTGAAAAAAATGAATACTATGATATTATTTCAGAATTGAGTGATGATGTTGCTTATGGAATTGTTTTAAAAAAATATGAAAATGGGGATTTAACGGCTGCTAATATTAATACATATTACAAGATATTACTATTTTGGGGGAATAAGGATAAGGCAGATGTTTTCTTTGAGCTAGTTAAAAAGGAGCTTAATATCGCAATCGAAAAGCCCGAACAAATTGATTGGCAAAAAATCGGGATAGAAAAATCAATTGGCGAATTCGAAATTATCTTTTCAAATGAATTATTTAGTAATGAAGTAAAAAAAATATTTAAAACATTTAATAAGGAGAGTCTTACCAATGATGAATTATATGAATTGAGGCGGGAATCGTATAAATCTGTTGATATTGATGAGATATTTAAATTACCTGCAATTAATCTGTTAAGAGACTTTTCTAGGTATAAGGGACAGGTTGCAAGAACTGAGGCAATGGAATTTGTTTTAAATAAGGATGGATTTGAAAGGTATCAAATTGAACAAATATTTAGTTACTTAAAAAACAATAATACACTTGTTTGTACAAGTGAGCAATTTGAATTTATTAAGAAGTGGTGCAATAAGACTTTGAAAGAATTCGATTTTAAAACAGCCATTTATACCTCAAGTAGTGGTGGCATTTCATTTAAATGGCAATCTGTGTGTTTGTATTATTTTAGACAAAAATTATCTTTGGAATATCCATATGATATTTTACTTGATATGATATCATTTGAGTTTCCTGATAATAACAACCCATCTGGGTTTGATTATATTCTTGAGAAAATAGGTAAAGAAAAAGTCACCGAAAGAGTTTTAGATAATTTGAAAACTTTTAAATTTATTTTTTCCTATGTTTTGCATAACCATGTAAATTATTTAATAGACAATAAAATTGTTATCGGAAATGATTTAATTGCTGAAAAAATACTTGATGTTTCAATTGATTTAAGCACAAAGCTTTCAATTTTGGACAAATTTTCAAAGTCTTTAAGAAGTGATACTATTCTTAAACATTTAATTGTGAGAACAAATGAATTTGACTTGGTAGAGGCACTATCAAAAGATATAATCCAACATTCTCCCAAGGATGTATTTCTTATTGATTTTCTAGTTAAACTTTTAGTAAGCGAAATTGATTATTCAAAAAGATTCAGAATAGCAAACTTGCTAATTAAGCTAGGTAGTATAATCGGATTAGAAGAAATGAAAAATATATTTATTTCCGGGGAGTACTCAAGTTGGAATTTCTTATCATTTCAGTCTGTTAATCTGTATAAATCACCTGATGGATTGGATATTCTTTTCGAAATGCTTACTCATTGTTATGCTTTGGATAAAAAAATTGAACTGCATGAAAGTGATTTAAGATATATTGACTCCCATATTCGAGGTATAATATATGAAATAGGGCTTTTATCTGAAACGAATTTGAATATTGTAAAAGAGAAATATCTTGATTTCATGAGAACGAATTTCGAAAAATATCCGGAAGTAAGGTTTACTACTACAATTATTGAAAACATGGAGCACCAGTTTAGATTAAATAAAGCAAAATCATATACTGCAAAAGATGCTGTCAACAAGTTAAAGCAATTAATAGAATAATTTTGCCTTTGTAGGTCTTCGAAAGAGTAAACGGCCTTTGATGGTGTTGCGCTAAGCCAAGTGAGCAGGCAAATCACCAACAAACGAATAGAGGAAACCTTAACTCAGGCTGTTGGTACTTTGCCCACTACCAATCCGCACACAACATCAATAGCACCGTGTTGCTTCCTGAACACCTCCGGGAGAGGCAAAAAGGGAAAAGCTATTTACAATTCGTAACTTTCCATTTTAAAACCAACCAACATGAATCCAAACAAAGCATTATGGGAAAAAGGTGACTTTACCCGGATAGCAGAAACCATGCGGGAAAGCGGTACTGCACTTGTAGCCAAGCTGGGAGTAACCAAAGGTCTTAACGTTCTTGATCTCGGTTGTGGCGATGGCACCACGGCAATACCCGAAGCAAAATTGGGAGCTAATGTTTTAGGTGTGGATATAGCAAAAAATCTTGTAGAAGCAGGAAACATCCGGATAAAAAAGGAGGGTCTTACCAATTGTACCATCCAGGAAGGTGATGCAACAGACTTACATGAATTAAAGGATAACAGTTTTGATCTTGTTGTAAGCATCTTTGGTGCTATGTTCGCACCAAAGCCATTTGATGTTGCAAAGGAAATGGTTCGTGTCACCCGGCCGGGAGGAAGAATTGTTATGGGAAACTGGATACCCGGAGACCCTACTTTGGTAGCACAAATACTAAAAATAAGTTCTGCCTACACACCGGCACCGCCGGAGGGTTTCATCAGTCCAATGTTGTGGGGAGTAGAAGATCATGTTACAGACCGTTTCGGAAGTGCCGGTGTTGCAAAAGAAAATATATCATTTATTAAAGACACCTTCACCTTTAATGCTTCTTATTCTCCGGCAGAACTCGTAGAGAATTTCAAAAACTATTACGGCCCCACCATGAATGCTTTTGAAGCAGCTGAAAAAAATGGTAAGGCTTCGGAGCTGCAACATGAATTAGAGGTATTGTTTAACAGTCAAAATAAAAGTACCGATAAGAACAGTACTTCCATACCTGCCACTTTCTTACGGGTAACGGTTCAGTGTTGAGGATATATTTCACGCCCCGGTTGGTGTACTGAACCTGCCTGTCGGCAGACAGGCAGGTCGAAGTATCTCCACCAACCGAATGAATTAAAGACCATCTTTTCTTCCCGGATATTCGTAGTATTCCGAACCAGTAGAAAAATAAAAAAGCGGCAGTCTCAAAAAACTGCCGCTCAGGTATAAATA
>JANPMI010000125.1:0-11822 GCA_031422725.1 Chitinophagaceae bacterium | reverse complement strand
CCGGGTCAGCGCGATCCGGCAAGTCGTAGAAGCGGCGGGGCAACTCCCCTTCCGCATCGTCCCGCAAAAATGCCATCGACATGATCGGCTCCTTCAGGCTGTCCGCTGAGTCACGGTCGCGGGATGGCGGCTGTTGCCGCGCATCGCGGACGAGCAGCATTTTTGTTTAATGTTTCTTCTGCTCAGACCATGAAAGAAAAAACAGTGGAAGTTGGCGGTGCTGCCATGTATCCTTCTAAAAATATTGTAGAAAATGCAGTAAATTCTAAAGACCACACTACCCTGGTAGCTGCTGTTAAGGCCGCCGGTCTGGTAGAAACGCTGATGAGTGCCGGTCCTTTCACTGTGTTTGCTCCAACTAATGCAGCTTTCGGTATGTTGCCCGCAGGTACAGTGGAAATGTTGGTTAAGCCTGAAAACAAAGCAAAACTGACAGGCATTCTTACCTATCATGTGGTGGCAGGTAAATTAGATGCCGATGCTTTAAAAGCAAAGATCAAAGATGGTAATGGCACTGCAGAGTTAAGTACGGTAGCCGGTGGTAAATTATGGGTGATGAAAAAGGACGGCAAACTGTGGCTGAAAGATGAAAATAGCGGTATGGCTGAAATTACTATTAAAGATGTTTATCAAAGTAACGGGGTGATTCATGTGATTGACCATGTGATACTTCCTAAATAAAAATTTTCCCCTGAAAATGGCAAATGAGGCCGGTACCCTGAAGGATACCGGCCTTTTGTTGTAGCAGGACGGATATTTTTTTAGAGGATGCAATTATAACTTTACTCCTTATCAATCCTGATATTAAAGTAAATTACACAGGGGTTTAAAATCATTACAGGCGATGAAGAAAATTGTAAAAAAGCATCCGCTGGCTATCCGCTGGTTTCACTGGTTCAATTTTCCCTTATTAGCCATTATGATATGGAGCGGGTTGCTTATTTACTGGGCCAATGATGTTTACAAAATTGGTTTTGGCAGCACTACCCTTTTAAAATTTTTTCCCAATTCTTTTTATGAAGCATTAAAAATACCTTACCGGCTTTCAGAAGGCATGGCCTATCATTTTGTTTTTATGTGGCTGTTCTTTTTAAATGGCATCGCTTATGTTCTTTATACGGCTATCTCCGGTGAGTGGAGATTGCTGATGCCCAACCGGAAATCTTTTAAACAGGCATGGCAGGTATTGCTGCATGATTTACACATCCGCAAAACAGTGCCACCTACTAACGGAAAATACAATGCTGCCCAGCGTATTGCTTACACCGCCATTATTTTTATGGGGATTGGTTCTATACTTACTGGATTGGCTATTTATAAGCCGGTTCAGTTGGGCTGGCTCTGTTCAATGTTTGGTGGGTATAAGATGGCCCGCATCATCCACTTTGCATTGACGATTGGTTACGTTTTATTTTTCCTTGTTCACATTTTCCAGGTTATCCGTGCAGGATGGAATAATTTCAGGGCAATGGTAACCGGTTTTGAGGTAGAGAAAACAAAAGAAGCAGCAGTAAAGGAAGAATCAATAAAATAAAATCAGTATGGCAAATTTTTTTAAAACAATTTTTTCCAAAAATGATAAGCTCAGCATCAACCAGCTTATTGTGAAAAAGACTTTCTTTTCTTTCTTTTTCTTTTTTGTTTTTGCAGGTGCGGCATTTCTTGGGTGGAAGTGGTTGCGTCATCAACCGTCTGATTCAGGTAAAACGAGTTCACCGATAAGAACTGTTTTAAATACTAACGAAAAAATATTTAATGGGTTACTGTCCGATAAACACCTGGCAAAAGAATATCCCTTGTCACTGGCGGCCAACCCTGCAAGAGTGAACGGTGATCTTGGAATGAAAACTTCATTTGACCCCAGCACCTGGTCCATGAATGTGATAAAAGCAAAAGGCGACACCCTGAAAATAAAATTAGAGGATATAAAGAAGCTGCCAAAGACGGAGATTGTTTTCAATTTTAAGTGTATTGAAGGATGGAGCCAGATCACTCATTGGGGCGGTGTCAGGTTTTCTGAATTTATGAGGGCTTATGGATTAAGCGAAGAATCGGCTATGAAATATCTTGGACTGCGTACGCCGGACAAAGAATACTATGTTGGGATTGATATGCAGAGTGCCATGCATCCGCAAACCTTGCTTTGTTATGAATTAAATGATCAGCCTTTGCCAATGAACCAGGGGTATCCTTTACGGTTAATCATTACTGTAAAATATGGGGTGAAGAGTTTGAAACGCATCGGCGATATGTATTTCTCCAATGAAAGAACGCCGGACTATTGGGCGGATAAAAAAGGGTATGATTATTTTTCGGGATTGTAGCTTGTTGCTGGTTATTTGTTACTGGTGTTTCAAAGTATGAAGACACTTTTCGATGAAAGAACCAGCTACCAGCAACTAGTAACCAGAAGCCAGCACATCAGCCAGGTGCATTGTCTGTAGTTTGTATCCTTTCTGGTTTATATATCCCTGCAAGTGCATCAAACAGGAATGATCGGTGGAAATAAGATAATCGGCGCCGGTGGCCAAAGCATTTTCTACTTTTTGTTCTGCCATAGCCACAGAAATGGCTTCAAATTTTACCGCAAAGGTTCCGCCGAAGCCACAACAGGTTTCTACATCATTCATCTCTGTAATTTCCAGGCCTTTTACATTTGCTAAAAGCTTTCTTGGTTCTTCTTTTACTTTACATTCTCTCAGCGCAGCACAACTGTCATGGTATGTTGCTTTTCCATCCAGGCTGGCTCCCACATTATCCACTTTCAGTATTTCGATCATAAACTCCGAAAATTCAAAAATGCGTTTACCCGCATCCACCACTTCATGATGCAGGGATGAATTTTCAAATAATTTGGAATAGTAATTACGGACAAAGCCGGCACAGCTTGCACTCGGTGTTACAATACAATCACTGCCCCTGAAGTCTTTGAGAAATTTAGTGCAAACAGCTTTGGCTTCTTCCCAGAAACCAGCATTAAAAGCAGGCTGACCACAGCATGTTTGTGCTGCGTTATAACCAACGGTGCAACCGGCTTTCTCCAGCACTTTAATCATGTTAAAGGCCGTATCAGGATAAAGCTGATCAACAAAACATGGTATGAAAATCTCAACATTCATGCCTGTTTCTTAAGCCCCTTTAGGGGTTTGGGGTTTAGGGCTATCATCTTCAACGCAGTTATCGCCGCTTCCTCCCCTTTATGCCCATGCTTTCCGCCAATTCTTTCATTTGCCTGCTCCTCATTATCTACTGTCAGCACTCCAAATATTGTGGGCACAGGCAAACTAAGGTTTAATTGCAGCACTCCATCTGTTACGGCTCTGCACACATACTCAAAATGAGGAGTTCCTCCTTTTATCACACAACCAAGTACGATGAAAGCATCGGGTCTTTTTTTAGGGCTGTTGCTGTCCCAATAATTTTTTACCGCAAACGGAATTTCAAAAGATCCCGGAACAGTCACCACAATAATTTTTTTCACCTTATGTTTTTCCAGCATGGCAATACAGCCTCTTTCCAATTGGTCAACGATAGCAGCATTCCATTCTGTTTTCACCAAAACGATACAGGCATCCTTTTTCAGAATGCCTGTGTCAATATGTTCAAGGTTACTTTTTTTAACGTCAGCCATAATTAGTTTTCTGTTGTATAAACTCCCAACTGAGCCAGGTAGTTATCAGCTTCCCGTGCCTGGTCTGTTTTTGGAAATTTCTCTTTTAGTTCCTTATACAGTTCAATCGCTTCTTTGGGATCTTTTATCACCCTGTCAGCAAGATAAGCGGCATAAAAAAGATATTCAGCAGAATTAGTTTCATCTTTTTCAAAATGCCGGGCAGCTTTTTTATAATAGTCCAGGGCATCCGTATTTTTTCCAAGGTCAGCATAAGCATCCGCCATTAATTTATAAGCTCTTGCTTGCACAGGTTTGGAATCACCGTCAAATTTTTTCAGATATTTTAGTGCCTTATCATTCTCGTTGAGTTTGATATAACAATTTCCTGCATAAAAATTAGCAAGATTACCGGCTTTGGTGCCGCCATATTTGTCAATTACTTTCAGGAAGCCCCAATTTTGACCATCACCATTCAGTGCCAGGTTAACGGAATCAAGACGGTAATACTCTTCTGCTTTGAACATTGCTTCAACAGCTTTTGCTTCGTTTGGCTTTTTAAAGAAGTTCTGGTAAACATACCAGCCTCCAACAGCTACAATGATAAGGGTACTGGCAATCATTATTGGTTTGCTGTACTTTGACCAAAAGTCTTTTGCTTTTGCAATCACTATTTCGTCATGCTTCGACTCCTGCACATTTTTCTTGTCTGCCATTTTTATTTGTTATTTCTTAATTTATAAAATAGTAAAGGGTTTAAAATTCAATTATGTTTCTAAAGTGTCCCTTCTTAATCAACAATAAAAGGATAGTCCTGATCCACATACACATCCTTCAGCACTTCACTGTCATCCGGCCAGGGACTTTCTTCCGCAAACTTTACCGACTCATCCACTATATCATCCACTCTTTTATTAATTACATCAATTTCATTCTGCGTAGCAAATTTGTTATCCAGGATATTTTTCAGCACCATCTGGATAGGGTCTTTGCTTTTGTACTCATCCACTTCTTCCTTTGTTCTGTATTTCTGCGGATCGCTGATGGAGTGTCCTTTGTAGCGATACGTTTTTATCTCCAGCAAAGTTGGCCCGCCTTTTTCTCTTGCTCTTTTCACTGCACGGCTTACACCTTCATGAACTGATTCGGGACTCATGCCATCAATCGTATCAGCAGGCATTTCATATCCATCTGCCAGTTTATAAATATCAATTACGTTGGAAGTACGTTCTACCGAAGTTCCCATCGCATAGTTGTTATTCTCACAAATAAATATCACCGGCAGTTTCCACAGCATGGCGAGGTTAAACGTTTCATGCAGCATACCCTGCCGGGCTGCACCATCGCCAAAATAGCAAAGAACTATGTTATCAGTACCACGGTATTTTTCTGCAAAAGCAAGACCGGCACCTGTCCCTATCTGTGCACCCACTATACCATGTCCGCCATAAAAATTTACATCCTTGCCAAAGAAGTGCATACTGCCGCCCTTACCTTTTGCACAACCTGTTGCTTTGCCATACAGTTCAGCCATACAACTATTTACCGAAACACCTTTCGCAATTGCCAGTCCATGGTCACGGTACGCCGTTATCATCAAATCTTCCGGGCGGGTAGCCGTCATACAACCGGCAGCAATTGCTTCCTGGCCGATATAAGCATGAAAGAAACCACGGATCTTGCCATCCATTTTGTACTTCTCTTCCGCCATCAGTTCAAACTGGCGGATGAGGTGCATTAATTCGTACCAGTAGAGATATGTTTCTTTCGAAAATTTGGTAGCCACCGGCTAAAAATTTGAGTCGCAAAAATAAGGGGAAAAAAGGAATTTTAAAGCAGTGATTTTGAGGGTTTAATCGGGGTTCGGTTCCCGATGATCGTCCCTTGCGACGCTCCGTTCAGGGTTCTGTTCGCTAATCAGCAAATTGTAACCGCTGAGGCGCAAAGTTTAAAGACCAGTTTGTTTTTATTTTCCTTCCTCTGCGCCTTTGCGCCTCAGCGGTTAACTTGCAGTTCTTAATGCTTCTTCTCCAGCACATATCACTGGTTCAATTCAAAAACTACAGCAACAGGTCTTTTGACTTTACAGAGCGGATTATTGGCATTTGTGGCAAGAATGGTGTGGGCAAAACCAACCTGCTGGATGCCATTCATTATCTCTGCTTTACTAAAAGTTATTTTACCCGGCTGGATAGCAACAATGTACAGCATGGCAATACAGGTTTCCGGCTGGAAGGAAATTTTGAATTGCATGATAAAATCGAGAAAGCGGTTTGCATCCTTCGGGAAACGGGCAGGAAAGAGTTTTTAATAAATGACAGCCCCTATGAAAAATTTTCGCAGCATATCGGCCGTTATCCATGTGTAGTGATTGCGCCGGATGATGCAGAATTGATTACCGGGGATAGTAAAGAAAGGCGGACATTCCTTGATGCGCTGCTTTGTCAATTAGATGCTGAATACATGCAGCATTTAATTGTCTATAAAAAAATACTGGAGCAACGGAACTCGTTGTTGAAATCATTTGAAGAAACCGGCGGTAGAAACTTTGAATTGCTGGATGTTCTTGATGAACAACTTATCAAACCAGGTGATTATGTTTTTAATAAGCGAAAAGAATTCCTTGTTTCTTTTTTACCGGTTGCGAAACATTTGTACAACGGGATTTCTCAAAAAGACGAAGAGGTGAATCTATTTTACGAAAGCGAATTACTGCAAGCTTCCTTTGCAGAATTATTAAAAGTGAACCGCAGCAGAGATTGCTTTGCGCAGCGAACTACTTCCGGCATTCACCGGGATGATCTGGATATACAACTCAGTAACCAGCCTTTTAAAAGCATTGCTTCACAGGGGCAGCGGAAGAGTTTGTTATTTGCCTTAAAACTGGCAGAGATGGAAGTATTAAGAAAAGAAAAAGGTTTTGCTCCTCTCCTGTTGCTGGATGATGTGTTTGAAAAATTGGATGAAGATCGCATCAGTAACCTGCTCACTAAAGTTTGTGTAGAAAATGAGGGACAGGTTTTTATCACGGATACTAATGAGGAAAGGCTGAAGCAGCATTTGGATGCTTTGGCAGTGCAATATCAGCTTATTGAACTTTAGAGTTCATATTGTTTCAGATGCCTTCCCTCCTTTGTCGGGACAGGCTCAAGCCTCGGCATGACAAATGTAAAAGTCATTATTACCTCTAATATTGCTCTTGGTATAAATTAGCAAAGCTGTAAATACTTTTACGCTTTGTCACCCCGAGGAACGAGGGGTCTGTTTTATTGGATTATCTTTACAACATGGGTGAATATTCTATCGGTGATGCAATGAAAAAATTCTTAGAAGGCAGCCGCATTAAAGGCGGCATACAGGCTTTACAGATCGAGGATGTGTGGGAAGAAATTATGGGAAAAACAGTGGCCCGGTACACCGACAAACTCCAGATCATCGGTGATAAGCTAATCATCACTACCAATGTTGCTCCGCTAAAAAATGAACTGCTTTACCAGAAAGAAAAAATAAAACAACGGGTGAACGAGGCGTTGGGACAGAAAGTGGTAGGGGAAGTGATAATACAATAGTCGATTGCCCGGCAGAGAAATTTGGAGGAACTAATTTTCCTGTTTTATTTGAAGTACAAGCTGATTGACCTCTATTATTTCTATCATATTTGAAGTGCCACCTCTTAATATTCCAATCAATTTATATTTTACTTTACCCTTTTTCTTAAACTCTCCAAATACAGGTGAGCCTGACATGCCACCTCTGCTGGTAGCTCCTAAAAGGATAAAATTTAATTCACAGTATTTTTGTGTAAATAATTCGTTTATAACTGAAAGACTACTTCTTTGTATCTTTTTATAAGTTAATGAGTCTGCCTCTTTGTATTTCTCATAAATTGCTTCTCCTAATGGAACAAGGAATTGGGAAGATTTATTATATGTTACTCTATCAGAAGGGTAACCATAAATAAAAATGTTATTGGGTACTTTTTTTGAGCCAGATGTATTTACAAATTGTGTCAAGTCAAATGTCTTTATAGTGGAAGGTATTTTATATAATTCTTTGTCTATCTCTAAAACTATTAGATCAGCCCTATTAAGACTATTGATTTTGCTTTCAATACTACTGTCTCTATTAACAGGAATTGTAACGAACAAAGAATCGGTTGTTGATATAACCCTTATTGATAAGGCATCCGCCGGAGTATAGTGTTTTGATATTGCGTCATATCCTGAATAAACATGATAATTGGTTACAAAAAAAAGTCTATTTTGCTTTTTTATAAAAAACCCACTTCCAGAACCACTCCATGCTCCTTTGTAATATCCATTTGCGAAATAGGAATATTTTTTTAGAGAATCTGTATTAATATTTTTGTCCTGCGAGGCGCAAGAACTAGCTAAAAGATAAACCCATACAAAGGCAACTATTTTCATTAATATATAGTTTCAATAAAAATTTGCGAAACGAGAGAAACGGCTTGTTTTAATTAAAGGCACGGATTCTACTCCACCCTCACCCTCGGATCAACTACTCCATACAAAATATCCGCCAAAATATTTATCACAATAAAGAAAGTAGCAGCCACCAATACCGAACCCATCACCACCGGGTAATCTAATTTTTCTAACGCATCCACGGTTACTTTGCCAATTCCCTGCCAGCCAAAAATGTATTCAACAAAGAATGCTCCAGCCAATAATTCTGCAAACCAACCAGTGATAGCGGTAATAACCGGGTTCAATGCATTTTTTAAACCATGTTTCCAGATTACCTGTCTTTTACTTAATCCTTTTGCATAGGCTGTGCGGATATAATCCTGATCCAATACATCCAGCATGGCACTGCGGGTAAGCTGTGTAATAATAGCCAGCGGACGAATACCCAATGTAATAGCCGGAAGAATTAAGTTTTGCATTGTTAATCGTCTGTGGCCTTCATCATCAATAGCAAACCAGCTACCGGCAATATGAAGTCCTGTCCAGTCGCTTAATACAAACCCAAACAGATACACCATAATAATACCCATAAAGAAAGATGGCGCCGATATGCCAACAATGCTGGAGAATATGGCTGAAGTGTCAACCCAGGTATTTTGCTTTACCGCCGCCATCACTCCCAATGGAATACCGATAAGTACCGCAATGAACATAGCAGATATTGCCAGCATTAATGTCCCGGGCAATGCCTGCATCAGAATATTCCAGACAGGTCTTTTGGTTTGGTAAGATTTTCGGAGATAGGGAATTTTTAATCCAAACTTATTGTCGCCGCCGATAAAAATTCCTTTCAGTTTTTTATTAGCAATATCTTCTTTACTGTGAAAGCAGATCGGAGAAACATCATTCAGGTAGTAAAGAAATTGTTTAAAGGTTGAGATATTCTCTCCTTTATCATTTATAAGATAGAGTTCTTTGCGGATATTGGATTGTGTGGCAGAGTCGCCTGATTGCCCCATCACAATTCTAGAAGGATCTCCAAAACCCTGGAATAAAAAGAAGACTAATACCACCACCCCTGCTAACACCAGCAGGCCGTACAGAATTTTTTTGGTGATGTATTTAAGCATGAAATGCTGTTAATTAGTTTATTGGTTTATTGGTTTATTGGTTAATTGGGGCAGCTGATTGAGTGGTAATTCCTTCAATTAATTTATTCGCTGATGAAAAATGATGACGGCTCCATTTACTTACAATTTCTCCCTGCTTTAAAATATATAAACAGGGATTTGTTCTTGCGGCGGTACGGATAGCTGTAAAATCACATTTGAATACCTGTATAGCTGCAAATGATGTTCCTGCAATGTTTTTTGCCGCCTCACCCGATTGTGTGGTTATCATATATACTGGAATATTTTTTGCTTTTGCTGCTGCATAGATACCGGCAAATTCTTTTTCCCATTTTGAAACAGGAACAGAAAAATCTTCGCAAAAAAGTAAAACAGCATACGATTGCGAAAGAACAATTTGCGTAGAGTCCTCATCTGTAACACCGGATATAGAAAACCCCTTGATGGCCGGGTCGGCATTTCCTTTTTTTACTAATTTGTCTTTACGGCTTACAAATTTGTAGGTAGCAAGGTCTGCCGGCAATTCTGCCGGAGCAAATTCATATTGTTTTCCAGCTTTTTCATAGACAAAGCGGATGGCAAAACTATCTGGCCTTGCCCCTTCCGGTATTTTCATTTTCTGCGTAATATTATTTCCTTTTTTAAAAGGCAAACAATCAACCACCGGAAGATAACTTAGAGTGTACCACTGCAGACCAAAGCTCAGTATAGTAACAGCCAGCATGGAAAGTGTTCCTGTTTTATCTGACAACAACGGTTTGATCATATTTCGTTTCCAGAAAAGAAAACTGATAAGTGCCAGCAGTAACAAATCTTTTACAAAAGAAGTTTTGGGAGTAATGGGTAAGCAATCACCGAAGCAGCCGCAGTTCTGAAACTTACCTGAAAGAAAAGCGTAGCCAGTAAGAAAAGTAAAGAAGATGATAAGTAATAATAAAAGCCAGCTGAATAATTTTATTCTCCACCCGAGCAGTAATGCAAACCCGGCAATAATTTCAAAGGCATTCATTAACACAGACATCAGCAATGTCCAGGAATTAAATTTTGCCATGCCCCACAATTCAAAAAATTCCTGCATTTTGTAACTCAGGCCAAGGGGGTCATTGGCTTTTACTAATCCGGAGAAGATGAATAATATTCCCACAATAATCCTTGCAATGTTAACAGCTGATTTCATATTACATAAGTATTAAGGCAAACACTGCATAGTTAATGATATCAAGGTAATTGGCATCAATGCCTTCACTCGTAATTGTTTTACCATCGTTGGTCAGTATCTGGCGGATGCGCTGTAGTTTCATTAAAATAAGATCCACAAAACTTTCCTGGCTCATGCTGCGCCATGCTTCGCCGTAGTCATGGTTTTTATAGCCCATTAAACGTTTAGCCATTTGTGAGTAATCATCAAATAGCTTTGAAACTTCATCAATACTCAGTTCTTCCGACGAATTTTCAGGCAAATCCATTTGTATTAAGCCAATTATTGCATAATTAATAATCCCTTTAAATTCGCTTGCAATACCATCCGATATTTTTTGCTCCCCTTTTTGCTGAATGGTTTTTATCCGCTGTGCCTTGATGAATATCTGGTCAACAATAGAGATAGTTCGCAGTACCCTCCAGGCAGTACCGTAGTCCTTTGCTTTCTTTAAAAAAATCTCTTTACAGGATATAATCGCTTTGTCGTATTGCTGATTGGTTGTTGTCATAAAATTCTGAGTGGCGAGTGGGAAGAGGCGAGTGGGGTTCATACTCTTTTACCCTGCTTGCTATTCCCCACTCCCCTATCTTTAGCTTCAAAAATAACGAACAAAGACTAATGTTTACGCTGAATTGTAAAGGAAGGCTTTTGGTAATGGATAAGCCTGTGGTAATGGGTATTATCAATGCTACGCCTGATTCGTTTTATAGTGGCAGCAGATTTGAAGGAACAGCTGCAATTCTTCGCCAGGCGGAGCAGATAATAAAAGATGGAGCCGCTATCCTCGATATAGGGGGACAAAGTACAAAACCCGGCAGCCTGCGCATCAGTGCGGACGAAGAATTGCAAAGAGTGATTGCCCCGATTGAAGCGGTGCATACAAATTTTCCTGAAATAGTTATTTCAGTGGATACTTTTTATTCAAAAGTGGCAACCGAAGCTATTGCTGCCGGTGCATCTATCATCAATGACATCAGTGCCGGAAAAATAGATGAAATGATGATAGCAACTGTAGCTTCTTTACAGGTGCCTTATATTCTGATGCATATGCAGGGAACCCCGGAAACGATGCAACAGCAGCCGCAATATGAAAATGTGACAAGGGAAGTCCTTGATTTTTTTATATGGAAAGTTGATGCATTGCATAAAGCAGGTATAAAAGATATTATTATAGATCCGGGATTTGGTTTTGGCAAAGCAATTGCCCACAATTTTGAATTACTGAAACATCTTCCTGTTTTTAAAATGCTGAACTGTCCTGTGCTGTTGGGTGTTTCCCGAAAATCCCCTATTTACAAAACGCTTGGCATTACCTCTGCTGAAGCTCTTAACGGCACTACTGTTCTTAATACCATCGGGTTAATCAATGGCGCAACTATACTGCGGGTGCATGATGTAAAAGAAGCAATGGAAACAATAAAATTGTTTGATGCCTGCCGGTAGGCATAAAA
>JANPMI010000124.1:0-2660 GCA_031422725.1 Chitinophagaceae bacterium | reverse complement strand
TTGTTATTATATTGCCTGGCATAGGTTTCAAGGAATTGATTACCTACAGAAACCTTATAAGACCAACTACAAATTTTAGCCACTTTCCCAAAATTTTTGAACCACGACATTGTTTTATTATACTCAGATACTGCCGGAATCCAGATGGCATCATCAAAGTCATAAATAATTTTTTTCCGGAGAATTTTTGCAATAATCCACTCTAAAACCGGCGGCCCCAGCGGTGCTGCTTCACGGTACATATAAATAAAAGAATAACGCCGCATTTTGAAAAGGTCAGCCAACCGGGTTACAAACCCTCTTATTACACACCATGCTTTTTCAAGCTTGTTGCCTGAAGTATATAAAACCTTCCATCCTGCGGGTGAATAAAAGCTGCTAATATGAAATGGTATATTTTTTTCCCGGAGTGATGTAAGATAATGTTCAAACCGGAACCGCTGGCCCGGAGATATTCCCGGTGGAGCAGGAACTATAAAATATATTGAAACAGCGCCGTTTTTTTTAGTTTTCAATGACATGCTTGCAACCTATAGGGTATTTATAAATCAGCCAGTTCATATACCTGTTCATACCTTTCAATACCAACTGATACATCAAAATGCTTTTTAGCTACAGTTCTTATTTCCCACTTATCGGTGGGATGAGCATTCATTTTATCAATGGCGGCAGAAAATTCGTTTTCTTTTATATTGACTAACTGGCCCAATGGATATTGCCGGAGAAAAAATCCTGTATCCCCGATATCATTACAAAAAACAGGGACTCCCATACCCATTAATTCAGCATGTTTGGTAGGGGAAGAAGCGATTTTGCTGTAAATGGGGCGGATAAAAAAAATAGAATAATCACTCAGACTCAGGTACAATGGCAACTGATCATAAGATGAAAAACGTATGATTATATCAGCAGCAGCAACTTCATTATTTGTAAGAGCATTTTTTAATTTCTGTACATCTTTTGTAAGAAAAAGAAACACAGCTGTTGGATTGCGGAGTTTAAATGCCTTAAAAAACTGCAACATGTCGTCCAGCATATACCAGGCGCCCAATGAACCGCTATAACTTAAAACAACTGCATCCTTATCAATACCCAACTCCTTTCGTAATTCATTTGCTTTTTCTTCGCTGTACTTTTCAAAATTAAAATGTGACAGGTCTGCACAGCAGGGAATAACCGTACATTTTTTCTCAACGAACTCTTCCTTATCCTTCAATACCCCATCATATAGTTTCTTCAATTCATTTTTTCCCGCCTGTGTCAGTGAAATGATATGGTCTGCCTGCAGCACAAATTCTTTCTCCTTGTTTTTATAATGCCGGTAGATTTTGCGGTACATCCATTTTTGCTGGCTCCAATGGCCGCTTTCTGCTTTTTCATCAGCCCAGAAACCCCGCATATCAAAAAGAAATTTAAGTCCATATTTTTTTTTGAAACTTAATCCTACTTCAGCAGCGATATAACTCCGGCAATGAACCAGGTCAAATTTTCGCTGCCGGTGCAGTTTTTTTGCTGTACTGAATAGCTGGTACCGGTCGAATATCTTGGCCAGCACCGGCGGCCGGGTATGAAAAAATAACGGCACCCATTCAATGCCTGCCTTTGCACATTTTGCCTTTATATGGCTACCAAATTGCCGGAAGATTTCTTTTTTTTCAAAGCTTAATAAGGTAAACTGGTAGCCCAGTTTAGATAAGCCTTCGAGGTAGGGTAGTACCTGTGATTGACCCAACGGATCCGTCATGCCATCATAGGATATGTATAAAACTCTTTTATTCACTTTGGAGAAAGATCTGGTAAAGAAATTGTCCGGGGTGGCGGTTGCAATGAAACTTTACTCCTGTTTCGCCAGTTCCGCAGCAAGGCTGCTCTTTTTTCAGCAGTCCACATTTTAGTGTAAAATATTTTGCCGTTGGGAAATTCCGATTGGTCAACAGCAATATAGGGCGGTTGACCCTGAAGTAAATAGCGGATAGCTTTCAGATAAAGCTCATGTGCATGTTCCATTACCATTTTATGAGCATCGTACAAACTGTCAGCAGATCTTATGTCAATAGTTTCAGTAGTAATAATATTACCAGCGTCAATCCCCGAATTGATCCACATAATGGTATTGCCTGCCAGGTGCCAGTCATTATTGGCAATGCACCAATTGGTACAATTAGGCCCCCCTTTTACATAAGGAGAAAGACCCGTATGAAGATTTATAATACCGATACCTGCCTGAATATTCAACAGTGGATCTTTGATAAGATTAGTTCCTGAAACAATAACGAGATCGGGAGCTATTTTTTTTGAAAAGGCTACTGCTTCCATGCTGTTTATAGAATCAACCTTCAGCAGATTGGTGGATGGCCATTCAGGAAATTGTTTATCATATTCCTGTTGCAGTTTTTTCCATGCTGCATATATAGAATGAAAAAGAAACCGGTCCCATACTTTTCGAAACAGACTGGTACCAACTTTTGCAGAAGAGGCAGTTTTTTTTTGCTCTATTATAATGCCGGCAACCGGGTATTGTTCAGCAATTTTATTAGCCAGTGCTTTTTGGTTGGGTGCATCGCCACAGCATATCAACAGTTTTTTATTCACTTTATCACTCTCCTTATCCTGTTCCAGTAGTTACCTGTCATGTGCATTTTTACTTTCCACCAGGGCTG
>JANPMI010000123.1:0-2327 GCA_031422725.1 Chitinophagaceae bacterium | reverse complement strand
CCCACGGTTATCATTCGTATTACCGGCATTAAAGTAACGATGCTGGGGCAGGTAGGAAAAGAAGGAATTATACAAGTTCCGGGAGAAAGTATTACTATACTCGAAGCTGTTGGATTAGCCGGGGGCATTCCTGATTATGGTAAAAGGACTAACCTGAAAGTGTTGCGGGAAATTGATGGTAAAAGGGAAGTTGGAATAGTTGATCTTTCTTCAAAAGATCTGTTTGACTCACCCTACTATTACCTGATGCAAAATGATGTGGTGGTGGTGGAACAGACCAACCGGAAATTAAAGGATGAAGACCAGGCGAGGGTTATTCAGAAAATATCCTATGCCTTTACGATCGTTACCGTGGTAGCCACCCTGGCGAATATATTCATCAAAAATTAAGAGTTCCTCTAAAAAGATAATGACAAGTATAAAGCGATGGAAGAATCTATAAAAACTGCGAAGAGTGAACTCTGGAGCCTGAGCTTACGGGACTTGTTTTACAAGTATGTCCGCTTTCTTCCCATATTTGTTTTGTCAGTAGCCCTGGCCCTTTTTGGTGCTTATGCCTATCTGCGGTATGCCACCCCGGTTTACAGTACGGGCGGCACATTAATTATTCAATCTGAAACAAAAGGTGGTGGCCGGGGAGATAAGTTCGAGGATATATTTGGTGGTGGTAAATCTCAAAATATTCAGAGTGAAATTGAGATACTCAAATCAAAACCACTTATGGCAAGAGTGGTAAACAAATTGAATCTGCAGTACAGTTATTTTGTGATAGGAAAAATTAAAACGATTAATATTTATAAATACGGCCCTTTTGTTATTGAAGCTGCAGAGCTTACTGATTCCTCCCGGTCATTTGCACTGAAAATAAAATTTGTCAATAACCAGGCCTTTAAAGTAAACGATGACAATACGCTGATCACCTTCGGAAGATTTTTTAAAAATCAGTTTGGTACATTCCGGCTTATTCGCCAGGGAGGAACTGTAGCAAAAGATTATACTATTACCTACCAGTCCACTGCGTCAGCAGCAGGTGCTTATGCCGGGGCTGTGCAGGTGGCACCGAAATCTGCCGGTAGCGGCATCCTGAATATTAGTATGCAAAGTGCCCATCCCAATCTTGGTGCAGATATTATCAACCAGCTATTAGAAGAATATGGCGATTACAGCAAGGAGTTAAAAAACAAGACCGCCGACCAGATGATCGCCTTTATTGATAACAGGATGAGTGTAATAAAAGGTGAATTAGATAGTGTACAGGACAAACTGCTCCGCTATTCCCAGGATAATAATCTGATTAATATAGAAGAACAATCCTCTACTTACTTCAATAATATTGGCGAGGCTGACAAAGCTATCAATGAAAGGCAACTCCAATTAGTAATTGCGGATGGTATTGATAATTACCTGAGAAATAAACAATATGAATTTGACCGGGTAGTGGTACCGTCCTCTTTTAGCTTAACCGATGCTACCTTGAATGGACTTATTGGTAGCTATAACAGGTTACAGTCAGAAAGACAGCAATTGCTGGAAAGTAACGTACCAGAAGCGAATCCTCTTGTCCGGGAGAATAAGGAGCAAATCGAAACAGTAAGGCAAAGCATTCTCGAAAGCCTTTCAAATATTAAACGATCGTATAATAAAACTATTGATGCGATAGAGCAAAACAGCAGCCGGTCAGAAAGCCAGTTAAAAATAATTCCCTACAAGGAAAAAGAGTATTATGATCTGAAACGACAGGTGGATAATAAGCAGGTACTGGTGAATGTTTTACAGGCAAAAAGAGAGGAGACCGCTATTTCAAGAGCATCAACTATTGCTGATGTGCGAATTGTGGAAAAAGCCTATGTTTCAAACACTCCGGTAAAACCTAATCGTCGTTCTATACAGCTAATGGCAATCTTAATAGGTATTGCTGTGCCGGCTCTTTTTGTTTTTGGCGGAGAAGTGCTCAATGACAAAGTAAGCACCCGGTTTGATATTGAAAAAATTACCACGGCACCTATATTGGGTGAAGTTGGACATTCCTTTGCCAATAAATCGCTGATCGTTAACAAAACCACCCGGAGCATGGTGGCAGAACAATTCCGTATCGTCCGGTCAAACCTGCAGTATGTTCTTAATAAAGTTGATAAGTCGGTAATCCTTGTCACCTCTTCTTTCAGCGGTGAAGGAAAATCTTTTGTGAGCAACAATATGGCTTCGGTAATGGCACTGGCGGGAAAGAAAACCATTTTACTCGAATTTGATATCCGTAAACCTAAAGTGTTATCAGGGTTGGGGATGGCGAATGGACCGGGCATCACTAATTATCTCGTTGGCTAAGC
>JANPMI010000122.1:0-4590 GCA_031422725.1 Chitinophagaceae bacterium | reverse complement strand
AGATGTACCAGCTACAATAGGTTTACCACCAATACAAGGCACCGGACGAAGAATGATGTGGTATCCGGGAAAAGCGGCTTTTAGAGTTGGGTATGTTTTTGATCCCGTATGGGATAAAGATAGTATTGGGATCTACTCATTTGCCACAGGTATAAATACCAAAGCAAAAGGTACAGGATCTATGGCATGGGGATTCAATTCAGAGGCTTTAGGATACTTGTCAACTGCAGGTGGATCAAATTCCACTGCATCAGGAGATGGTGCTTTTGCAATGTTAGAAAATTCTCTTGCTTCCGGGATGTTTTCAATTGCCATGGGAGAAAATACAATTGCTTCCGGTAGGTCTTCCTTATCAATAGGACAGGGCACACTGGCTCAGGGAGATTTTTCAGTTTCCCTTGGACTTGACAATATCGCTTCGGGTACTTCCTCTTTTGCAGCCGGTGCTGGTAACACTGCAAATGGCCCCTACGCCACAGCTATGGGCCAAAATACAAATGCTGTAGGGAATTCTTCAGTTGCGATGGGGTTTAGTACAAATGCTACTTCTCAAAGTTCATTTGCAATGGGGTCAAATACACTTGCATCAGGTATTTCCTCAACAGCGATGGGAGAAGGAACTGAGGCTACTGGCAACTATTCTACAGCGATGGGAGATGGATCAATCGCTTCCGGTGATTTTTCTACATCAATGGGATCGGGCTAACTTGCATCGGGTGGATACGCTACTGCCATGGGTAGTTCAATCGCTTCGGGAAATGTATCTGTTGCAATAGGCGGCACTGCAGAAGCAAAAGCAGATTATAGTATTGCAATGGGCGAATCTGTCGTAGCTAATTCATGGATATCTACTTCTCTTGGCCGGCATAACAATCCGGTGATTACTTCCCCTTCATCTACCTGGATATTAACCGAACCTTTGTTGATCGTTGGCAATGGTACCGGCACTTCAGATAAAAAAAATGCATTGGTAATTTTAAAAAATGGAAATACTGGCATCGGCATCAACAATCCGAACGCACCGCTGGCTTTTGCAAATACAGTCGGAAATAAGATCAGCTTATATGAAGGAGGTGGAAATTCTTTTTACGGTATTGGAATACAATCCGGACAGCTGCAAATGTATACTGACGTTTCAACCGCAAAGATCAGTTTCGGTTATTACACGGGTGGCGTATTTACAGAAAGGATGTACCTAACCAACAACACAGGAATTTTAACAGTGGCAGGCACTAATTACCCTTCAGATGCCCGGTATAAAAAGCAAATAACCCGGCTTCAAAATCCACTGGAAAAAATAATGGCCATCAATGGCGTTGAATATTTTATGCGAACTGATGAATTCCCTACAAAACATTTTGATACTAACCTACAGGTGGGCCTCATTGCACAGGAAGTAGAAAAAATATTGCCACAGGCGGTGCAAACCAATGAGGACGGTTATAAGGCCATTGACTATGCAAAAGTGGTCCCATTACTGGTAGAAGGAATAAAAGAACAGCAAAAACAAATTAATAATCAACAACAACAAATTGATGAATTAAAAAAATTGCTTCAAAAATTACTGAAACAATAATTAAATAAAGGTTTCAATAAAATAGTATGAAAAAAATAATAGTCAGCGGATGTTCCCTGGTGGCCCTTTGTATCATTACTATCACATCTGTTGTTGCGCAGAATGTATTGAAAGTTACTTCCGGCGCTGTAATTAAAACGACAGGCGGCGTCATTATTACCCTGCAGGATATGAATCTGGATAATGATGGCACCATCAGCCAGGCCGTAGGGGAAGGTGTGTTTAGGTTCTCCGGCACACAGAACAATACGATAGCAGGAACCAATGCACCCTTGTTTGATGTGCTGGAGATAGCCAAAACAGGCAGCGCAAAAATTTCTTTGCTGCGAACAATTAATGTTGGTTCAGCTATCAATTTTACTTCCGGGTTGATTGATCTTAATAATAACAATTTGTTTCTTCAGCCTTTGGCTGTGTTGAACAGTGAGTCGGAGATCAGCCGGATCATAGGACTTGCCGGTGGCTACCTTGAAATAACCAATGCATTGAATGCTCCCTCATCAGCTAACCCAGGAAATCTTGGTGCTACCCTTACTTCTTCCCAAAATCTAGGCAGCACCATTATTCGCCGGGGACATACTTCACAGGTAAATGGTTTTGGAATCGGTTCCAGCATCTTTCGCTATTATGATATTATGCCTGCCAACAATGCTGCATTAAATGCAACACTCCGGTTTCAATATTTTGATGCGGAATTAAACAGTTTTGATGAAAACACCATTATATTATGGAAGAGTCCCAATAATATAAGCTGGACACAGCAGGGTTTTACAGCAAGAAGCACCAGCAGCAACTATGTAGAGAAAACAGGGATTGCTGATTTTTCCCGGTGGACATTATCTTCTGCCAATAATCCATTACCGGTTCAGTTTTTATTATTCAATGTCCGCTGCGCAGGTAATAGTGTATTAATAAACTGGAAGACAGCACAGGAACTAAATAGCAGCAGGTTTATGGTGGAAAGAAGTGCAGATGGCATTCAGTGGACAGCTATTGGCATGATGCCCGCAGCAGGTAACAGCAGTACTGAACGCAGCTATTCATTTATTGATAACAGCCCTGTAGCAAGCGGAGCTATGTATCGTATTGCAGAATATGATATTGACGGACGAATTCAATACACCAGCATCATCCGTTCTGATTGTGAGGCTAAAGACACCTGGAAACTTTGGCCCAACCCGGTGCAGGAAATGCTATGGGTAAATATTACAACTACCCGTAGCTCTCCGGCAACTATAAAAATATTTGACAGTAAGGGTTCCTTGCTAAGGTTACAAAAAAATGAATTGCTGACAGGCAACAATCAATTGAATATAGATATGCAAAAGCTGCCTGCCGGAACT
Source organism: Chitinophagaceae bacterium (assembly GCA_031422725.1). Classification (GTDB taxonomy): domain Bacteria; phylum Bacteroidota; class Bacteroidia; order Chitinophagales; family Chitinophagaceae; genus JJ008. The sequence goes on along the minus strand of JANPMI010000122.1, from coordinate 1,671 downwards.
TACCATGTAACAGTGGAATGGGGTAATGGACAAACACAGAAGGCCGTTAACGTAATAAAAATGTAAGGGATCAACATTATAAATTAAAAATTAAGCCTGGATAAAATGAAAAAAAAATTAATACTCCTGTACTTACTGGTTGCAACATTTTCTGCGTGATAATAATAGGTAATAATAAATTTTAACTACAGTGAAAAAAAATAATTGAAATTTCCTGATATGAAAAAGCAAACCAAACAATTATCAAAACTTCTACGAAAAGCACTGTTGAACATTCTGATTGTCGGCTTGATCTTCCCGGTCTACACTTTTGCACAACCAAAAAAAGTGACAGCGCCGCTAAAAACAATTTGGTATGTGGATCTAACAGTTACCATTAAAGGCAATGGCGAAACAATAAATGATGATGAAACAACAATAACCAACTGGTCAGTTGATCGCACTTATAGTTCCGCTTTCAAATTAAACTCAATGGGCAAAAGTGGCCGCTTCACCGTATATGAATACCGCCAGGCGAAACCAAAAAATGAGATACCTATGCATGTCAAAATCAAAGATCAGCACATGGTAGTTATTAAAGATCCAGGCGAAGGTGGCTCTTATGAAAACACGACGACAAAAACGATTTGGGAGATTGATGAAACGGTAAGTATACCTAATGCTATGAAACTCGCTACGGATGAAAGGTTGCGTAGTTACAATATTTTCTTCCCCATTCAATTCTTTGATATGAAACTGAAATCTAAAAGCCAGACAGAAATTTATCGTTCTGACTTTGGCTATGGTGACGCACCTACCCACGAAATTGACTCAATGAAAGTCAGATCTACCGGTGCTATCTGGTCTCTCCCGGACGTTAAATATTTAATAAACAATCAAGCAATACAACAACATGACTTCCTGTTCCCGGCCAATTTTACTACCGCCTGGGGTTACGATTCGGCTGAAGATTTCCCTGAATTACTTCCTGACAAAGATTTGCCAGGAATACCAGATTCAAAAAAAAAGGTCAATATCCGGGTCATTTACCGTTTTTCAAAAAAGCCGTTTTATTAAAAATATGTTCAAAATAATATATGCATTTCTACACTAAAATAGCTATTGACATAAAAATTAGTTCTTTACCCGTGCACCTATTAATCGGGTCAATTCTGTTATTCGTGACAAATACTGTTATTGCACAGCAGCCCTGCAACGATGACGGCGTAATGAACACAAAAGGGAGTTGGAAAAAAAATGCAGATGCCAATGTATCTCCTGATCCGGCCTTTCCCAAAAGTCAGTATCCCCAGGTAACGAGCCGGATTGATAAAATGCAGAAATTGTTGCAGGCTGACGATGCGCCCGCCGTGCACGCCGGCTCCGGGGCCCAGGTCGATCACATGGTCGGCGGCGCGGATCGCGTCCTCGTCGTGCTCGACCACCAGCACCGTGTTGCCGAGGTCGCGCAGGCGGGTCAGCGTCTTCAGCAGGCGGTCGTTGTCGCGCTGGTGCAGGCCGATCGACGGCTCGTCCAGCACATAGAGCACGCCGGTGAGGCCCGAGCCGATCTGGGAGGCGAGCCGGATGCGTTGGCTTTCGCCCCCCGAAAGCGTGCCGGCATTGCGCGACAGGGTCAGGTAATTCAGGCCCACATTCACCTGAATCCCTGACCGCGCAAAGAAACGAAAT
>JANPMI010000121.1:0-10344 GCA_031422725.1 Chitinophagaceae bacterium | reverse complement strand
CGGTAGCAAAAGGTATCAATGATAGCCAGAAGAGCAGGTTAAGGTTGGCCCACATAATACCGCTGCTTACTTCTTTAATGGTATAAAACAGGTGATGATGATTGCCCCAATAAATACCAAGCATAATAAAACTGATAAGGTAACTGGCAAAAGCAGGCACCAGCGGTTCCAGGTCTTTTTCCCAGTTGGTTCCATGAGGAATCTTTAATTCCAGCACCATGATGGTGATGATGATAGCGATTACTCCGTCGCTGAAAGCTTCCAACCTTGCTTTTGTCATACCACAATATTAAAATTAAATTTACAAGTAATTATTATTCCATGGTCAGTATAGAAGCAGTCCGTCAATTAGCCTTATCATTTCCTGAAACGGATGAGCATCCGCATTTTGACCGCCGGGCATTCCGGGTGAAGAAGAAAATTTTTGCCACTCTTTCTGAAAAAGATATGACGGTAAGTTTGAAATTAACCCCTGTTGACCAGTCGGTATTTTGTGCTTTTGATACTGCTGTTATATACCCGGTGCCGGGTGGCTGGGGCAGGATGGGGTTTACATTTGTCAATCTCAAAAAAGTAAAGAAAGCCATGTTTAAAGATGCTCTTACAGTTGCTTATTGTACAGCTGCCCCCGCTAAACTGGCCTTGCCTTTTTTACCCAAATAAATGGCTTAAATTTTCCGGCTTCAGGTTATTTATCCCCGTTAAAAAACCATTATCTTCATTTCAATAAACCTTTCTATGGCAGAAGATAATAAGTATGTTTTCCTAAACCGTGACCTTAGCTGGCTTAGTTTTAATCACCGGGTGCTGATGGAAGCAGCGGATAAAACAGTTCCGCTCTACAGCCGTATTTCCTTTTTATCTATTTTTTCTTCCAATTTGGACGAATTTTTCCGGGTGCGGATGCCTTCCATTTTTGCATTCACCAGTATTGAATCCAAAAAAATATCTATTGAAGAAGAATATCCAAAAGATTTGGTACAGCAGGTGCAAACTACCGTTCACCAGCAGCTGGAAGAGTTTGGACGGATATTGAAAAAGCAAATTCTGCCGGAGCTGGCAGAAAACCATATCTGGCTATATTACGATGACCCTATCCGGCAAGAACATAAAGAAACGGTGAGGGAATTTTTTTTGTCAAAAGTCCTCTCTTTTCTTCAACCCATAATTTTACGGAAGGAAAACCAGGATACTGTTTTTTTAGAGAATAATGCTCTCTACTTTATAGTGGATATGGAAGCACCTGATCAGCCGGGTGTGCATATGTATGGAGTGCTGAATATCCCTTCTGCCAATCTTCCCCGTTTTTCTGAACTGCCCATGCTGGGGGATGATAATTACATTCTTTTTCTTGATGATGTTATAAGAGAAAATTTGCAGGAAGTATTTCCGGCTTTTACTATACATGGCGCCTGGAGTGTGAAACTTACCCGTGATGCAGAAATGAGTATTGGCGATGAATTTATAGGCGACATTGCCGAAAAAATAGAAAAACAATTGGAGAAAAGGGAAGTAGGACATGCCACCCGTTTGCTGTACGACCAAACAATGCCGGAAACAGTAAAAGATTTTGTACAGAAATATTTAATGCTCCGCAATGAGGAAATGGCAGAAGGCGGCCGCTATCATAATCTGAAAGATCTTGGCAGTTTGCCCAATCCCCAAAAGGGAAAACTGACACACAGGAACTGGCCTTCTGTAACCCATCCCGGTTTTGATAATCACCATTCCATATTTCAAAGTATTACAGAGAAAGAAAAACTGCTTCATCTTCCTTATCACTCGTATAATTATATTCTCCGTTTTTTTAATGAAGCGGCTATTGATCCGAATGTAAAAGAAATATTTGTTACGCTGTACCGGGTGGCGGCTGACTCACACATTGTAAATGCACTGATAAGTGCAGCGAAAAATGGAAAGAAGGTAACGGTGTTTGTGGAACTGAAAGCAAGGTTTGATGAAGCCAATAACCTTAAGTGGAGCAAAAAGATGAAGGCTGCCGGTATAAAAATAATCAACAGCATACCTGGCTTGAAAGTACATGCTAAAGTTGCGTTAGTCAAAAGGATAGAGGGTAAAGAGTGGAAAAACTATTCCTTTATGGCCACCGGTAATTTTAATGAAGCCACCGGACGTTTTTATACAGACCATGTTTTTTTTACTTCCAATAAAGAAATTGGAATTGAACTGGAATGGTTATTTGATTATTTGCAAAGCCGCAAGCAACCGGCTGACTATATGAAGATACCTTTTCAGCATCTGCTGGTATCTCAGTTTAATCTGATTAAGCGATTTGATAAACTGATAGAAAGGGAAATAAAAAATGCAAAGAAAGGAAAACCTGCAGGCATCATTATTAAACTGAATAATCTGCAGGAACGGGCCATGATAGAAAAACTATATGAAGCCAGCCGTGCCGGGGTAAAAGTGCAGTTACTGATCCGCAGTATTTGTAGCCTGGCACCGGGAGTGGAAGAGCAGAGTGAGAATATCACTGTTCATCGCATTGTGGACAGGTACCTGGAACATGCCAGGGTTTTTGTATTTCATAATAATGGGGAGCCGCAATATTACATGGGCAGTGCCGACTGGATGAACCGGAACCTGCACAGCAGGATTGAAGTGGTGTTTCCGGTATATGATATAAAGTTTGGCGAAGAACTTAACCATATTCTCCAACTGCAACTGAATGATAATGCCAAGGCGGTAATGGTAACTACTGCATTGGATAACCAACGGGTAAGTAATGGTAAAGCCCCGCTTGCTGCGCAGCAGGCTATTTATGAATTTGTCACAAGCACCGGTATATAGAACCTGGAAGCGCAGGCGGTAACCGGCTTGCTTGTTTGTCATAGCAGGTAAATGAGATTCCGAATGACTTACCTTTAGCCATCTTAAAAATTAATTACTATGTTGTTTGAATGGAAGGGAGTTTTTCCTGCACTCACCACAAAATTTACGATTGGGGATGAACTGGATCTGCCTTTGTTTGAAAAAAATTTATTAGTACAATTGTCAGCAGGAGTAGAAGGAATTATTCTTGGTGGTACATTAGGCGAAGCCAGTGTGTTAACCACGGAAGAAAAGGAAGTGCTGGTAAAATTTGCCATTGAAAAAGTGGCTGCTAAAGTTCCTGTGATTATCAATATTGCTGAAGGCAGCACAAAGGAAGCGTTGAAACAGGCTGCTCTTGCCAAAGGATGGGGAGCACAGGGATTGATGTTATTGCCACCAATGCGGTATAAAAGTGATCACCGGGAAACGGTAATCTGGTTTAAAAGCATTGCTGATTCAACCGATCTGCCAGTAATGATTTATAACAATCCTGTTGATTATAAGATTGAAGTGACATTGGATATGTTTGATGATTTACAAGTCTGTAAAAACATTACGGCGGTAAAAGAAAGTACCAGGGATGTAACGAATGTTACAAGAATGAAAAACCGTTTTGGTGACAGGTTTAAAATTTTATGTGGAGTAGATACACTGGCGATGGAAGAACTTTGCCTTGGTGCTGATGGATGGGTGGCAGGTTTGGTTTGTGCTTTCCCGGCGGAGACGGTTGCCATTTATAAATTAGTAAAAGCTGGTAAGATTGCGGAGGCCACAAAGATCTATCGCTGGTTCATGCCGTTGCTGGAGTTGGACATTCATCCTAAATTAGTGCAGTATATAAAGTTAGCCGAAAAGCAGGCTGGAATAGGCAGCGAATATGTGAGAGCACCGAGATTGATACTGGAAGGAGTGGAAAGAGAAAGGGTTTTGAAAGTGATTGATGATGGAATTGCTGCAAGGCCTGTTATCTGAATCTGTGTTTCAGTGTCTCTGTGGCAAGACTTTAATGCCACTGAAGCACAGAGACACTGAAATATTCAATATTAAATTATCAAATTATCAATGTTCAACGACGCAACAGCACAGGAAATAGAAAACGTAATGCAACAGGCATGGAAAGCATTTCATGTTTATAGAAAATGTTCCTTAAAACAACGGGCTGATTTTATGCGGGCCATTGCAAAAGAAATGGAAGAATTAGGTGATGAATTATTAAAAGTAGCCGGTGAAGAAACCAATTTACCAGAAGCAAGATTAAGAAATGAAAGAGTCAGAACAATATATCAGCTAACCAGCTATGCGGATGCTTGTGAGAAAGGTGATTGGTTAGAAGCAAGAATTGATACAGCAATCACTGATAAAAATCCTCCTAAGCCTGATATAAGAAAGATGCTGGTGCCGCTGGGTCCGGTCGTTGTTTTTGGAGCTGCTAATTTCCCTTTTGCTTATTCTACTGCCGGTGGTGATACAGCATCTGCATTTGCCGCCGGTTGCCCGGTGATTGTAAAAGCACATCCTGCACATGCCGGTACCAGCGAATTGGTGGCAAAAGCAATTTTGAAAGCGGCGGCTGATTGTGAAATGCCCGACGGAATTTTTGCTCATGTGCATGGTGCATCTTTTGAAGTTGGTAAAGCATTGATTGAACATCCGCATACCAAAGCTGTTGGTTTTACCGGTTCTTTTGTTGGCGGCAAACAATTATTTGACTGGGCCAATCAACGTAAAGTACCTATTCCTGTTTTTGCAGAGATGAGCAGCATCAATCCTGTTTTTTTATTACCGGAAAAAATGAAAACCGGTGCTGCTGAGATGGCGAAAATGTATGCAGGCTCTATCACATTAGGCGTAGGACAATTTTGTACCAATCCCGGTCTTATCATTGGTCTTGAAAGTAAAGAGCTGGATACGTTCATGGAAATATTAGGAAAAGAGATTGCAAAAACATCTCCGGCCACGATGCTGCACCCCGGAATTTTTAAAAACTACCGGAAGAAAAAAGATGATGCTTTAAAGCAGCAGGGAGTAGTGACAGTTGCAGTTAGTGAAACAAAACCTCAGCTAAATCAGGGTAGCCCGACGATTGCCTCTGCTAACGGTCAGACATTTCTCAACATTCCTTTGCTGCACCAGGAAGTCTTCGGACCTTATTCTCTCCTCATCCGTTGTAAGGATATGAAAGAGATGCTGCAGGTGACCAATCATTTGGAAGGGCAATTGACAGCTACTTTGATGGCCACTGAAAATGATATTCGTATTCATGAAAAAATAGTAGAGGCTGTAAAAAATATCTGCGGACGGTTTATTTTAAACAGTGTGCCGACAGGAGTGGAGGTTTGTTTAAGTATGCAGCACGGCGGCCCTTTTCCGGCTACTACTGATTCAAGATTTGGTTCTGTCGGTGCCGATGCCATTAAGCGTTTCGCAAGACCGATAGCTTTTCAAAACTGGAGCAATGATTTATTACCGGATGAATTGAAGAATGAAAATCCGTTGGGGATCTGGAGGACAGTGAATGGGGAATTTAAGAAAAATGGCCTTGGGTAATTCGCCGGTATTATGCGCAGCGCTGCATCAGAAAACACTTGAACTAAGCAGTTGCAAGTTTTTTCGGTAAGCAATTTTCTTTCTTTGTATCACGGATGTATGGACTAATAGCTTCCCTTTTTTTGTCAACGGTCCTGAGTTTACATAGAAGTCAACGCCTAAGGTTCTTCAATAAGTCCCATTTTTTAATTTTAAAAACATTTATCAACTAATTTTCCGGCCGATTGAGTGGATATGTAGCCTTCCCTGACTTTGGTCGTTATTCAAAATACAAATTCAATAGAATCAGATTGTACCCTTTGGCTTTTTGTCTTCCTGTTTTTTTAGGAATAAGCAAACGCTACAAGGGCCACGATATTTACCGGTTTAAAATCTTATGCAATCACAGAAAGTTACCGGGTTAGTGCAGAAGCAAATTTCCGTGCATTGAATTTAAAGGAGGCAGTACCGAAGTAACAGGCCACCCCGCCGATAGGCGCCTTTAAACCAACACCTGCTTTGCCCTCGGCTTCTATGCCATAATTGGCCATTTTTCCGCTGCCGATTTCACCATCTCCCCATACCTTAACACTGACCTCCCCTGTAAGACCGTAATAATTTGCATCCAAATCGTCGGTTAGTGTATATTCCCCACCCCAACGATTATTTTCCGCATCAACCCATACTTTAACATTAGAATTTTCTACATTCAAATTGTTGTCGGACGAAAAAGGTTTGTAGGACGTTTTCCACCCCCCGATTTCGATTTCGCATTCTAGGTCCTCTAGGTCCGTGGTAGCGTCGAATTCGCTTGCTTCGAGGAAAGCAGCAAGGAGCTTTTCCAGTTCAGCATCGAGGTTGAGTGTATCAGCCGCCTTCTGTTGGCAATCGTCGATATAAAATGCACTATGGAGGAATGCATCGGGGGCTGTGTCAAGCGCTTCCACAAGGAATTCGTTGCTTTGACTCAGCGTTGGTGCAACCATCAAAGAGGTTATAGATCCGATATATGATTTATACGAATCCTTTGTAAGCTTCGAATGGGCTTCCGGACTTGCAACCTGAATTATCATTTGGCGTGACGCCGCAGGAATGTGTTTGAGGTCGGCATCTGTTACAGGTTTCATTGCCGAGAGTCCACGTTTGGAATAATCAGCTGCCAGATTTGCAAGACGCTTCCACCGGTTGGCATAATCCTTTGCAACATCGGGGAAACCAGCCTCCGCGGAACGCATATTTGCTTGCACATTATTCCAATGACTGATCCAGACAGGAATGACGGTAGCGCAATATGCTTCCAGGTATGGCCTCCTGCAGGCATTATCATCGGAACGGCCTTCACAACTCTTTGCTCCGGCTTTATAAATTTCCCTTGCCGGGTCCTCGATCTGGTAAAACTTATACTTCTCATCCTGTATAACATACCTATACGGGTTGCTGTCATGATGCTGTTTCATTTTCTCTACCAGGCGAATAGGTGCCATGCGCATAGATTGTGCTATAAGAATGTCAACCCCACGATCATTAATGATGGTCTGGTAGTTTGCTGTTGTTATTAGATGGGCAAGGATACATGCCTGAATAGTTGCATTCCAGTCCACTGACCTGGCGACATTTTGTTTATCTCTTGCCCTCAACTCGAGGTTAGTAATTTCCGCTTTGTACTGTTGTACATCACGTCGTAATTTTTCATAATCATCCCCGCCCACCGGTGTTCCTGCATGGGATGATCCCTCAATGACCCGCATCTCTTCCCGGTAACGCCCGGCTTTCTCTCCACGGACCAGCATTTCATCCATATACCGGAAGCACTCGGCAACAAGTTTACCCATCGCATCCTGTGGTGTTGGGGAAGACGATTGTCCACTGGGATCAACCACTTTCAGTGCCTTAATGATTGTTGGATAATCCGGAACGATCCGCTGAGCCTCTTGCAAGTATTGTTTGGCACGCAAACGATCACCGGACTTGTAAAAGATAACACCTGCCGTATAGCGGACATTCATATCACCCGGCATCATCCGCACAGCTTGTTCGATAAGTTGCGTCGCAGTTTTATAATCACTTTTATGGTAAGCAAGCATCGCCCGGGCTTCGATCACAAACGGCGATTGGGGCGTCAGCTTGCTTGCGCACTGAAGGAAAATGCCAGCGTCGTCAAGCCTGTTGAGGTAACTCAGATAAATTCCAACGTTAGTTATATGAAGCGGGGTCCAATTCAGAGTGGCAGCTTTGAGACTGCCCCATGCAGCCCATGCATACTGCGCCTGCATCATCGCACCGCCCCCATACTCGTTGTAACCATCAGCCCGGCTGGAACCCTTTCCTACTGATCTATCCACCACGGTTTCAACCATCGTTCTTTCGGCGGGAGGCAGCCTGGCATCAAATTCCTGGGTAAGTTGCAATGCAAGCTTGTATGTTGCCTGACAATCCACCGAAACACCCGCCGGAGTCTCAGAGATTACTTGCGCAATAACTGTTGAACTTAATAAGGAAAGTATGACAAAGCAAAATATTGCAGACCTGAGATAAGTACAAAGTGCTGAAGGCAGGATATTATCCCCGGGTTTGAAGAATATGTTGGATGTTCGCATATTTTAAAAATCGGTTACCTGATGATTCAATAAGAATAACATTATTAAGGTAATTCACCTTAATTTAATACATCTGCTGGGAGGCGATCAATTACAATAGAGAGGTTATTTTACTCCTTATAACTCCGTCACTGTTCCCTCTTTAATTTCCACTAATTGATATTGCCCATTGATCTGGATATTATACTTTCCAATAGGCAACCCTATTTTGGTTGGCTTGTAATAGACAACATGGGCTTTTGTTTTGTTTTCATCATAAATACTCCACTGACCGGTAGTAACCACATCCAATATTCCTGCTTTTAACCGGGTGTTCATTCCTTTTTGTATCGGCACCCCAGTCAACGGAATATAAGTAAAGAAAATTTTGTATTCTCCCGGTACCAGGTTAATTGTTTTGTTATTATACCATTTATGATCCCATCGGCCAAGGGCCTTGTCTTCTGAGGTCATTATATCCAGGCTCCATTCCACACCTTCCGGCAGTTTAATGCTTACTATTCCCGCAGAGCCTTTCAGGCCGGAAGAAGAGATGACCCATTTTTCCGCGGAAGTTTCAGCGGCATTTTCTTTTATTTTAGTTGCTGCGCTGTCTACGCCCATTTTAAAAGCATACATCCCTTTTTGTGGAGCAGTAGCAGCGGCTCCGGATTGCACCATAGCATAGCCGTTTTGCAAATTAACTGACTGTCCAAGGTTAAAGGTGCGCCCCAGTCCTGCTGTTGTTTGAAAACTGCTAAGCTCCCCGGTAGTAAGATTTTTCACCATTACAATTTCACAACAAGGTGCGGCATCATTAACCAGTAGAGAAACGATCTCACAACAAGGGGTTCCATCATTTGTTTGCCCCGAAACCATATTATTCACCAGCTTTACGCCGGTTTGGTTAACGGCGGTTATTTTTCCATTTTGCAAGGTCAGCTTGTCGCCTATCTTCAGGCTGCTGATACCTGCTGCGGAGGTTTTAAACTGTTGCACTTTACCGGTGGTAGTGTTGCGGCTGGTGATGATACTTTTGGCGGCATTAATGCCAACAATTTCACAGCAAGGGTCTGCTTTTTGAGCGAAGGAGAAATTAATACACAGAGAGCAGAGCAATGCAAGAAAAATATTCTTTTTCATAAACAGTATTTTTAAGAATAAAAAGGTACACTTTTTTAATGGGAAATGGGGGAAGACATGGACCCTGCATAATAAAAGAGTTTCCAACCATGGCATCCTTCCTGACAACTGCCCAAGCTTAGGATATTACCGGAAGAAGCTATTTATGAAATAGGGGAAGCCGTAAAAATATCTGCGGACGGTTTATTTTGAATAGTGTGCCGGCAGGAGTGGAGGTTTGTTTAAGTATGCAGCACGGCGGCCCTTATCCATCTACCACCGATTCAAGATTTGGTTCCGTTGGCTCTGATGCCATCAAACGTTTTGCAAGACCAATTGCTTTTCAAAACTGGAGCAATGAGTTGCTGCCGGATGAATTGAAAAATGAAAACCCGTTGGGAATCTGGAGAACGGTGAATGCTGAGTTGTCGAAAGGTGTTCTGTAATTTATACCCCCTCCAAATACTGGTTATGAATATATTTTGCCACATCCGCCAGGCTCTTTGTTTTTTCAAACACCGCTAATTGTCTGTCGGCACCTGTACCATTCTCAAGCATCTTATGTACATAGGCAATACGATGACGGCTGCCAAGATGGTCGAGTACCGGATCAAGAAAATCGAGCAGTTCATATATCAAAGCCCTGGTATTCACTTCTTCTTCTTTACCAAAATCAATCAGGTAACCATCTACGCCATAGCGGCTGGCCCGCCATTTATTTTCATTTAGTAAGGCCCTGGAGTATTGAATGAAATTGAGATTCTTTGAACGCAGCATATATATCCTTGCACAAATGGCCTGGAAGAGTGCTGCAATTGCAATCGTTTCATCTACGGTCATTGGTACATCACAAATTCTGAACTCTACGGTGTTAAAGAATGGATGTACCCTCAGGTCCCACCATATCTTTTTGGCATTGTCAATGCAATTGGTTTTGATAAGCAGCTTTACATAATTATCGTATGCCTCAATGCTGTCAAAACTATCAGGTATGCCGGTGCGGGGAAACTTATCAAACACTTTGGTACGGAAAGATTTGTACCCTGTCATTCTTCCTTCCCAGAAAGGGGAGTTGGTGCTGAGTGCAAATACATGCGGTAAAAAATAACGGGTGCTGTTGGCAATATGGTTGGCCATTTCCCGGTTCTCCATGCCCACATGCACATGCAGGCCAAAGATTAAATTACTTCTCGCAGCTTCCTGTAGCTCGTTTACAATTTCATTGTAACGGGCATGATCCGTAATCAACTGGCTTTCCCAATGACTGAAAGGATGTGTACCCGAT
>JANPMI010000120.1:0-7843 GCA_031422725.1 Chitinophagaceae bacterium | reverse complement strand
TCCGGTTTATGAGGTGGAAGTTATGAGTCGGGAGTTATGAGTTCTGAGTTGGGAGCAGCGGTCTCCTGACTAACGACTACAGACTACTGACTCTTCAGCATCCACAAACTGCAACCCGTATGCCCGCTGTTGCCCATTGGTCCTTTTAAATAAGCAAAACCAAACTTTGCATACACTTTCAATGCCTGTTTCAGTTCCGGCATACTTTCAAGATAGACTTGTTTGTAGCCAGCTTCTTTGGCAAAGGCAATACATTTTTCTATCAATGTTCTTCCCAGGTTTTTCCCTCTTGCCTGCGGCAGTAAATACATTTTTACCAGCTCACAGGTATCTGCAGGCAGGCCATCAGTAGGATAAATGCCACCGCCACCCACTATTTCATTATTGATTTCAGCAACAAAATAAGCTGCACCTTCTATTTGAAATAATTCATATAAAGTATCGGTTGTTGGATCATAATATACTGTGCCGGGATGATTGGCACCAAATTCGGCGAGGGTATCTTTTACAATTTTCGAAAGAAAAGGATTGTCGGATGGATGAATAGTGCGGATGCTGATGTTCATGAGGCAAACTTATGAAGGAAAATAGTTTGGACAAATACAGAATTCAATTGCAGCCTTTGTTCAGGCTAAGATAATCGCCACAGGCGATAGAATGGAACTACGAAACTGGAAGTTTCGCAGAGCTGGGTGGTAGGATATATACTATCTCATTGTTATAAAGAGTTTATTTTTCCTTCTTTATAGAAGCTAGACTGTCTCGTATTTTTTTTAAGGAGTAATCTCTTTCTTGAATAATTGAATCTTTGCTCTCAATTACTTGATTAAGTTTTGAGGTATCAAATCTTAGGCTTTTTACTTGATCATAGTAGTCGCTTTTTTCTTTATCGAATTTGGAACTTCCAAAATCTCTACCTAGTAAATAAGCTCCAGAAATTAAAGCGACAAGTATTGCCCAAAATAGCCCTGGTGCAATACCAAAGGGAAGTTGTGTTTTGATTATAGGGAGTGATATGGGCGGAGCCGGTAATACTGTAGCTTCCCTTTTTTCAGTATTTGTTTTTTCTTTTGATCTCATTTGTTGTAGTATTTTTTGTCTTTCAGCTTCCGCTTTAAGTTGTATCTCTCTCTGGTCTTCTAAATATTTAATTGTTTCATTGAGGTACTCTAAAGCTTGTTTTTTGAAAGAATTAATGTCGGCAGCAGTTATACCAAAAATTTTTTTCGTTGAAAAACTATTAATCAAGCTTTGAAAACTAGATGCTCTTGTTGAATAACTCTTGAAATAATCTTCAATGAAAGCATAAGTTGTTTTGAGCCAAACTTCTGCATCCCCAAAATTTACTTTTAGCCTTTGTTCTTTGAGCTTATCAATTGTATAATTAATATTCATTTATTGATATTATGTGTAGGTACACTAAGATATAGGAATAAATATAAGATTATCTATATCTCACTTTTCCATTCTTTACCAACCACTCCTCAAACTCCTTCAACCCAAAACTGCTCAAATTATTTTCCTTTTCCATTCCACCCTTCTGCCCAGCCAGCACCCCATATTTCACATCATCAAAACCACTAAGGGCATGGGCATCGGGGTCAATAGAAAGTAAAACTCCTTTTTCAATGGCATAGTCAATCCATTTCCAGTCAATATCTAAACGCCGTGGGTGTGCATTCAATTCTATCACCACATGGTTAGCGGCACAGGCTTCAATTATTTTTTTATGATCAACCGGGTAGCCGTTGCGGCTCAGCAACAGGCGGCCTGTCATGTGTCCAAGAATAGTAGTGTAGGGGTTTTCAATCGCCTTTATTAACCGGGCCATTGCTTTTTCCTCGTTCATCTTCAGGTTGCTGTGTACGGAGGCAATAACAAGGTCAAAGGTTTTTAGCACAGCTTCGGGATAATCAAGGCTACCATCGTTAAGGATATCACTTTCAATGCTTTTGAAGATTTTGAAAGGAGCCAGTTTGGCGTTCAACTCATCAACATAACGATGCTGCTCCCTTATCCGGTCTTCTTTCAGACCATTGGCATAAAAAGCGGTTTGGGAATGGTCGGAGATAACAAGGTATTCAAGTCCCCTTTTGATGCACTCATTAGCCATTTCTTCAATCGTATTGCTTCCATCACTCCAGTTGCTATGGCTGTGGATGATGGAACGGACATCTTCGGTTTGTATCAGTGTCGGAAGTTTATTTTTCTTTGCCTTTTCAATAATCGTAGCTGTTTCTCTCAGGCAGGGGAGTATGTAAGGAATTTTAGCTGCTGCAAAAACTGTTTCATCTGTTTCGCCAACAGTATATTTCACTGAAGGGAATTCTTTTTGAAAAGCATCTTTAAATGCTGCACTGCCGGTAGTAAGGAATTGCCGTTCGGTAATATTTTCTTTGCCGGTATATAAACGAAGTTTTAATCCGTTCTTTAATTTGTATAACAGGTTATCATTATTTTCTTCCAGCAACTCAGGTGGTTGTGCCGTTTGAAATTTTGGTTTTATTGTTTCATTCGTTTCTGCAACTACAAATTCCAATTCTTCAATCGTTAATGCTTGTCTTCTGTATGAACCTGTTGATCTTAGTTTATCATCTGAAAATAATTTTTTAAGATAGTTTTCAATCTGTGGGTATACTTCTTCAAGCTGTGCATACAAAAAATGCCCCTGGTTGGAAAAATAAAATTCTATCGCTTCCTGGACGTTTTTTTGAGTTTTTTCGCCAAATCCTTTAAAAAGGGTCAGCCGGTTTTCGTTGCAGGCATACAGCAATTCACCCAGCGATTCTATCTCCATCTGCTTCCAGATGGTATTAATTTTTTTTGGCCCGATGCCTTTTATGTTCAGCATTTCAATAACACCTGGTGGTGTTTTGCTGATGTATTCACTCAGCACTTCCAGCTTGCCGGTATCTATTAACTCAATAACTTTTGCACCTACACTGTTGCCAATCCCTTTGATAGTAAAAAGCTTTTCCCTTGCGGTATCTTTTAGCTGCATGGGCAGCTTCTCTATGTTGAAAGCCGCTACAGCATAGGTTTTCGTCTTAAAGGAGTTTTCGCCATTGATGTCCATCAGCTTGGCGAGCAGGTCAAAATTATCTGCTATTGCACCATTATCCATACCACTAATTTACAATTTATTAAAAGTAGAGGTATAAAAAAAGTCCCAATTGAGTTGGGACTTTTTGTGTCGTTGAAAAAGTTTTTCAACTTATTTCTTTTTCTTAGCAGCTTTCTTCTTAGGAGCAGCTTTTTTCTTTGCAGCTTTTTTCTTAGTAGCCATTTTGTTAGAATTTAATGTTAGTAAAAATGGGTTAACGATAGTAAAAGTAACAATTATTTTATACTACCCAAATTTTTTTTCCACAAAATTCCAAACAGGCTGATTATTGCTTATGCTTCTGCTGCTTCAACAGTAGTGACAGAAACATACGTTCTGTCGTTTTTTCGTTTGCGAAATTCAACTACACCATCATGTAATGCAAATAAGGTGAAGTCTTTTCCAACGCCAACATTTTTACCAGGATGATAAACAGTGCCACGTTGACGAACAATAATGTTTCCGGAAATAGCAGCCTGGCCACCAAAAATTTTTACACCAAGGCGTTTGCTTTGTGAGTCCCGGTTGTTTTTTACGCTGCCTTCGCCTTTCTTATGTGCCATGAGTTTTTGTTTTTTTGTTTATCGGTTTTATTAGTCGGCAGGATTTTTTCCTGATTAACCAGTTAACTAATTAACTGATTGCGGTTACTTTAATTTTTGTGTAAGCAGTTCTGTGACCTTTCTTTTTATGAAAACCTTTTCTTCTTTTTTGCTTGTACGCAATTACAGTATCACCTTTTACCTGGTCAACAATTTCTGCCTGTACTTTGGTACTGATGGAAGAACCGGTAGAAAGTTTGTCGCCGGCATAGGCCAATAAAACTTCAAGGTCCATTTTATCACCTGCATTACCCTCGACACGGGGAACGTACAAAGTCTGGTCTTTTTCTACTTTATACTGTTGTCCGGCTATTTTTATTACAGCTATCATACTATTAAAATTAATGTTCCGATTCTTCGTCCCGCCTAAGACGGGATCAGGATTTCGGGAGGCAAAGGTAAGGGGAAAAATTGTACCCGCAAACGGGGAATCAAAGATTTATGAACATAAAATGCCCCCCTTTTTGGCGGGGTATCCTTTATATTTGTAGCCGCCTTCAGGTTCGTTACAGACATATAGTATGAAAATCAAGTCTTTCTTAGCCAGGCCGTTCGCTTCCTATATATATAAAGGTATCCGCAAAGGTATTACCACTGCACTTACTGACCAGGATAATATCCTGAAAACACAGCTTAAAACAGGACGAATTACCGATATCGGTAAAGAAGCAGGGTTGGAGAAAGTGAACACATACGATGAGTTCCGCCAGGCTATCCCCATCCGGGATTATGAAGAAATGAGACCCTGGGTAGATAAAATTAAAGAAGGGCGGCACAATGTACTCTGGAAAGGCAAGCCCATTTATTTTGCCAAAACTTCCGGCACTACCAGCGGCACCAAGTATATTCCAATTACTAAAGATTCTATTCCTAATCATATAAATACGGCCCGCAATGCCCTGCTTTGTTATATGGCAGAAACGGGCAATACTAAATTCGCCGATGGTAAATTGATTTTTTTGTCTGGCTCTCCGGAATTAGAGAGGGTAGGAGGTATTCCTACCGGAAGATTAAGCGGAATTGTGAATCATCATGTACCGAAATATCTCCGCACCAACCAAATGCCATCGTATGAAACCAACTGCATCGAAGATTGGGAAACCAAATTGAATAAGATTGTTGAGGAAACCATCGGCCAGAATATGACACTCATCAGCGGCATACCTCCGTGGATGCAGATGTATTTTGATGAGCTGATAAAAAGAAGTGGTAAGAAAGTAGGGGAGTTGTTTCCCAACTTTAGTGTGATGGTGCAGGGCGGCGTAAATTTTGAACCTTATAAAGCGAAGTTGTTGGAAAGTGTTGGAAGGAAAATTGATACCATCGAACTGTTTCCGGCCAGTGAAGGTTTCTTTGCTTTCCAGGATTCGCAGGAGGCAGAAGGGTTATTACTGAATACAAACAGTGGTATCTTCTTTGAATTTGTACCTGCCGGAGAAATTTTTAATAAGAGCCCAACAAGGCTCTCATTAAAAGATGTGAAAGTAGGGGAGAACTATGCGTTAATCATTACCAGCAATGCCGGACTGTGGGGATATAACCTGGGTGATACCGTAAAGTTTGTTTCTGTTGACCCATACAGATTAGTAGTAACAGGAAGAACGAAGCATTTCATTTCTGCCTTTGGCGAGCATGTTATTGGGGAAGAGGTGGAAGCCAGTATGCTGAAAACAGCGAAAGAGGAAAATGCACACATTACTGAATTCACCGTTGCTCCCTTTGTAAGCAGTGATGAAGGAAAATCTTACCATGAATGGTTTGTGGAATTTGAAAGCATTCCGCACAACCTTTCAGCCTTTGCTTCCAAACTTGACCAACATCTCCGGGAAAAGAATGTGTATTATGATGATTTGATTGGCGGTAAAATTTTGTCTCCGCTGAAAATAACTCCTGTCCTTAAAAATGGATTTATTGATTACATGAAATCAATCGGTAAATTAGGCGGTCAGAATAAAGTGCCACGGCTCAGCAATGACAGAAAGATTGCTGATGAATTGATTAAATGGACGGAAGATTTACAAACTGCATAATTGAATGAACAGCGACCAACCTATAAAACGCATTGCTATTTTTGGCTCCACCGGTTCCATTGGTACTCAGGCATTGGATGTAATAGCGGCCAACCCTGATAAGTTTTCAGCGGAAGTATTGACGGCTCATAACAACGATGAATTGCTGATACAGCAGGCATTAAAGTTTAATCCGAATGTGGTAGTTATAGGAGACGAAAAAAAATACACGAAAGTAAAAGAAGCTCTTGCTGCAACAGATGTAAAAGTATTTGCCGGTGAAAAGGCACTGGAAGAAGTGGCTGCCATGGATTGTTACGATCTGATGCTGGCTGCAATAGTCGGTTATGCCGGATTAAGACCGACGTTAAGGGCTATTGACAATGGTAAAGCCATTGCCCTGGCCAATAAAGAAACATTAGTAGTAGCAGGCGATATTATAATGAGAAAAGCTGTTGAGAAAAGAGTACCCGTCATCCCGGTTGACTCAGAGCACTCAGCTATCTTTCAATGCCTGGTGGGTGAAAGCAGAAACAGGATTGAAAAAATAATTCTTACAGCATCCGGCGGACCATTTCTTGGCCGCAAGCCTAATTATCTTGTCAATGTAAAAAGAGAACATGCCCTGCAGCACCCCAACTGGACGATGGGAGCAAAGATTACTATTGATTCAGCTACCCTGATGAATAAAGGACTTGAGATGATAGAAGCAAAGTGGTTGTTCAATTTAAAACCAGAGCAGATACAGGTAGTTATTCATCCCCAGAGTATCATCCACAGCATGGTGCAGTTTGAAGATGGAAGTATAAAAGCACAGATGGGATTGCCTGATATGAAACTTCCCATTCAGTATGCGCTGTCATTTCCAAAACGGGTTAAGAATGATTTCCCCCGGTATGACTTTAAAAAAATAAACAACCTCACTTTTGAGGAACCTGATGTTAAAACATTCAGAAATCTTGCCCTTGCACAGGAAGCATTGAACAAGGCCGGCAACCTGCCCTGTGTGATGAATGCTGCCAATGAAATAGCGGTGTATGCCTTTCTCCGCAACCGTATCAACTTTCTCGACATGACTGATGCGATAGAAAAAACAATGCAAAGCATACCTTTCATTGAGAAACCCACACTGGAGGAATATTTTGACAGCGATGGTGAGGCCCGTAACTTTGCTGCCGATTTAATTAAACTATAGTATTGATTCTTTTTAATGTTCAGTCCCGATAGCTATCGGGATTCTTTTATAAAATGACTATGAATTTATTAGCAATTAACTGGGCGAATGTAGGATTACAGGCAGGACAATTATTGCTCGCCTTATCACTATTAGTGGTACTGCATGAGTTTGGCCATTACATTACTGCAAAATGGTTCAAATGCCGGGTAGAGAAATTCTTCCTGTTTTTCGATCCCTGGTTTGCCCTGGTAAAAAAGAAAGTTGGTGACACGGTTTATGGTATCGGTTGGTTGCCATTGGGCGGATATGTAAAAATAGCCGGGATGATAGATGAGAGTATGGATAAAGAAGCCATGAAGCAGCCGCCTCAACCGTGGGAGTTCAGAAGTAAACCAGCCTGGCAGCGGTTGATTGTGATGCTGGGAGGGGTTATAATGAATGTGCTGGTCGCCTTCGTAATTTATGCCGGCATATTAATGGTATGGGGCGAAAAGAAAATTCCTACTGCTTCCATGAAGTATGGGGTGCATGTAGTTGACAGTACGTTGTATAAAATAGGCATTCACAATGGCGATAAAATTCTGAGTGTGGATGGTGAGCCTATAGATGATTATGAAAGGCTGAGAAGAAAAATATTGCTGGGCAATACAATGACGCTTTTGAGAGATGGAAAAGAAATGACACTGGATTTGCCTGTTGATTTAATTGGTCAGCTGGTGGAGAACAGGAATAAAGATATCAGTGGTTTTGTAGAACCCAGAAGACCTGCGATGGTTTATTATGTTCCTGATACCGGGAGGGTATATAAAGCCGGTTTGAGAAAAAACGATCAGATCATTGGCATTGATTCCAGCCGTTTCCAGTTTTTTGATGAACTGCAAAATGAACTTAGTATTAATAAAAGCAAAACGGTATCATTAACTGTTTTACGGAATGGTCAGGAGGTAAGTTT
>JANPMI010000119.1:0-26421 GCA_031422725.1 Chitinophagaceae bacterium | reverse complement strand
ATGTTGCAGCGGCACAAATTTGATTTGTTTATATTAATTGTTACGAAAGGAACTTTACAAAGGATTTTGGTGCATGCTAAAGCAACTGAGCCCACAAATTTAGTATTCTCGCATCCCGTTCTTATTCTTTGGTCTTTGCGTCCTGATACTTTATCCATTCAGTTACTGCAACAACAAGAATTACCACTACTGCTGCACCGGCAACTATATACCAGCCATTAATAGAATTAGTAGGCATTGTTGGTGCCACCGCCGTTACTGTCGGTGTATAATAAAGTTTATCTGCGGGTCCAAAGTTTGAGAATTCCATAATTAAGGTTTATAAAGGTTAAGAATAAGTTGTCCGTCTTTTTTATTGATGCTAAACATATATTCATTTACTCTATGCCACGGAGTTCCAGTTTTATCGATAACGGTGCCATAGAAAGCGTCCTGGTCAAAACCTTTTTTAAGAAGCTGTAGTAGAGGTAGACTGTACCGACCTGAGTTTGGAAGTAATTCCTGGAAACACCTATAGTTTTTCAGGAAACCATTACTGCACTGTTTCATAATATTATTGTTCTCCGTTTGTTTTCCAAGCTTAAATGCTAAATAACATTCATCGCTACAGTATATTCTGTTGCCATGGTTTGGTTCAAAAGGTTGTTTGCAGTAGTGGCATTGTTTCTTTTCCATTTTTTATTTGTTTAGGTTAATAATGTTTTTTTCAAGCAATTTTTCAATTGAATCCCGGTGGTAAAACTTCCTTTTCCCTATTTTACTGGTAACAAGTCCAGCTTCTTTTTCGAAGCTTGCCATTTGGGTATTACCATAGCCCATAAATTCCATTACATGGCGACGGGGTATCCATTTGTTTGATACCTCTCTACCCGGTACACAAGTGAGTAGAGAATTTTTCAAGTCTAAAATGTCCTTTTTCAGTGACTGGAGGAGTTCATTTGATTCCATATTGTTCCTTTTAGGAGCAAATTGGAACAGAACAAAAGGATTACCTGAACTAAAAGTTGACGAAAAGCTTACTGCTGTTTTTGAAGATCAGTGTTCTCATAAGATGCGCCTGCCACCCTTGACGTGATTTTCCGGAATATCTGCCTGAATCTTCGATTTCTTCTACAGAGGGTAAGGCATCGCGTAGAATAAGTTTGAATAAGTTGTAAAGTGAGCTAAAAAAGTAGTCAGGGTCTGATTTTTTTTGGTGTGAAATGAAACAATTTATCATGTCAGATAAAAAAAATCTTGGCTTTTGGCCTTTCAAAAGTTTAAGCAATGATTTCTCTTCCATCTTGAGTGCTGTTTCCAGCGAGGTAAATTCATTCACACAGGATATCAAATAATTATCTTTAACATTTCTGCCTTCTTTTAGAATTCCATTTGCATATTTTTTTCTACGGTAGATTTTTTCCAGATCACTAACAAGGTGTGTTTTTTTATAATCTCCTTTATTTTCTGAATACTGGCCAGTCCAGATGGTTGCATCAATTGTAACCTGGCAGACATAATATAATTTAATACTTTCGAATAACTTGTTCCTAAGAATAAATATATCTCCTTGCTTCTCAATTTTTATAAATTCTGCTATCAGTTCTTTTATTGGTAAAAACCAAGTAAGGTGATTTTTTTTATAGCCCAAATTTTCAAATTTTTCATAGATTTCTTTGTCAGGGAAAAACATTAAATGAATATAAGTCTCCATTAAATAATTTGCATTGAGATAATTCGGTTGGTCTTTTATTTCTATGGAGCCTAAGGCTAAAAACTTCCTTTTTACAATCGCAGCGTTCTTTTTCAACCTTGTCACATTTTCTTTAAAATCATTTTTTTCTTCCCTGACAATACTATTCAAATATTCTATCATTTCATCCCCATTCATTTCAGAAACATTTTTATGATTCATTGCAAATACATTTTTAAAAGGTTATCAAACTTATTCTTTGCATATAAAAGCCCTTTTTCGGTAACCGAATAATAAACTTCATCTACATCACCGTTTCGGCTTTGCCCCATCATCCTTTTAATTATGCCCTGATCCGTGATGCCTGCTTCCGCCAATAATTGCCGGAAGGTATGCCGTGCAATATGGGTTGACAATCTTATCGGAATTCCTGCCATCTGGGCGATCAGTTTCAGTTGAACATTCATTTCCTTGTTTGACCTACCAGGCAGAACCTTATTTGTTGTTACCGCTTCTGCTGTGGTCTGGTATTTTTTTATGATCTGTATTGCCTGCTCAGGTAAAAAGCATTCTGTGATTACATCCGTTTTTTGCCTGTTAACAGTCAACTTATAATTACCATCCATTTTGATTTCAAGGTTAGCCCAGGATAGTGACATTGCATCATGATAAGCCAGCCCGGTATATACCGAAAATAAAAATATATCTCTATATAATTCCTGGTAGTGACAAAGTTGCATGTCCAGCTGGTAGATCTTGCCCACCTGCTCTATTGTAAGTCGTTCCCTGCGGGGTGACTTGGTTTTGATCTTGACCATTTTAAAGGGATTTCTTTTCAAAAGATCCTCGTCCACTGCACTGGTGAAAATTGTGCGGAATTTCTTTATAATACCTGCTGCCGATACCTCTGTCATACCGACCCTTCTCAATTGAGAATTTGATGAAACAAGATAGTTTTTGAAATCTGAAGCAAATTCAAAATTCAATTCTTCCACCAGCATCGATTGCCTGTTGCAGTGATCCAGGAAGGTTTTTATATGATTGATAGCCCGCCGGTAATTCTTAACTGTACCGGGTGTCCGGCCCACATTATTCACCACTGCCTTTTCAAAATACTCGTCCACATATTTCATAAGCTGTGTATGATTCGCCTGCTCAATGCCGAGAACATAATCCCGCATATAGGCCGCTGAATATTTTGACATACAGGTGGCATTCAGTATAAGAAAATCATTGAACTTCTGGTCTAGCCTGTTTAACATGTGATTGATGGGATGGTTTCTTTGCATGAATCGCATTAACATCGGGTCCCAGAGCATGAGTTCATTTTCTGTTATCTCAGCACTAAGACGGCTTTCTGATTTGGACCTGTTGAAACATAGCCTAAGATAAATAGGAATCTTACCTGTCTTACCACTTTTTTTGGTGGTATTTGGGAAGTAATTCATAGATGCTTTCATCGTTTAATTTTTGGTGAAACATTTTATTTAATGGAACAAGCGAATTGGTGAAACAACACCAATTGCCGAAAAACTGGTGAACCAAAATGTGACGAAAACTGATTTCAAGTGTGGAGTAGTGAAAACAAAAACCCCGCAAACACTGTATTTGCGGGGTTTCGTTGCGTACCGGGCGGTACTGAAATTATGTTTAGTAGCCCGTACGAGATTCGAACTCGTATCACCACCGTGAAAGGGTGGTGTCCTAACCCTTAGACGAACGGGCCGTCTTTGATGACACTCAGGATCTGAGTAAGTCATTTTAAGGGACGGCAAAGATAGCTTTGCAACAGTTTTTAGCCAAATGTTTTTCCTCCTGAACTTGCCGAAGGATGTTTTCCCCATCAATTACCACTGTTCCTTTACTTGCTAAAATCGAAAATTCATTTGCCCTCAATCCTATACCTTTGCCCCGCAATTTTCAAATTTTCACTCCCGTTTAACAGGGATCAAATCTACTAATAATCATGAGTACAGTTAAAGTTGCCATCAATGGATTTGGACGTATCGGTCGTCTCGTTTACCGCCAGATTTATAAAATGGAAGGTATTGATGTGGTGGCCATCAATGATCTGACAAGCCCAAAAGTATTGGCCCATCTTTTAAAATATGACAGTGCACAGGGCCGTTTTGATGCGGAAGTAAAGGCTGGTGAAGATTCAATTACCGTTAACGGGGATGCTGTAAAAATATATGCACAGAAAGACCCTGCACAAATTCCCTGGAAAAACCATGAGGTGGATGTGGTTTTGGAGTGCACCGGCTTTTTCACTGATAAAGATAAAGCAGCCGCACACATCGCTGCCGGAGCAAAAAGAGTAGTAATCTCTGCACCTGCTACGGGTGATTTGAAAACAGTGGTGTTCAATGTTAACCATAACATACTGGATGGCAGCGAAACAATTATTTCCTGTGCATCCTGTACTACCAACTGCCTGGCGCCAATGGCAAAAGTGCTGAATGATAATTACGGTATTATAACAGGTATCATGACAACTATTCATGCTTACACCAACGATCAGAATACTCTCGATGCCCCACATCCCAAGGGGGATCTTCGCCGGGCAAGAGCCGCTGCTGCTAATATTGTCCCTAACACTACAGGTGCTGCAAAAGCCATTGGGCTTGTGTTGCCTGAATTAAAAGGAAAATTAGATGGCAGTGCACAAAGAATTCCTGTCATCACCGGTTCGCTGACTGAATTAACAACCATTTTAAACAAAACGGTAACTGCTGAACAGATTAATGCCGATATGAAAGCTGCCGCTAATGAAAGCTTTGGTTACACTGAAGATGAAATTGTAAGCAGCGATATTATAGGTATTCACTATGGGTCATTGTTTGATGCAACGCAAACTAAAGTAATGACGGTGGGTGATAAGCAATTAGTAAGAACAGTAAGCTGGTATGATAATGAGATGAGCTATGTTAGCCAGTTAGTAAGAACAGTAATTTATTTTGCCAAACTGATCAGCAAATAATATTGTTTTATATCTTACCGCAACACTTTGATAAAAAATTGTTGCGGCATTTTTTATATAAGCTGCCTTATGAAGATTAAGAATATTGACGGAATGTCAGCAGAGAATTTACAGGAGGAGACGAACAAGGGCGGTAAGTTTGTTTACTTCCCATTTACAATATCTTTTATTGTAGTTACTTTCAAACGTACATCCGGGGTTTACTTAGTTAAAGAAAATGAGAAGGCTATTATCAAAGGGTTTCCTTTCACCATTCTGTCGTTACTCTTTGGCTGGTGGGGTTTCCCGTTCGGCCCAAAATATACTATCGAAAGCATTCGTACTAACCTGAGGGGTGGAAAGGATGTTACAGACGAGGTGATGGCAACGGTGGCGGGCCATGTATTATTCCGACAGGCAGAAAAGGAAAAAACATTTCATTAATAGTTATTCATTCTTAAAAAACAGCTATGTCAAAATTTGCTGCTTATAATTTCAAAGATCAAAAAGCATTAATAAGGGTTGACTTCAATGTACCCCTGAATGATAAGTTTGAAATTACCGACGATAGCCGGATGAAAGCGGCTGTTTCCACTATTAAAAAAGTTTTGAGTGATGGTGGCATGGGGATATTGATGAGTCATTTTGGGAGACCTAAAGAAGGGCCGGCCGATAAATATTCCCTGAAGCATCTGATAAAACATCTCAGTGAACTGCTCGGTGGTACAACTGTTCTCTTTGCTAATGATTGCATTGGAGAACAGGCAAATCTTACAGCAAGTATGATGCGCCCCGGCGAAGTGTTACTATTGGAAAATCTTCGTTTTTATAAAGAAGAAGAAAAAGGTGATGAAGGCTTTGCAAAGAAACTGGCTGCATTGGGTGATGTGTGGGTGAATGATGCTTTTGGCACTGCACACCGGGCACATGCTTCTACGGCTGTTATTGCAAAATTCTTTCCGGCAGAAAAAAGAATGTTTGGCTTACTGATGGAAAGTGAAGTGGCCAGCGCAGAAAAGGTATTGCACAAGGGAGAGAAACCTTTTGTTGCTATCATCGGTGGTGCCAAGGTGAGTGATAAGATCCTGATCATTGAAAATCTGCTGGAAAGAGCAACAGATATTATTATAGGCGGGGGTATGGCCTACACTTTTATGAAAGCACAAGGCGGAAAGATTGGGAATTCATTGTGTGAAGAAGATCGTTTGCAAACGGCCCTTGATATTTTAAAGAAAGCAGAAGCAAAAGATGTTTGCATTCACCTCCCTTCTGATTCTGTTATTGCAGATAAATTTTCCGCTGATGCGCAAACCTCAGTGGCACCCAGTAATAATATTCCGGATGGCTGGATGGGATTAGATATTGGAGCCAATGCCTGCGATCAGTTTTCCAATGTTATCAAAAAATCAAAAACAATTCTCTGGAATGGGCCGATGGGTGTTTTCGAAATGCCCAAATTTCAGCATGGCACTAAAACAGTAGCTGCTGCCATCGCAGAAGCTACAGAAGAAGGCTCTTTTTCTTTAGTAGGTGGTGGCGATTCAGTAGCTGCGGTGAATCAATTTGGGTTTGCTGAAAAAGTAAGCTATGTCTCTACCGGCGGCGGCGCCCTGCTGGAGTATTTTGAAGGGAAAACGCTGCCTGGAATTGCAGCTGTGTCTGATGACCTGTCCTGAGCCTGTCGAAGGATCGCAGAGTGTCTGACACATTTATAATCATTGTTTCCTTACTTCAATGATTTTATCATTGTTGCCTCCATTACTGGTGCAGATATAAACTTGCCCGGCAGGAGAAATACATACATCTCTCATCCTTCCATAAGTATTGACGAAATACTCATTCGTTTCAGTGATGCCTGTGAAGGAAGTATTTAGTTTCATCTGGTAAAGACGGGCTTCTTTCAATGCCACCATCAGCAATGAATTTTTCCATTGTGGTATCAGGTTGTTATTATAGTAATCCAAACCACAAACTGCCACCGTTGGTGTCCATGCCTTCAATGGCTCTTTAACATTATTAGCCGCACAGAAAGTTTGTTCAGCTCCTGCATCACAAAAGCCGGGTACATTAGGCCAGCCATAATTTCTTCCTTTTTCAATAATATTCAATTCATCATCGCTGCTTGGGCCATGTTCACTGCTATACAAAATATTATTTGCATATGCCATGCCCTGGGGATTTCGGTGGCCGAAACTCCAGTAAGGATTTCCTGCAACGGGATTATCAGCCGGAATACTGCCATCAAGATTCAGCCGTAAAACTTTTCCACTGGCAGACGAAGTATTTTGCGGTAGTGCCTGGTTGGCAGCATCACCTGTTGTGATAAATAATTTCAAATCAGGAGTAATCAAAAGCCGGCAACCATTATGAATAGAGGATGCTGCAATGTTTTCAATAATCGTTACCGGGGTGGTGAGTGTTGTTCCGGTATAAGAAAATCGTACTATCTTTTCTTTATACCCGCCGGAAGTATAATTGTAGGCAACAAATAGATGCGGTGTTGCGGGGAAACCTGGATGTAAAACCATACCAAGCAACCCGCCTTCTCCGGTTGATACCACATCTGTAACAGTATGTAATAAAGAAACAGTTCCTGTAGCAGGGTTCACCCGGCTTATCTTTCCGCTTCGCTCCGTCATCCAGATAAAATTGTCGGGGCCCCATAAAATTTCCCAGGGATAATTTAATCCTTGTACTATCACCGAATCTTTAATGGTAACTGGTCCGGGTGGTGGATTATTGTTACCATTGTTGTTACCTGATTTTTTGCACTGGGAAAAAGCCACCAGTGCTAACAGGGCAACAGCGGATACTTTTTTTGCCACATTCATAAAGGCCAAATTTGTTGTCAGCGGCGCTAAAATCATGCCGCAGAGTTGCCAAAATTGTTGTTTCACCGGCTATACTACCCGACCAACCGAAATATTACCTTGCCGGACTGTTGAAAATACTAATTTTACTGTCTCATTAAAAAAATACTACAATGAAAGGAACCCGCAATCTTAGTTTATACATCATCCTTGGCCTGGTACTTATATTAGGTGTATGGGGATGCAATGGTTATAACAGTTTAGTAAAAGGCGATCAAAACGTAAAAAAAACCTGGGGTAATGTGGAAACGAATTACCAGCGACGTACCGATCTTTACAGCAGCGTAATTAAAACTATCGAAGCCTCTGCAAATTTTGAAAAATCACTTTTAAAGGATGTAGTGGAAGCAAGGGCAAAACTCGGCTCTACTACTGTCAATGTGGATGACCAGACAAGTCTTGATAAATACCAGCAGGCACAGGGACAAATGCAGGGTGCATTTTCAAGATTGATGGGATATGTAGAGAATTACCCGGATATCAAGACCACTAAATCCTTCCAGGATTTCCAGGCACAGATCGAAGGAACAGAGAACCGTATCAATGTGGCCCGGCAGGATTATAACAAATCAGTAGAGTCTTATAATCTTAATGTGAAAAGGTTTCCCAAAAACCTGATTGCAGGTATAGCCGGCTTCAAAGAAAAAGCCTTTTACAAATCCGATCCTGGTTCTGACAAAGCTCCCGATGTGAATTTTAATATTAAATAACAGAACCGGCATGTTTTCCCTTTTTAAACGGAAGAAAAAATTCTTCAGTGCAGAAGAGCAACGCCTGATTGTTTCAGCTATACAAAATGCTGAACGTTCTACCAGCGGAGAAGTAAAAGTGTATGTAGAAAGCTGGTGCAGCTATATGGATGCACTGGACAGGGCTGTTGAATTATTTGCAGAAATGGGAATGCAGGCTACTGAAGAAAGGAATGCTGTGCTGGTCTATGTGGCAATAAAGGATCACCAGTTTGCCGTATTCGGCGATGAAGGCATTCATCGGAAAGTGGGGCCTGATTACTGGAACACAGAGGTAATTAAAATGATGAGGGATTTTAACCGGGACAATTATGCAATGGGTATTGCAGGTTGTGTAGAGGATATTGGCCAGGCTCTCCATCAATTCTTTCCTTACACTGATAAGGATAAAAATGAACTTTCCGATGATATTCAATTTGGCAGATAAATTTTCATGAAACTTTTTTTAACCGCCATATTTTTTCTTTTATCCTTTTGTGTCCGGGCACAGATCGAAAAAGAAATTCCTGCAAGGCCCAGTCCTCCCAAATTAGTTAATGATTATACCAATACGCTTACTCCTGCACAGGTACAGGCACTGGAAAATAAATTAGTGTTGTATGATGACAGCACTTCCACACAAATTGCTGTTGTAATCATTCCAACTCTCAGTGGGTATGATGTATCGGAATATGGCTTAGCCCTCGGCAGAAAATGGAGGATTGGCGGAAAAGAATTTAGTAACGGAATAATTGTACTGGTAGCAAAGGATGACCGCAAGATCCGGATTGAAGTAGGCTATGGATTGGAAGGTGCTATCCCGGATATTACGGCGAAGAGTATTATTGATAACTCGATAACTCCTTATTTTAAAGAAGACAATTATTATCGTGGACTTGACCGTGCCGCCGATGATATCATCAGGGCAGTGGCAGGTGAATACAAGGCACCGGCAGGTTACGGCAATAAAAAGAAAAAAGGAACCGGTTTAGGCTCTATCATTGGTTTAATCGTACTGTTCCTGATTTTCGGAGGATTGGGTGGCGGAAGAAAAGGAGGTGGAGGTGTGATGTCAGGAGCCGGATGGATAATAGGCAGTATGCTTGGTAGCAGTGGCAATGGTAGTGGCGGTGGATGGTCTGGCGGAGGAAGCAGTGGTGGCGGTGGTTTTGGAGGATTTGGCGGAGGTAGTTTCGGCGGCGGCGGTGCCAGTGGTAGTTGGTGATGAATGTCGAACAGACGAACAAGGAATGTCAAATGGTGAAGGAGAAAAGGTTCAAGAGGTGATGTTATTCTCACCGTCATAAATCATAAACGCCGAAGTATTTTACTTCGGCGTTCTTATAGTTTCATTGTTCAATATCCGACATTTTAAAACCCTTTCTTATCTTCTTCCGGTAATTTTGATTTGATATAATTTGCTAATTCCTGCAAAGCTGCATTACCTGCATTTTCTTTTGCCTCTTTCTCTTTATTTGTTGCAATACCTTTCAGAATAACTCCATTTATAAAAGGATTTGTTTGATTTCTGAAACCTTCCGGAACCTTATCCCTGAATTTTACAATCTCATCCACTCCCCACTTTACTTTTTCAGGGTTTTTAATAGCTGATAAGTAAGTACTCAGGGTGTTTAGCATTTGAAACTTAGCCTGACTCATTGGCATTTTTGCAAAATCACCAATAATTTTATCAGCCATGCTTTCATCACCTGATTTTACTATTTCATTCATAATAGCTTCCTGCAAATTTCCTTTGGTAGGTTTATTACCAAGCTGTTTTGCAACGGCAGTTGCCAGTGCCGGATCCACTTTCCCCAAAGCTGTCAGGGCATTCCCTGCAACGGTATAAGATGAATCGTTTGTGGCAGATTTAAACAAAGCAATGTATTCAGGCTTTTTATACTCACCTAATTTTTGAATGGCAGCAGCTCTTACAGTTGCCTGTTTATCAGTTTTTGCAATAGTTAGTAATACAGGTTCAAAACCATTTTTTACGTTTTCTTTCCTCAGGTCCGTTCTGCTTATTACAAAATTTCGGAGGCCATGATATTTATCTGTCAGTGCTGTTTTTAAAAGTTCTACCGCCTTAGGGTCATCTAATTTGCGGGAAGCAAAATCTATAGCTTCTCTTCTGTCAAGAAAATTTCCTGCATACTTATACTGGTGAATATAATTATCAAGTGTCTTATTGTCTTTTTTATTCCATAAGGTTATTTTGTCAGCATCTACATTTACAAGGTCAGGCCTTTTTGTATAACCGAAGGTAAAAGTGTCAATGGCATTATCAGCCCATACATTGTACCGTACTTTATTCGTTCCTTCGTAAATGTCAATAGCTAAAGGCAGTTTAAAAATTTTGTCAGTTTTCTGCGTTTGCTTAACAATTACATTTACTTTTTTAGCTGCATCGTCATATATATAATCAATATCCACAGTTGGATGTCCGTTGCCAAAATACCATTGATTAAAATACCAGTTCAGGTCACGGCCTGTTACTTCTTCAAAGGCAAGGCGCAACTGGTGTGCTTCAGCCGATTTGAATTTATTAGTGGTTAAATAATTATTCATGGCTTTAAAAAAAGCACTATCCCCGACATAATTCCTCAGCATGTGTAATATCCGGCCACCTTTCTGATAACTCACTGCATCAAACATGTCTTCACGGCTTTCATAGTGAAAACGAACCAGGTTCTTCTTATCACTTCCACTATTAAGATAGCCCTGCATGCCCGAAAAATTTTCTGCATCTCCTGCATCTTTGCCATATTTGTATTCATCCCACAATGTCTGGCTGTAATCGGCAAATGATTCGTTCAGGGTCAGGTTGCTCCAGCTTTCAGTAGTAACATAATCACCAAACCACTGGTGAAATAATTCATGAGCAATAGTTCCTTCCCAATTGTTTCCATCAACTAACTCTCTGGCATCCTGCTGTGCACTTTCCTGGTGAATAGTAGCCGTAGTGTTTTCCATAGCACCGGCTACATAATCTCTGCCGGTTATTTGCGAATATTTAATCCACGGATAATCAACGCCGGTAATTTTAGAAAAAAATGTCATCATTTCAGGTGTATTGCCAAATATTTTTTTGGCTACAGATGCATACTCTTTTTCTACATAATAATTTACTTCTTTATCTCTCCATTTATCTTTTACTACTGCATATTCTCCCACCCCTAAAAAGAATAGATAAGGTGCATGGGGCAACTCCATTTTCCAGTAATCGCTGCGGCTGCCATCAGCATTCTTCTTTTGGGATACTAATTTTCCATTGCTCAGCGTAACATATTTATTATCTACAGTAACAGTAAGTTCTTGAGTGCATCGCTGATTTGTTCTGTCAATAGTCGGAAACCAGGCCGAACTTGATTCTGTTTCGCCCTGTGTCCATATTTGGGTTGGTTTGTCTTTATCTTCTCCTTTCGGATTGATAAAATACATCCCTTTAATACCGAGCATGGCTCCCTGCCCGTATTTTTCTTCAAATTCATCCGGCTTGGCGGTGTAATCTATATATATGGTATAAGTTTCGTTTGATTTGTAAGTTCTGTCCAGTTTAATTTTAAGATTCCACTCATCGTACTCGTATTTCAACGGAATTTGCTGAGAACCTTTAACAATAGCTACTTTCTTCAACTCCATTCCTTTCGCATCAAGGTTTAATGAATCAGTATTGTAGAAATGTGGCCGGAGAGTTAACCATGCTTTACCATACAGGTATGACTTGCTGAAATCAGGTTTTACTTCCAGCCTGGTATGCAACAGATTATTAATTTTGGGGGCTGTTTCCCGGTATTCTTTTTTCCATGACGTATCCTTAGCTGGCTGGGCAAATAACATACCCCATGACCCCATCAGAAACAAAAAAAACAATATTTTCTTCATATAAATAATTTAAGTGCCGCAAATTTAGGATACCCGGCCATTCCCTGACGTATTAAAATGACCGGAGGTTACTGTATTTAACAAGATGTTGCAGCTGTGCTGATAAAAGTCGGGGGATTTGAGTAAATTTGTTTTTAACACCCAATACCGGAAAAATGAAAAAACTTCACTTATGCCTGTTGTTTTCGCTGGCTCTATTTACGGCCTCCTCTCAAAAAGTATATTTTGTGTATGTCCAGACGGAAAGTGAACAGCCTTTTTTCGTAAGAATGAACGAAAAAACCTATAGCTCTTCTGCTTCAGGATATGTTATTCTTTCTAAGCTGCATGATAGCAGTTACAGTTTTAGCATTGGCTTTCCTCAGAATAAATGGCCAGAACAAAATTTTACTGTCTCAGTTAATAGAAAAGATCATGGTTATTTATTGAAAAATTTTGCGGAAAAGGGCTGGGGCCTTTTTGACCTGCAAACCTTGTCAGTTCAAATGGCTGTAACAGGCAAAGCCAGTATAGAGGAAAAGCCCGGAACAGAGAATAAAGATGTTTCAGCATTTACAGATATACTTGCCAAAGCGGCTGATGATCCTTCTTTGAAAGAAAAACCTGTACCGGCAAAAATAGAAGAAAAGAAAGCTGAAGTTGTAGTGCAGGAGGTAGTAAAAGAGGAGCCAAAAGCAGAAATTAAAGAACCCGTTGTAACAAAGCCTGTTGAGGTTGTTGAAGTACCTGTAGTTAAAAAAGAAGAACCCCTTCTTAAGACTAAAGAAATAGTTGTCGCAAGACCCGTTGATGTGGTTGAAGTGCCTGTGGCTAAAAAAGAAGAACACAAAGTTGAGGCAAAAGAAACAGTTACCACAAAACCGGTTGAAACAAATGAGCAACCGGCAGTAAAAACAGAAGAACCTAAAATAGCCGTAAAAGAAACAGTGGTGCCAAAACCCGTTGAAGTAACAGAACAGCCTGTTGACAAATTGGAAGTGCCAAAAGCAGAAACTAAAGAGCAACCTGTTATTAAAATTGAAGAGGCAGCAACTTCAGCTACCGGAATATACAAAACATCCCAGGTAAAAAAATGGTCAGAAAGTTCTACAACAGAAGGCTTTGGTCTTGTTTTTATAGATGATTATGACAATGGAATAAAGGATACCATCAGGCTCATTATTCCTAATCCCAAACCAGTAAATATTCCCGCAGTAGTTAAGGAAGAGGTGAAAGAAGAAAAAAAATTTATTGAAACAGTTGCTATTGATACAGCGGCCACAACAGCCATTAAATCTGAAAGTAGAGAAACACCTGTTATAAAACCTGCATCAAATAACAAATGCGCAGTTGTAGCAGCAGAAAATGATTTTTTTAAACTGCGTAAGCAAATGGCAGCCGCCAAAAGTGATGAGGATATGATCGGTGAGGCCAGGAAGCATTTCAAAACAAAATGTTTTTCCACGGCACAGATAAAAAACCTCAGCAGCATGTTTTTAAATGATGAAGGAAAGTATAAGTTTTTTGACGCAGCGTACATTCATGTGTCAGATGCGGAAAACTTTAACGGCCTGCAGACAACACTGACCGAAGAGTATTACATTAATCGTTTCCGGGCTATGCTTCGTAACTAATTATTATGTTTCGTTATTTTTTAGAGGTTTCCTACAAAGGCACTGCTTATAGTGGTTTTCAATCGCAGAAAAATGCAAACACCATTCAGGCAGAAGTAGAAAAGGCATTTGAAATCTTACAAAGAAATCACATCACCCTGGTTGGCTCCTCAAGAACAGATGCAGGTGTGCATGCCCTGCAAAATTTTTTTCATTTTGATACCCTCCTCCCTTTCAATCAATGGAGAGGGATAGAGAGTGAGGCAAACTTTATTTATAAGATAAATGCCATTCTTCCTGACGATATTGTTGCTAAAAAAATTTCACCTGTTGCCGCTGAAGCACATTGCAGGTTTGATGCACTTACCCGGGAATATAGCTATTATATCTATCGTCATAAAGATCCGTTTCTGAAAGAGATTGCTTTCTTCTTTCCTTACAAGCTTGATGTAGAAAAAATGCAGCAGGCTGCCGATATTGTAAAAGAATACACTGACTTCACTTCTTTTTCCAAACGTAACACCCAGGTCAAAACTTTTGTCTGCCAGGTAGCAGAAAGTAAATGGTTTTGGAAGGACAGCTGCCTGGTTTATAACGTTAAGGCTAACCGTTTTTTGCGGGGTATGGTCCGGGCCTTAACCGCCACGATGCTTAAAGTGGGCCGGGGAAAAATATCATTAACTGAATTCAGAACTATTATTGAGGCAAAAGATTGCACCAAAGCCAGTTTTGCAGTACCTGCTCATGGTTTATTTCTGTGTGAAGTAAAATTCAAGAGTTAAATTCTTCCTCTTTTCTGCCTTTAATGAAATGCCTCCCACCGCTGGTGAAATAGCACCAGCAAGCTGTTGCGGGTTTTTATAAAACAATAGTAAATTACTATAACGTTTTTTCACCGATCCCGCCCCACCGAAACTGCAAACTGGCTCCATTAAGTAGCATCACTATTCAAACTTGATTTATGATCAATAGAATTGCATTTATTGGAATGCTCGCCTTTTTTTGCACTACTATTTGTACTGCTCAAAATTTCAGTGGGCTGCAAAACAAAAAACTAACCAAAGTTGATGATCTTGGCACTGCACTTGAATCGTTGATTGGACGGCTGGGAGGATCGGTTGATGGTACCATAGACAGTGTAGTTGTAATAGAAGACTATGAAAAAGAGATAAGACTAAAAATATATTATACAAATTTTGCGAATGCTTATTTCACCGTATCGACGATGACAGAATCCCGCCAGCGGGAGACGCAGGTAGAGATTGTAAAATTTTCTCAGCCCGGTCGCAATTCTCCGGCTGAATGTGTACTCAGATTAAATTCTACAGTGCCCAAAGAATCGTTACAGGAGTCGCAATATTTACGTATTGATATTGCCAGGAAACCCGATGGAGGCGGCAAGGTGAAAGTTTTTTCTCTTCGAAAAAAATGGAAAATGGAAGGAGGCCCTTCCGCTTCTAATTCAAATATGCTTATCCGGGCAGTGCTCCAACCGGTAGGTGTTGCTGCTAATTTAAACCCTTCATCGGATAATGGCGTAATGCCAGCAAAAAATATCCGGTTTAATAAAGCATTATTGAATGTCACGGATGAAAAAATTAGGAAACCTCCTGTCAAAACGACTGGTGGAAATTCTTTTACGGAAAGAGTTTCCTACAAAAAATTTTATGCCTTTGATAATGTATCCGGCACCTGGGTAAACAAGGTCACTACTACCAATGGATACAGCAGGATGATTATTACTAATAATAATCATATCAGCTTGTACTGGCGGAGCGGTTCGAGAGAAACTCCTGCAAGTGCCCCACTGACAACTATCAGTCCCAATAAGTTCAGGGCACAATTTGCGGGAGACGGTAAGGCTGAAACGGTCAACACAAAGTCTGAATTAGATATTACGCTGCTCAATAACAATGAAATGGCTGTTAAGATCACTACCCTGATTAAATCTTTTTTTTCAACCAACAGGAAAACTTATGACTACACGTTTATGCGGCAGATACAACCCGGACAAGTTGATCCAAAAATCCATACTATTGACCAATGGTTGTTTGTGATGCCTGAAAAAACTCCTCCGGGCCCTGTAAGTACAGAACCATTGGGGCCTGGTGCTAGTGACATAGTGAATTTATGGGATGGGATAGCGGTTGACAATCTTATTGATTTCAAAGATCCACAGGAAATCTCTAATATTAATATGACTGTTATCCCTGATAAAAATCCGAATTCAGGACTCTATTATTTTCTTCCGGCCGATTTTCACCTTATATGGGATCCGGCTGTAAAAGCTAAAAAGGGATATGGGCTCACTATTTCCTATGGAAAACAAACTGAAGCGGAGGCTGACGCAAATGCTGATGCCCCGGTCAATATGTCGGCCATTTTAACGGCGGGTATCAGTAGTAAGGAAAAAAGCTTTGTAAGGGCATTACTAAAATCAAAATTCCCCAATTTTAAAGATATAAGACCCCTGCCTCTTCGTGAAAACATTCAAACTACCTTTCAGAACACACTGGGTGCATTATACAATATTCCAG
This sequence comes from Chitinophagaceae bacterium, assembly GCA_031422725.1. Classification (GTDB taxonomy): domain Bacteria; phylum Bacteroidota; class Bacteroidia; order Chitinophagales; family Chitinophagaceae; genus JJ008. The sequence continues at coordinate 10,178 of JANPMI010000119.1, read as the reverse complement.
CGGAAAAAATAACTGTTACATCAGGTACCGATTTTACAAACACCATAAAAGTAGCCTGGAGCACTAACTCTGACACAAAAGAATTTATTCAAACTGCATTGACATCAGGTGAAGGAATTGTTGCTTCTGTCATATTAAAACCAAAAAATGAAGAAATAACTGAGCAGCAAATTCCTGCCAGTATCTCCCTGGCCGACACCCGGCCGTTCGGAAAAATGAACCTTGAACCCCTTACATGGCGTACAAAGGAATGGAAAAATGCTACCTCTTATCCTTTAAGGTTGAAGTACCTGCATGTGTTGAAACAATCTAAACAAGGGAACAACCCAATTATTTATTCCTGGTCAATGGACAACATGGAAGTTCCATCACTGGCAAGTGTGTCGTTTGAAAACAACCCTGTGCCTCTTTGGCTTGATAATGACCCTTCCTCAGTAATGTGGCTTGACTATAGCGTAATGGACTGCCGTGAGTGCAATGACACAGTAATAACTGCCGTTACTGATGGTGTATCGGGCAGTACGGTACAGCAGATCAAATTTATTATTCCAAAAGCTGTATTTGACACGTTGAAGGCAGACTATTTTATGATTTATGTCCGCAGCAGCCAGGTTGATCCTAAAGGTGAAATGGTAAAAGAACTGCCTGTCCTTAATATTACCAATGAACCAGGTAAAAATTTTCTGGTCGGCCCTTTATTTATACCAAAAGGCGGTTCACCCGATTTTGAATTTAATATCAAAGTGTCCTCAACAGATGGGGAGTTTTACTTGTCCGATAAATGGATAAAGACATCCGAAAAGGAAGTGTTGCTTGGTAAAAGCAGGGTGATAGAAATCTTTAAAGGCATTATTCCAGGAATTAATTAGTGATTTCAAAACACTATGAAAATCTTTATTAATCATATTAATCCCCTTCTCGTTATAACAGCGGTATTTTCTGTTGCAGGCAATGCGCAGCCATCTTTGCTCACATCTTTTATGATTGGGAAAGAGATAGTTTACAAAGACATAAAGAGGAAGAATCTCTATTACTACACCCCTTTCGATTATGTATTAGTAACAGATGCTTTTGGCAAACCATTTTTAACGCTAACCCAGATGCGTTACACTGGTAAACAAAGTACAGGTGATGCCGGCACAATGAAGTTTAATAACCTGTTACAGTTTAAAATAGCGGTGGATGGTTCGCAGCAAAAAAAAGTATCAGAGCTGAAAACATCCCTGAAAACAATAAACGCATCCGCAGAATTACAAATGCTGCCAGTTCGAAAATTTTTTTCCGTACTCGTATTTGCTGCTTCCAATACTCTATTCGCAGGAACTGATTCCGTCAGCCTTGTCAAAGTGAATCTCACTGAAGCTACTGATGAAAATTCACCTGTCAATAACAGTTACTGGAATGAAAGAACTGTTTCACTCCGTCTCAGTAACATAGATGCAGAATTGGTTGAAACGGCACTGAAAAATAACCAGTCAGCCATGAGCTTTTCGTATGCTATTTATACGGCCTTCGCAGAAAAGACAGGTACGGATATCAGTATAGCAGGCCGGGGTAAAATGAGGAAACAAGTAGCTGATTACTTTAAAAATGAAATTAATCCTGCAAAGGATACCGCACTTCGAATAACACTTATCAAAGCAGATGCCATTGGTCTTGGTGTAGATATAAACCGATGGCCAACTACAATTCAGAAAGTGGATATAAACGAAAGAGTACCTGCCCGGTATGCCTTGTTTGATGTTTATTGCTATGATTTTAATAATGAACTCCGGCCGGATTTAGATCAAAAAAAAATTGAAATCAAAGCCACCAGTGTCAGCGGGGCAGAAATAACGACGACCTGCTCATTTAAGCAGGTTCAGCCGGATGTGTATGCAAGGACCATTCGGTTTGCTTATGCAGTAAAATTTGACAAACCGTTTTATTACCGTGTTACCGAAATAAATAATGACGGCGAGGCAACAGCTACTGAGTGGATAGAAAGAAAAGAGTGGAGTGATATACTCGACATAACATCACCACCGGAAAAAAGAATTGTAAAGCCAATGGAATTAGAACAATAATTACTGAGATAAAAATCAATATTATGCTGATGATAAGAAAACTGTCTTTCATTCTTTTGCTGCTTACCTGCCTGGTGGGAAGAGCACAAGTGAAGTATGATGAAGGGGCTGTACATATTCAGGGGCTTACATTTTTACAGAACAGCCGGGATACGATGGAATATCAGTACCTGCCCCGATTTCCACGCCTTGCAACAAGGTCGGACGGAACCTTTGAATTTCTATGCCTGAAATACACAAGTGCCAGGACTGAAAACAGCGGTGGCTTACTACATGCACTGGTAGAGTTTTCAATTCCTGATTCCTTATTGAAATTATATGAAAAGGAATTGCAAAAAATTATACCGGGAGCGAAAATCAGAGGAGCTGTTCCATTAATGGAATCTAAAGCTACAGGGGATGAAAATATAAGACCAGGGTTTGAAGTTGTTTCAGCTGTATTAAGTAATAAAGATGGTAAAGATGCAATGACCCGTTCCCTGGTTACATCGGGGTATGCACCGTTTACACCCGGTTCAAAGGCGGCAGTGGCGGCTCTCTTAAACTCTACAGGCTCTACTTTATTATGGAATTCTTTCACTGGGCCAACCTCTGACGTCTCAATTGCCGTTAACGGCTATTATGAAGCAGCGGTAAGGGCATACAATGCAGTGGTTACTGCAGAAATGAGTGTGGTCTATACTCATCTCAGTAAGATTATGAATAAACAGTCAGGGTACAACAAAGATCAGGTGCGGCAGGTGGTGGATGAAATGATAAAAAATGGTGGTATCAAGGTAGATGTATTCGACAGGTCAGCAGGTTTAGGTGTTAAGACAAGTGATATGGATGGCATCTTAGGTGTTGTTACCACTAAGCTCACAGAAATAATGTTTGATACAAAAACAGGCTGGTCAAAAGAACCGGAAAGAGTAGATCCCAACCTTGGTTTCAGGGATCAGGGAAAGCAGGAAGATACAGGGTTAATGAGCAATATAGCCAAAGGCATAGCTGATATCAACAACTCATTACCTATACTTGGATTATTCTCACCCAAAAGAGATAAAAATTATAATCCGCAATATCGCACCGATAACCAATATATTTTAAAAGATATTAAAGATGTTCGTTCCAATAAATTTTACCTGAATCTCAGCAAATCAACTACGATCAAAGTTCCCTTTCACACCGCTGGTAATCTCGGTGGATTGTATGCAAAATTGGGAGAAGATACCCGCTACTTCCGCATTATCAATATTGATGATGAAACCTACCAGCACCGCAGTATCAATTTCCAGGTAGATGGTGATTTTGTAGATGCTTTTGATGACATTGTCAATTTTGTTGCTGTTAATTTCAGAAAAAAATACAGCAATGGCCAAAGTGATGTGACTTCACAGCTTATCATTAATGGCAGTGACCTGAAAAAAGGTATTACGTTGAAAGAGCTGTCCTATCCACGGTTGGGAATTAAAACAGCAGACTGGCTTGGTTATGAATACCAGGTATTATGGAGTTTTAAAGGCAGAACAAATCCAATTCGTTTTCCTGCAAATGAAAGTCAATGGATAAAAAGCAGCGACCCGGCTGTTTCATTGATGCCTCCGCTGGTAAAAGAATATGCAGAGCTGGATGCAGACAGGAAAGAATTTCTCATTAATGGTATTGCATCGGCCAGTATAAATTTTGTGAGTATGCAGGGAGGTGATGCAAAAGTGATAAGGACAGTCATTCTTCGGGCAGAGGATAAAAGCTCTACTAATAAAGTAGCACTCTATCATGATAAGGGAATTAAAGTAGGATATCAGTCAACCTGGCACAGTAATAAAGGAGAGGCAAAATCAGAAGTAACTTATATGACATCAAACCATCTTGTTCTTTCTCTTCCTCCGGCAGATAAATTTATTAGTAGATGATACATAATGAATGAAGAAGCAATTGACGATAGGAATAACTCGAAAAATGATAGTGCTGATTACGGTGCTATTCATCATTGTCAACCTTAACGCACAACCAATTTCTATTGACAGAGGCGTTAGGGCAGAAGGGCTTTGGTGTTTTCCTCTGACAACCGATTCTTCCACCTGGCTATATTTACCCGACAGGGGCTTACTGGCAACAAACGATGAGAACAAGCCCCAGTTTTCTTTTATCCGTTATGTTAGTGATAAAGATGATACACCAGCTGACAAGGATAATACAATTACAAAAGCAGCAGGGGGAGCTGTACTTCATTTTCTGGTTTCATATGATACTGATGAAAAAAAAGTACGAAGGGCAGAAGAAAAACTGAAAGAAATATTAGATAATAAAAATATCAAACTCGGTGGCCCTGTTATTTTTAAAGAAGGCCGGTATGCACTGGTATCTTCTATTATCAACCCGGAAAATGGTGTCACAGAAAGAAAGTTGATGTCAATAGGTGCCGCACCGGTTTTGCAGGGCTCAAGAATTGCCCTGTCATTTGAGATAGATGCTGAACGTTCCAAACTATTATTAGAAAGTCTGAAAATGCCCACACCGGATGTGTCCATTATTTTCGACATGACCTTTTCCGGTTTGATGGATGCATACAAAGCAAAATTGACAGTTGATTGGGAACAAGTACACATAGCCGAAAAAATTGATGCCGGTCTAAAAATCTATTATATAGGTGCTGAACTGGAATTGGAGTATGAAAAAATGCGCAGGTCAGGGGCTATTACTTTAGTAACAGAAGGTGAAGATGCGAAGATGCAATTGATAGTAGATGGAGCTTACGCCAAACTAACCGAAATGATGTTTCAAAAGATAGAACCCGAACAAGCACCTGCCGGCGAAGGAGATCCACTTGACGCATTAATGAACAACCTGTTCAGCAATAAGGACAATAGCTTCTCAACCGGAAAGTATTTTCCCTTTGGCGGCCATGCCGGATATAAAAAGAAAAACATCCAGACCAGCGGTTTCAGTGTACTCAATTTTAATAGCCGTAGTTCAACAGACCGCCATCACTATATCACTTTTAATATCGGCGATTTTTATAAAAAATTTGGACAAAGCGATGAATACATTAAAACAGTCTCACTATTCGATGTTGATTTTCAAAAAAGACGTATTGCAGTTGGTGTAGATGGTTCGTTGTTACCTGAGTTTGACAAACTGATTAATAGTGTAACTGTACAATTGCGAAAGCAGCATCAGAATGGAACTGTCACACTGGAAGAAGTGAACATAACCAAACATCTGCTCGATAAGGGCAATAATGTTTTTCTAACTTATGGTTCAGTAGGTGATACTGACCGTATGGCCTGGTTGAATTATGATTATAACGCCCAGTTTAGCTTCAGAGGCGGAAAAACATGGGAAACGGGGTGGCATCAGCAAAACTCAGCCATGATAAATCTGCTGACACCTTACGAAAGAAGGGAAATACAACTGGAAGCCGATGCTGACTCTCTGCGAATTAAAAATGTGAGAGCAGCAACAGTGAAAGTGGAATACCTATTTTTTGATACCAACAAAATAATTGAAACAACGGTAAAACCCGGAGAGGATCTTTCAAAAAAGAAATTTGATATTACTCTCCCCACCGGTCAGTATGGATATAAATATTCAATTCGCTGGCAGCTAAAAGATGGGGCAATAAGAACGGCAACTAGCGAAACAGAAATGGGAATAATATTTATTGATACAGTACCATTAAAATGAAAAGTATAATCTCTAAATTAATTCTATATGAATAAGAAGTATTTGTTACTCCTGTGTTTTTATATGATCCTGTCGAACGTCAGGGCACAACCTCCTGTGGATTTATTCAACATACAGGAGATTACGCTGAAGAATGGGATGAAAGTAATTTTATTTGGGAAAGCGTATAGTTATACAGATGCAGGCCGGATTTACCCGGCCGGTTTTAAACCGGCTGTTATCAGTGCTGTGCCCATTCATCAGCAGCTTAAAGGAATACAACAAGGCAACGTAGCCAGGAAGTTGCCAACACTGGTTAAGCCAACTTCCCCCAACTTTCTTGATAAGCCAGGAGATGTTGTTGCCGCAAAAGATAATGAGTATTACTATTTACCGGTTAATTTACGGTTGTCAAAAAGACCAGATACGGGTGTGCCGCAATTTCTTTTTTTGAAATATGTAACTGAAGAAAGAGACGACCAGGGAGGAATCAGCGGAGCGTTGCTTCACTTTTTAATGGAATGGGGGTTGACAGAAGAACTCAGGAAAGAATGCGAAACATTATTACAAGGGAAAGTTAAGGGAGCAAAAGTAATGGGGCCGGTTATGCTCCAGCAGGCAGATGGTGAATCCTTTAGTATTATATCTGCTACGGTTGCAAAAGATAATAAAGATTTTACCCGGTCACTGATTACAGGTGGTATTGCACCCCTGTTACCAGGACAAAAAATTGCTGCCGCTGCCAATCTAACCAAATATGGATCTCAGTTGCTGGCAGCCACATTTGATAAATCATCTAATGGTGGTGGCAAAACTTCAATTACAGACTTATCCATTACCTTGAAATATAAATACCAGGCCCGGGTTCCTGCCTGCAAAGGAAAAGTGGTTATTAACTGGTCAAGAATTGCAAAAGCTGTTCAAACTTATTCTTCCACCAAAAAAACAAACACTGAAACGAAAATTGGCACTGGTCTTTTTGATTTAATAGGCTTATCCCTCTTCGGACCAGATGAAGTAGTTACAAACATCAAAAGGACAGATGGCTCCTCCGAAACATCTGTCAGTGTAACAAATAAAAATGTTCAGATCATATTCGAAGAAAGCTATTCTGATGAAAGAATTACTGCTATCAGGGATGCTTTCTTTAAGATTATTGAAGATATGATAAGTAAGACCCTTGAATTGGATGATGAACCTTTAATATCCACAGATGCAGCGGCAGTGGCAGAAAAACAAAAGGCAGTTACCGACGCACTGGATGCTAAAAGTCCTAATTATCAATACTACCAGAAGAAAATTCAACAGATGGAAAAACGGGGACTGCAGACCCTTGATTTAAGTATTGGGCTTATGGTTAGCAAAGAGTATTTCATAACGGAAAACCTGGCCACCTGGTACGATGAGGTAAAGGATAATAAAAACTGTGTTACAAGTGTGTTGCTTGGAGATATTTTTTATAAGCACATGGATATTCGATTTGTGCTTGACCTCGAAGCAAAAGAAATGTTTGATCAGGAAGTCAACTACGTTACTGTTAATGTAAAAAAGAAACGTAACAGCGGCAATGATTTTATTGATCGCAGAACTATTGATAAACAATACATGACGGAAAAAGGCATCACTACTTCTATGACCTATGCTGCAGGCGATGACAGTAACGCAGATATGTATGAGTACATGACACAATGGAGCCTGCGGGGAGGCAATGTATATCCTGCCACTCCAAAATGGGAAAAAGGCCAGATGGAAGCGGTAACACTCAGGCCGCCGGTATCACCAAGAACAGTTGAGTTTGAGGCAGATTTGGAAAAATTAAAAACCACCGGTATTAGCAGAGTTACATTACAGGTGCGATATAAAAAATATGACCAGGAGATAGAAGAAAACATAAATGTTTCACCGGCACAGGGGCAGGCATTGGCAAGTAAAATGCTTTTTATGGACAGGGATACCCGTGGCTATGTGTATCGTCTTGTTTTCAATCATACCACGGAAGGCAAATTAGCATTGCCCTGGAGTGCAAAGATTAATGATAACTATGTGTATGCTGTGATACCCGATGAGCTGAGCAATAAGACGTCTGAACTTTTTATAAAAGCAATTGAAACAGCAAAAACTATAACTACTCCCGGGACTGATGGAAAAGTAACAACAGATAAAGTATTGGATCAGTTTAAAGAAGTATTGGCTGTTCCTAAATTAAATTAATGGTTTCATCACTATGCCGTTATTAAATAAATGAATATGAAAAATAAAAAGATCATACCGGTTATGTTGATTAGTTGTCTGCTCTTTATAACCGGGGCAAATGCTCAAAAAGATTTTGTTCAGCAGATATTGCTTGACAAACCAGTAACAGCCGGAAACCTGAAACTTTTTCCCGGAATGCTGAACGATTCCAATAAGTATTATTATTTACCTAATAAGCTAAGGTTGGCAAAGGATGAGGCAGGCTCTCCTAAATTTCTTTTCTTATACTATGTTACAAACGAAAGTTCTGCTAATCCTGACGAACTGACTAGTATCGGAAAAACAGGCGGGTATGTGCACCTGGTAGTTGGGTTGCATGTGCTGCCGGAAGAATTGGAAGAAGCCCGGCAGGAGGTAAAGAAAATAAATCGCAATGCTGTTATTGTTGGGCCGGTAGTGTATCGTGGTGGCACAATGGCACTGGTAACCAAAAGTGTTATTACCAACACTTCATCCAGTGCTGACCCCAATCAAAAAAGGGTATTGGGTGTTGGACCTGCACCGGTATTAGAGGGGGATAATGTAGCTGTTTCATTTATCCTCGATTCATTAGATGCAAAAATTATGTGGGAGTCTTTGCAGATGTCAACCCCCGATTTAAGCTTTAACCTCAATATGACCATTGGGGGATATCAATCGCCGGTCGGATTTACGATTGTTATGAATTGGGACAAAGTGTACAAGCATAAAATTTTTAATGCAGGAGTAGCCACTCCTATCCTTAAAGCAGAAATCGGGGTGGCAACACAGGAGCTAAAAGAAAATGGGTCACTTGAGATTACTGAAATAGAAGGAGATCCAAAAGCTGAAAAGCTGCTGGATGTACTTACCAATAAATTTATGGAATTATGTTTTGTTCCTTTTGGCTCAGAAGGCTCGCCAAACTGGGCAGAGCTTGCTAAACCTATGAATGATGGAAAGAGTTATTTAGACAGGGCATCAGAGCAACTTGCAAAAGAAACAGAAGCGGTGGACAAAAGGAATAAAGAAACAAGAGATGAGAATTTCAGGCAACAGCAAAATGCGGATGAAGAAAACAGGAAGCGAAGAGCAGAAAACGAATTGCGGAGAAAAGCAGCTCAGGAAGAACTGGCAAAAAAAGAAAAAGAGGCAGAAGCCGCCAGGCAAAAAGCAGCTACTGCACAGGATGCACAAAGTAAGGCTCAGGCTAATGAAGATGCACAAAGAAAAGCTCAGGAAGTAGAAGAAGCAAAAGAAAAAGTGGCTGCTGAAAATAACATGGCACAAAAAGAAAAAGAAGCAGACGATGCAAGAAAAAAAGCCGATCAGGAAAATAACCCTGCAAGGAAAGCTGAGTTGGAGAAAGAAGCATTAAATAAAAAAAATATCGCAGACGCTGCCAGGAAGGAAGTGGAAGCAGCAGGTGGGGGAACGGATGATCTTGCCTCAGCCTTTGTGCAGCCCACAAGAGTAAAGCCAACTACGGGAGACCCGGATGCATTAGGCCCCGCCTTCAGCGATCCTAAAAACTATAGGAATGCTGATAAACCCATCGAGGATTTACCAATGGTGGAACCGGAAAAGAAAAAGGAACAGGAAATTCCCTCCATTGCTGTGGTGGCCTCCTATCAGCAAAAAAAAATCCGGCATAGCGGTCAGTACAGCGCTTCAAAAAAAACCTATTTCACTACCACTATTGCAGAGCCTTTTGGTGATAATATCGGAAAGGTAAATTGCAAAGGATGCTATAAAAAAATAAACACATTCGATCCTCTTTATGTGCAGCGGGAAATCGTTTGTTTTCTCGACGGGGAGATAAGCAAAGAGTTTACCAACTATGTTAACTATGTAACCGTAATGATGCGGAAAAAACATGCCGGTGGCGATATTACCACCAAAGAAGTAAGGGTGGACCGGTTTAATTTTACCCGCAATGCCAACAGTTTCCGAATGCTTTACGGATGGATGAGAGGGGATGACGATCGCCGCAACTGGCTGAATTACGAATATAAAACAGCATGGAATTTTTTTGGGGGAACCACCGTGCAGACAGACTGGATAGCTTCCGACCAGCCGGTTGTTCCCCTTAGTGCGCCGATAAAAAAGTATAGTGTGGAGTTTACAGCAGATCCGGATAAGTTGAAAGAAAATGATATCAGGGCAATAACAGTAAGGATATTCTACAAACTGGCCGGCCAGGAGCAAATGAAACAAACCAGTATGAATATCAGCAAAGGCGTTACCTCGGTA
>JANPMI010000118.1:0-14016 GCA_031422725.1 Chitinophagaceae bacterium | reverse complement strand
GCCTGACCTGCTGATTTACCTGAATGCATCAGTTCCTACCCTAGTGGGGCAGATTCAGAAAAGAGGCAGGGAATATGAAGAGAATATCCGGCTCGATTATTTAAAGAAACTGAACGAGTATTATAATAAATGGATTGCCGGTTACAAAGAAGGCCCATTGCTCATCATTGATGTTGACAAAAACAAATTTGGTGAGAAGGATGAAGACCTGGGTGAGATCATCCGCAAAGTGGACGGGCAATTGTATGGATTGTTTTAATAATTGGAATACGCTACATACTCGTCAAGCATTTCTTCAATCTTTTTTAGCCATTCCGCCTGTTTCTTTCTGTTAATACTGTGGTTAGTTTCTTCATCGTAGCTGTTTTGTATTTCTTCTTTTTCTTTTGTCACTTCGTCATAAATTTTCTTCAGGTCTTTTTGGTAGGTTTTCCTGTTGAATTTATATTCACTCATTTTTTTGTGCAGCTTGCGGGCAAATACTTCTGCAATATCAAAATGCCCCTGCTCATGGCGTAATATATAGTTAGTTTTATGCAAACCCCAGGACCGGGTTTTGGAAAACCGGGATTCTATTTTATAACTGAAACTGTTACTCCTGATAGTATAATCAATAGCGAGATAGGAAGTAGTAGAGGCGGCGGCATCACTTTCCTTATCCGGTTTGCCCTTGTAATCTGCCCAGGTAAGCCTGTTGGAATCACTCCAGGCTAACAATTCCTCCTCCTTTCTCTGCGAGAACAATGTGGAGGGAATTAATAGCAAACCCAAAAGAAAAAATTTTACAGGATATTCCATGGCATTTATTCAACGTAAAGTCGCTATAAAAGTTTTACAGGCTGCATAACAGGCAGTTAAATAAAATTAAAAACCCGTATTGCCCTGCTTTAGGTGGGACAATACGGGGAAATGTTACAACCATCCAGGGTTGATATCTTAAGATTTCGGTGCTGCCGCCAGTACTTCGGCAGATACACCATCGGCGTATTTTTCAAAATTCCTGACAAACAAACCTGCTAAATATTTAGCTTTTTCTGTAAAAGCAGTTTTATCGGCCCATGTATTTAAAGGATTCAGCACTTCCGTGGGAACATTGGCACATTCTTTTGGAATGGCCACACCGAAAATAGGGTCAGTTTCAAATTCCACATTGCTCAGTTTTCCCTCAAGGGCAGCTGTAATCATAGCCCTCGTAAATTTTAATTTCATACGGCTTCCCACACCATAAGGGCCGCCTGTCCAGCCTGTATTTATCATCCACACATTTACTTTATGTTCCTGCATCTTATCTCCCAGCATGTGGGCATACTTGCCGGGATGCAAAGGAAGGAATGGTGCACCAAAACAGGCACTGAAAGTAGGTTTTGGTTCTGTTACACCTAATTCTGTTCCCGCCACTTTAGCCGTGTAACCGGAAATAAAATGGTACATGGCTTGTCCGGGTGTTAATTTAGAAATAGGAGGCAACACACCAAATGCATCGCAGGTAAGAAAAAATATATTTTTTGGTAAACCACCAACAGATGGTTCCAGTGCATTACTTATAAAATGCAGGGGATATGAAACTCTTGTATTCTCTGTTATTGAACCGTCATCAAAATTTATTTTATTGGTGCCGGGATGAAAAGTAACGTTTTCTACCAATGCACCCGGACGGATGGCATTAAAAATTTCCGGCTCTTTCTCTTCCGTCAGGTTAATTGTTTTTGCATAGCAACCACCTTCAAAGTTGAAGATATTGTCAGATGTCCAGGCATGTTCGTCATCACCGATCAGTTTGCGGTTGGGGTCAGCACTCAATGTTGTTTTACCGGTACCACTCAGGCCAAAGAAAATAGCGGTATCACCAGCATCACCCATGTTGGCACTGCAGTGCATACTCAAAACATTTTTTTCATGTGGTAAAATGTAGTTGAGTATAGTGAAGATTCCTTTTTTTGTTTCCCCCGTATAGCCGGTACCTGCAATCAATATCATTTTATGTTTGAAAGAAACAACAGCAGCATTATGCTGGCGGGTGCCGCATTCTTTAGGGTCAAGTTTCAAACCTGGGGCACTTAAAATTTGCCATTCTGGTTCAAAATTTTCTAATTCTTCTTCAGTTGGTCTTAAAAACATATTGTAGGCAAACAGATTGTTCCAGGGCTTCTCGTTTATCACCCGGATGTTCAGCCGGTAGCGGGGATCGGCACAGGCATAGCAATCCCTCACCCATATTTCAGGGATTTTATCTAAATATTCAGTTACTTTCTTAAAAATAAAATCGAAATATTTTGGTTCAATGGGAATATTGAAATCATTCCAATGTACCGAATCAGCGGTCGTCTCATCTTTTACAGTGAATTTATCCTTCGGTGACCGGCCGGTAAACTCGCCGGTGCGGATTACCAGGGCACCGGTATCATTCAATTTTCCTTCTCCTATTCGAATGCTGTCTTGCACTAATTCTTCCGGGGACGATTGATAATGAATAGATTCCGTGTTTTTTAATCCTAATTTCAAAAGATTTTTTACAGGAATACCTATGGTTGGAACTGACATATTGGAACCGAAATTTGTTGAAGGCACAAAGGTAAGTGTCAAAGCTATTTCAACACAAACAAGTGTTAGTGATACATATTAAAAGGAAGCTAAAATTTACCACCAGGTAGTGATAGTTTTTTTACAATATCTATTTTATTTTAAAAAATATTAAATAAAGTCAATTGAATTTTGGAAATTATTCATTTCTGGTACTCTTTTCCACTTTTGTGATGAAAGACAAATTGCTGACATGTTTGGTCGTTATCTTTAATGACCATATTTATACAAACAAACCACTTAAACCAGCACTATGAAGTATTTACCGTTGAACCCGGAAATATTTATCAATAACCGGGACCGTTTTACCAGGCAGATGCAGAAAAACTCCATTGCCATTTTTGTAAGTAATGATGAAGTACCCAGCAATGGAGACGCTTTGTATCACTTTAAACAAAACAGTGATGTATTTTGGCTGAGCGGTGTAACCCAGGAAGACAGCCTGGTGGTTCTTTTTCCTGATAACCCCGATCCGAAATACCGGGAAGTACTGGTATTGGTTCGCCCCAACGAACTAAAAGAAAAATGGGATGGAAAGAGATTAAGGGTAAACGAAGCACAGGCAACCAGCGGTATCAAAACAATTGTATGGCTCGATAGCCTGGATGGTTTATTGCAACCCTGGATTCACCTTTCTGATAGTATTTACCTCGACAGTAACGAGAATGACCGGAAAGCAAGTTTATTAAAAACAAGAGATTACCGTTTTGTGGACGAAATGAAAAGCCGCTATCCGCTGCATACTTATCTGAGAGCCGCTAAAATCATGAAAGAGGTGCGGGGTATTAAAACTGCATTGGAAATAGAAGTTATGCAGAAAGCTATTGATATTACAGATATTACATTTCGCCGTTTGCTGCAGTTTATTAAACCAGGAGTGATGGAATATGAGATTGAAGCAGAAATTGTTCATTCCTTCCTTAGCCAACGGGCCACTGGTGAGGCGTATGGCAGCATCATTGCCAGCGGCGACAGGGCAAGAACATTGCATTATGTAAGCAACAATGCGGAGTGTAAAGCAGGTGAATTAATTCTCATGGATTTTGGAGCTGAGTATGGCGGTTATTGTGCTGACCTGACAAGAACCATTCCGGTGAATGGAAAATTCGGCCGCCGGCAAAAAACAGTTTACAATGCCTGCCTGCATTTACATGATTATGCAAAGAGTATTTTGAAACCCGGTATCAGCATCGTGGATTATACAGATAAAGTGGGGGAAGAAGCCACACAACAATTTTTAAAAATTGGTTTGCTAAGAAAATCAGCGGTAAAAAATGAGGATCCGGAGAACAGGGCTTACCGGAAATATTTATATCATGGCATCTCTCATCATCTTGGTATTGATGTGCATGATCTCGGAACAAAAACAGAACCCATCAAAGCCGGAATGGTTTTCACGGTAGAACCGGGCATTTATATTGAAGAAGAGCAAATGGGAATACGTATTGAAAACAATTTCTGGATAACGAAAAATGGCAATAAAGATTTGATGAAGAGTATCCCCATAACTGTAGAAGAGATAGAAGCTCTCATGAAAAAATAAATTTATCTTGCCGGCATGAAGCAAATCCCGAACCTGTTTACTTTACTGAATCTTGTTTTCGGTTGCCTTGCTATTGTTTTCACTCTGCAGAACGGTATTATGATTACGGTTGATGCGCAGGGCACTGAACTAGTTTACATTCCTGAAAAAATATGGATGGCTTCTTTATTCATTGGAATAGCTGCGGTAGTCGATTTTCTGGATGGATTTGTAGCCCGGCTTTTCAAAGCCAGTTCAGAAATGGGTAAACAATTAGATTCATTGGCAGATGTGGTAAGTTTTGGTGTAGCACCAGGCATGATAATATACCAGTTTCTCCGTTTAAGTTTTGCTCAGGGAGAAGGTGGATTAGATGTCTCATTGCTATGGTTGCTTCCTGCATTTATATTACCTGGTGCAGCTGCATGGAGGTTAGCAAGATTTAATTTAGACACCAGCCAGTCTTATTCATTTAAAGGAATGCCGGTGCCGGCCGTTGGCATTTTTGTAGCATCACTTCCGTTGATTTACTGGAATGTAAATGAGGCCTGGGCTCAGGACTTATTACTGAATAAATGGTTTTTATATGCCCTGGTAGCAGTGCTTTCATGGCTCATGGTTTCCCGCCTGCCATTAATGGCATTTAAGTTCAGCGATTACAGCCTGAAAAATAATTTACCCAAATACCTCTTGATAGTAGTTGCAATTGCTGCCGTTGTGATTTTAAAATGGCTGGCGGCACCTGTAATAGTGCTTGCCTATGTTCTTATATCTTTGCTCTTTAAAAATAAAATAGTATGACTTACACAGTCCAGATAAAAGTAATGCCGCTGAAAGAATTATTAGATCCGCAAGGTAAAGCCGTGATGGGTGGCCTTGAAAATTTAGGACTTAGTGGCGTGGAAGATGTGAGAATTGGAAAGAATATTACGCTGCAGGTAAATGCTGAATCAGCAGATAAGGCGAAAATAATTGCAGAAGAAGCAAGTAAAAAATTGCTAAGCAACCCAGTAATGGAGTACTTTGAGATATCAGTTAATTAAATATGCTCTACCTCGTCCCTACACCAATTGGTAATCTCAAAGACATTACGCTTAGGGCCATTGAAATTTTAAAAGAAGTTGACCTTATCCTGGCAGAAGACACCCGTACTACATCACACCTTCTCAATCATTACCAAATTACCAAACAACTTTCTCCCTATCACCAGCATAATGAGCATAAAGTGTTGCAGCATCTGGTCAGCCAGTTGCTGGAGGGAAAGAAGATGGCAATCGTAACTGATGCAGGCACTCCCGGTATTTCTGACCCGGCATTTTTATTGGTAAGAGAATGTATCAAGGTGGGAGTGAAAGTGGAATGTTTACCAGGAGCAACTGCTTTTGTGCCTGCATTAGTTAACAGCGGCATTCCCACCAACCGGTTTTGTTTCGAAGGCTTTTTACCACTGAAAAAAGGAAGACAAACATTATTAAAACAATTAACAGAAGAAGAGAGAACCTTGATTTTTTATGAGTCACCTTTGCGGTTGGTAAAAACGTTGGAAGAATTTATTATTTACTTCGGCGAAAACAGGCAATGCAGCGTAAGCCGGGAGCTATCAAAAATGTTTGAAGAAAATAAACAAGGCACTCTTCGGGAAGTGGCTGATTATTTTATTCAGAAAACGGTGAAAGGAGAAATAGTAATTATTGTTGCAGGGAAAAATTAATAGCATTTTGTTATAAAAAACTGGCATTGTTTTTTCGCATTAAATCATTCATCTAAAACCACCTTATTTATGAAGCCCATTTATTTATTTTTATTAGCCATTAGTTTTTCCGCCGTTTCCTTCCATGGACATTCCCAGGTCACTTCTATTCCAGAGCAGGCAAAACAAAACTTCTTTAAACAATACCCCGATGCCAAAAATGTGCAATGGGAGAATAATGTAGTGAAGGTAAATGTGCGGTTCGAACAGGACAATAATCAGTTGAATGCAGAATATAATAATAAAGGTATCTGGAAAAATACCCTGAAAGACTGGACCTATGAAAAATTACCAGGTGATGTAAAAGAAGGATTCAATAAAAGCAAATATGCCGACAGGGAAGTAACGGATGTAAAAGTTTTGTACCTGCCGGGCTATGTGATACAATACAGACTAAGGGTGGAGAAAAGTGAGGTGGAGAAAAAGTATCTTTTCTTCAGTACGGAGGGAAGGCTGTTAAGAACTACAGTTGCATTATAACCCGTTTTTCAGTACCAGTTGGCAATATTTTCCAGGGGCTTCCTTTTTAAATCGGGTACCCAGCATTCCTTCATCGGGTAGCCAACCGGAATGAGCAAATATGGTTTTTCATTTTCCGGACGTTTTAGTAATTCCGATAAAAAATTCATAGGAGATGGGGTATGCGTTAAGGCGGCTAATCCGGCATGATGGATAGCTGCCAGTAAAAAACCACAGGCAATACCGCAGCTTTCAGTAACATAATAATTCTGATGTTTGTACGAAGTTTGACTGCCTGCCCCGGCTTTTCGGGGGTCTCCGTCTGACTTCGTTTTTAATTCATAACTTCTTTTAAAAACAATGATAAGATATGGGGCTGTTTCCAGGAACTCCTTTTTCCAGTCAGTTTGTAAAGGACGAAGGTCATTCAGCCATCCCTCAGGCATACGGCCATTATAACTATCAAATTCTTCTTTCTCCGCTGCTGTCCTGATTTGTTTTTTTATAGCAGCATCACTTACCACACAAAAAGTCCAGGGTTGCTTATGGGCCCCACTGGGTGCTGTGGAAGCAGTCAGCACAATATGCTCAATTACTTCTTTAGCCACTAGCTCATCTGAAAAATCCCTCACCGTTCTCCTTTTATCCATCCATTCATAGAATTCTTTACTTCTTTTAATCATTTGTGGTGCAGGAAATGTTTCTTTGGAATAAGCAACAAAAGGGTAGCCGTCAATCAATTTTGTTTTTGCCATAACATCTATTTTGCGAAATTTACCAATTCAAATAATAATAAATGAAGAAAATATTGATTCTTTCCATTGTTAGCTTTCAGTTATCATCTGTTATCCATGCCCAACCCGACCGCTGGCAGCAACGGGTAAAGTACACTATGAATATTGATATGAATGTGCAAACCAACAGGTTTACAGGAAAACAAAAACTGGAGTACACGAACAACTCTTCCGATACATTAACAAGAGTATTTTATCATCTTTATTTTAATGCTTTTCAGCCTGGCAGTATGATGGACACAAGAAGCAGGAGACAGGGTACCATTGTAAGTGCCAGTGGCCGGCAGGATTGGGATGCAAGGGTAAAAGACCGGATACTGAATCTAAAACCCGATGAAATTGGCTACCAGAAAATTATTTCGTTGAAAATGAATGGCCGTCCGCAAATATTCAACGTATTAGAAACAATACTGGAAGTAAAATTAGATAAACCCATTCTGCCTAAATCAAAGGTGGTGTTTGATATGAACTTTGAAGCACAGGTGCCGATACAGATAAGAAGAAGTGGAAGGGATAATCCTACCAGTAAAGTCCGTTATTCCATGAGCCAGTGGTATCCCAAAATATGTGAGTATGATTACGAAGGCTGGCATCCTACTCCGTACATAGGCCGTGAGTTTTACGGAGTGTGGGGTGATTTTGATGTGAGTATCTCCATTGACAAAAAATATATTTTAGGAGGAACGGGGTATTTGCAAAATCCCAATCAAATTGGTTATGGGTATGAAAATGCAGGAGCAAAAGTTAACCGTCCTGCCGGAAATAAATTGACCTGGCGTTTCATTGCACCTAATGTCCATGATTTTATGTGGGCAGCTGATCCGGATTATATCCATAAAACCAGGAAAGTAAAGGATAGTATTACACTTCATCTTTTATACAAACCAACAAATGCAACGGCGGCTGAATGGGAAAAAGTGCTTGACGATGCAGAAATAGCATTGCCCTTTATTGAAAAGACGTTTGGTGTTTATCCCTATAAACAATATTCATTTATTCATGGTGGTGATGGAGGTATGGAGTATCCAATGGCTACTTTGCTTATTGGCCCCGGTGCCTGGCTGCATGAATGGCTGCACAACTGGTATCATGGGGTTTTGGGTACCAACGAATCCCTGTATGCCTGGATGGATGAAGGGTTTACCCAGTATGCCGAAGAAAGAGTATTTGCTTTTTTAAATAACAGTACTGCTTTTGCCCAGGCTGATGCTTATACCGGTTATAATTCTTTAGTAAAAAGCGGTAAAGAAGAACCATTAACTACACATGCCGATCATTTTAATACACATGCTGCTTATAGTCCGGCGGCTTATTTGAAAGGAGCTGTATTCATGGAGCAATTGGGATATATCGTTGGTGCTCCTGTACGGGACAAAATTCTATTGGAGTATTACAGACAATGGCGTTTTAAACATCCTAATGCAGCAGACTTTATACGCATAGCAGAGAAAGTTAGTGATATGAAATTAGATTGGTATAAAGAATACTGGATCAACTCTACCAAAACCATTGATTACAATATTGACAGTTTATGGGAAGAAGGTGGTAAAACAAAAGTCCGCCTTAACAGAATGGGGCTGATGCCCATGCCTGTTGATTTACAAATTACTTTTAAAGATGGAAGCAAAGAACTTCATTATGTTCCCCTGAACCTGATGTATGGTGAAAAACCAGTTGAAGATGCTGCCATACCCCGCAAAACATACGAAGCATGGAAATGGACACACAGCACTTACACAATAGAAACAAATAAAAAATTAGCTGACTTTTCAATTGTAGAAATTGATCCTTCGCTCCGGATGGCAGATGTGGACCGGAAGAATAATAAACTTGAATTGAAGTGGTAATTCTAACCAGTTGCTTTAATGCAAAAGCCCTTCGTCAATTGTAACGAAGGGCTTTTTGTTGACGGTTTTCAATCAAGGCCCCTATGCTTGCTCAAGGAAAGGTTAATGGTTAATGGCGGGGTTTATATATCCTGATTCTGCAAACAAAAATAACGTTCCAGCCTAACCGGTACAATACCCCATTAGTGGTATTTTTTATAATAAATTAGCTGGTCCGACAGCAAAAACCTGCAAAAATCATCTCCCATAAAACTTATTGACAGCCGCCACCCGGTTTGAAACATGCAATTTTTCGTAAACATGATATACATGCTTGCGGACCGTTTCGGGGCTTAGAAATGTCTTCGCTGCAATTTCCTTGTACATTAATCCTTTGGACAGCAACTCAAGTATTTCCTTTTCCCTGGCACTAAGAAGGTCAAGGCTTCCCGTATTTGCAGTATAATTAACCTGGGATTGTTTTTGTTGAAAAGCCGCTACCACTTTGCGGGCAATCTGGCTGCTCATCGGGGCTCCGCCTTCAAATAACTCACGGATGGCTTCCAGCATCCGGGCAGGATCTGTTTTCTTTAAAATATACCCACTGGCTCCGGCACTTAAAGCTTCAAATATTTTTTCGTCTTCTTCATATACGGTACACATCATAAAGTTAGTATTGTGCATCCGGGGTTTCAGCACTCTTACCACATCAATGCCGTTTTCAGTACTCCCCAAGTTTATGTCCATCAATACTACATCAGGTTTGAATATTGGTATTTGGTTAACGGCATCTTCCGCAGTGCCGATAGTAGCTAAACATTTATAGCCTTCCGACATGCTGATAATTTCTTCCAGGGCATTGCGTAGTTCTTTGTTATCATCTACTACACATACTGAAATTTGCTTCATAGGGGTAAAGTTCTGTATTAATAAAGATGCTGGCAATACCACAAACTGGTATTTTTTTAACGGGGAATATATAAAATGAACTTCTCTTTGAAAAAATCCTCCGGGAAGATTTCTGTTATTTCGATAACCCTTGGCCGGGTTCTGCTTTCCTGTATTTCTGTGGCGAGATCGCCGCCTTTAAGACAGATGAGGCCGGGTGACTGATTTTCTTGTTGCTTGTCATTTGTGCCTTGTACCTTGTTCCTTAATAATGGTTTACTCCATCTCCACAAATCTTTTAGCGGGGCAACTGCCCGTGATACAACAAAATCAAATTTTCGGTTTTTAATATCTTCTATCCGGCTGTGTTGCGTAGTTATATTTTTTAATCCGATTCCCTCAGCGACAGCCTCCACTACTTTCAATTTTTTTGCAATGCTGTCCACCAGGTGAAATTTTACCTCCGGAAACAAAATGGCAAGCGGTATTCCGGGAAAACCGCCACCGGTACCCAGGTCAAGTACTTCACTATTGTCACCAATATCAAATACTGCGGCAATACTGAGTGAGTGCAGTACATGTTTTTCATACAATCCGTCAATGTCCTTGCGGGAAATGACATTGATTTTTTCGTTCCATTCTTTATACAACTCTTCCAGTAGTTGTAATTGACGGAGTTGCTCTTCAGAAAATTCAGTAAAATACTTGAGGATAATTTCCATAAACAGGTATTCAGTTCTCCCTCTCCATTCATGGAGAGGGCCGGGGTGAGGCTACCAGCCTCTCACAGGCTTTCTCCAGAGTGCAGGGGCAAAGATGATATAATAAAAGAACATCCACATATCAAGTAAGATAAACCAGGGCCAAAGATCTTTTTCTCCCATCTTTTTCATGGATTTATACAGTACAAACCCCTGTAGCAAAAAACGGATTCCAAAAATTGCTAAAATAAGCCGCCAATCATAAAAAATAGCTGCTGCTGTCATCAAAGGATAAAAAATAAACTGGGTGCTGAAATATAAACCCAACAGGAATTTATGTTTTGACTTGTAAAACTTAGCCGTGGTGTAATGCCTTGATTTCTGCCGCAGCCAGCTTGACCAGGTGGTTTTTGGAATTGAACGGGTAATGGCATCCGGATCAATAACAACGGCGGTATTTTTAGCGGTGGCCACTTTATTGATAAACAAATCATCATCTCCGCTGGGAACATGATTAATGGAAGAAAATCCTTTATTGCTAAGGAACAAATTTTTCTTATATGATAAATTTCTGCCAACACCCATATACGGCATACCGGCCAACGCATATGATAAATACTGAAGTGCTGTATGAAAAGTTTCGAAACGGATCAATTTATTCAACAGGCCTTTTCTTTTATGATAGGCACCATAACCCAGAACAATTTCAATATTCTCATCATACCCATGCTGCATTTTTTCTATCCAATGCTCACTGGCGGGAACACAATCAGCGTCTGTAAGTAACAACACTTCATGTTTGGCTTCCCGAATGCCAACAGACAGCGGATACTTTTTCCCGGAGATATGTACTGCTTCATGTGTAAGTTCTACTATATTTAGTTTTTTAAAGGTTTTCTTGAGTTCCTGCAGAATATATTTGGAATCGTCTAAAGAATTATCATTTACCGCCACTACTTCGTAAGTACTGGGGTAAGATTGTACCAGCACTCCGGGAAGGTTGCGGGCCAGATTTTCATCTTCATCCCGGGCACAAATAATTACGGAAACCGGGTGTTGTTGTGATTTATTTTTTGGTCTTGCTTTATAAAAAGCAACCCGGCAAAAAAAACAGGTATAATAGAACACCTGTATGATAGTTACGGCAATAAAAAGATAAAAGAGAATCTCTCCCCAGTTAATTGGTGGCATAGCGGCGAAGGTAGATTTCAACAGGCAACAGGCAATAGGCAACAGGCAAAAAGCTTTCCACAACAAGGCTTGCCTGTTGTCAGTTGCATATTATTTAAATTGCGGGATTATGGCAGCACTAACATTTGAGATAAAGCATACAGACACCGGCTCCAAAGCAAGAACCGGTAAAATAATCACTGACCATGGAGAAATAACAACTCCGGTATTTATGCCCGTAGGTACGGCCGGTAGTGTAAAAGCAGTAACACAGCAGCAATTGCTCAATGATGTAAAAGCACAAATCATTCTGGGTAATACCTATCATTTGTATTTACGACCCGGTTTAGAGGTATTAGAAAAAGCAGGTGGGTTGCATCAATTTAATGGCTGGTCCAAACCAATTTTGACTGACAGCGGTGGTTACCAGGTTTTTTCGCTGGCCGGGACAAGAAAAATAAAAGAAGAAGGGGTTACTTTTCAATCGCATATTGATGGCAGCAAACATTTGTTCACCCCGGAAAATGTAATGGATATTCAGCGGGTTATTGGCGGCGATATTATAATGGCTTTTGATGAATGTCCACCCGGAGGCTGTGAATACACATATGCAAAAACATCTTTAGAGATGACACATCGCTGGTTAGACAGGTGTTTTGCGCAATTCAATAACACTTCTTCTAAATATGGATATACACAAAATCTTTTTCCAATAGTACAGGGAGGCACATTCAAAGAGTTGCGAAAACAATCCTGCGAATACATTGCATCAAAAGAAGCAACCGGCAATGCTATCGGCGGCTTAAGTGTTGGCGAACCCGAACCGGTAATGTATGAAATATGTGATTGGTGCTGCGATCATTTACCCACCGAAAAACCAAGATACCTGATGGGAGTAGGCACTCCCTGGAATATTTTAGAATGTATCGGTATGGGTATTGATATGTTTGACTGTGTGATGCCGACAAGAAATGGACGCAATGCAATGTTGTTTACCACCCAAGGCGTTATTAATATTGACAACAAAAAATGGGAGCTGGATTTTTCACCTATTGACGATGGATTAGATAATGAAATCAGTAATTATTACAGTAAAGCGTATCTCCGCCACCTGATGAAAGCGAAAGAATTTTTGGGATATACCATCGCCAGCATTCATAATCTTGCTCTTTATTTGTGGCTGGTGGCAGAGGCGGGGAAGCATATTGAGCAAGGAGATTTTAATAGCTGGAAAAAAGAAATAGTGGAAAGATTAAAACAAAAATTATAAATTATCTTACTCTTGCAATAAATAATTTATGTGGAACCGCATTATTGATTCAGAATTATTCAGTTTTCTTTACCCGGTAACATTATTGTTACCTGCAATCCTATGAGTGACTATTCTAACATTGACCGACCAAAAAAGCATTATGATTGACACAATTGCAAAATGGACAATAATAATTTTTGGTGTATTTTTTATTTGCGTTGGGATAATAATGCTCTTTAAACCTCAAAAAGCAAGAGAGATTTTACGAAAGGCAGGAAGTACGAACTTTATCAACTATGCCGAAATCACATTACGAATGATACCAGCAGCAGGATTAATTTTATCCGCAGACCTTTCTAAATATCCGGAAGTTTTTAAAATTTTCGGTTGGTTCATGCTTATTACCTCTTTCATTCTTTATTTTGTTCCCAGACAACTTCATCATAAATTTTCACTAAAGTGTGCTGATATTTTAAAACCATTATACTTTCAATTAATTTCCCCATTTGCATTTCTATTTGGTACTATGCTTATTTATTGTGTGATTTAAAAGATGAAAACAACTAAACTATTTAATGATTTTTTTAACAGTGAAAAAGCAGGTGGGCTGACTTTAATAGCTTGCACAATTGTATCACTACTAATTGCCAACTCAACTTTTGGTGAAGGCTATCACCATTTTTGGCAAACTCAATTTGCTGGACAACGTATTGAACATTGG
Organism: Chitinophagaceae bacterium; assembly: GCA_031422725.1. GTDB lineage: Bacteria > Bacteroidota > Bacteroidia > Chitinophagales > Chitinophagaceae > JJ008. The sequence goes on along the minus strand of JANPMI010000118.1, from coordinate 353 downwards.
GTTAACGATGGACTAATGACCATTTTCTTTTTATTAATTGGTTTAGAATTAGAACGGGAAATTTATCAAGGGGAACTTAAAAACTTTAAAGACGCTTTATTTCCAATTTTTGGGGCATTGGGTGGCATTATAATTCCAGCAGGCCTTTTTATGTTGTTCAACTTTGGAACTGAAACACAATCGGGGGCAGGAATTCCTATGGCGACAGATATTGCTTTTGCTTTAGGAATTTTATCTTTATTAGGAAACCGGGTACCACTTTCTTTGAAAGTGTTTTTAACAGCCTTAGCCGTAATTGATGACTTAGGAGCAATTTTAATAATTGCTATATTTTATACTAAAACACTTCTTTG
>JANPMI010000117.1:0-2203 GCA_031422725.1 Chitinophagaceae bacterium | reverse complement strand
GGTTTCGCAAAGAAAACGCAAAGCATGGTACAATATTTAAACATCACATTTTAAAAAATAACTAACTCCGCCAACGGGTTGTTTTAATAACAATGTAATTGCAATGGCTTATTATCATTTGTTTTTTCTTACCACACATGGTCCCATCACCAGCATATCAAGTCCGCAGGAAAAGAAAGTACGGACTGCATGCTCAGGTGTACGAACAATTGGTTCACCGTTCAGGTTAAAAGAAGTATTTAATAAAACAGGCACACCGGTTATTTTTCCAAACTCTTTGATGAGATCATAATAAAGTGGATTCAAATTTCTTTCTACAGTCTGCACCCTTCCGGTACCATCCACATGATTTACTGCACCTAGTTTATCTTGCCAATCCGCCTTTATCGGCACTACCCTTTCCATAAATCTTACTTTCCGGCCGGGACGAAGTTCAAATATTTCTTCAGCTCTTTCTTCCAGCACTGCTGGGGCAAAGGGACGAAATGATTCTCTGTACTTAACAGCTGCATTCACCACATTCTTGGTGCTTTCTTTTCTGGGATCAGCGAGTATAGAACGATTGCCTAATGCCCGGTGACCAAATTCCATCGCACCCTGGAACCATCCGACTAATTTTCCATCTGCAATCTCTTTAGCTATTTGCTCAGTAAGATTTGCTGGTTCTTCATAGTTGATTTTGAATTTCTGCAGTGTATCTCTAATCTCATCATCAGAGTAAGAAGGGCCCCATGAATTATGGGTTTGTTCCTGTACTTTCCGTGGCTTATTTCCATGACGGTGCCATGCTAAAAGTGCTGCACCAATAGCCACTCCCGAATCATCAGGACAACTGGAGATACTGCTGTTTTTATAAATACCAAGATTATCAAGCAGTCCATTAAAAACAGAATTCATAGCAGCGCCGCCGGATAAAACAATATTGCCGCTTTTGTTACCATGCTTCTCAGACAATTTCAGCAAATGAGTAACGGTTTCTACAAAGACTCTTTGCATAGCACCTGCAATAGCCTGATGGCGGCTGGTTATGGGGTCATTTTTTTTGCGGGGTTCACCAATAAGATCAACCAATTTCTGATGATAGAAATGAGGACGCCTGTCAAAAGAAAAATAATCAAAATAGGTAAGGTCCAGCTCAAACCCTTTATCTGTAAGATTTATCAGGCTTCTGATTTTTTCATCAAACTCATTTTTTTCCTGCGAATAAGATGATATTGCCATCACTTTCCATTCATCCACATCGGGAGTGAATCCGAGGAAATCTGTAAAGACTCCATAAAACAAACCAACAGAATGAGGATAGATTACATTGCTCCGCTGGGTAATTTTATTTCCTTTGCCTGAGCCAAAGAAACAGGTTTCATCTTCACCGTGACCGTCAATCGTTAATATATCTGCTTCTTCAAAAGGAGAAAGATAAAAACCATTGGCCGCATGACATTCATGGTGGTTCATATAAATGATCCTTGTTTTACCCCACCTGATTTCCATTTCATTTTCCATCGGGCCATCCATGGCCCGCATTATTTGGATAGGCACATGTGATAATAACTGGCCTCTCCAGTTCATTTCAGAAACCCAGCGGCGGGAAGCATGGTTTACATTCCGCATCGGGTTCCATGGCACTACAATCATATCGAGGTCTTCCCACTTCAGGCCCTGGCTTTTTAAACACCATTCGGCTGATTTATTGGGAAAGTTGGTACTCATCTTCAACCGGTCAAATCTTTCTTCCGGGGAGGCGGCCACTATTTCCCCATCAACCAATAAGGCGGCGGACGAAAGGTGGATGTAAGGATATACTGCAAGGATCTTCATTTCTTCAATTTTAATTTATAGTTGTGTAAATAATTATTGAGAGTACTTGTTGTCCGGCAACTTTTTTAAACCTCTTATACCAATTAGATTAAAATAAGACTGTCACCCTGAGTTTATCGAAGGGTGATGCAAAGGCTTCGATAAACTCAGCCTGACATTTTTCTACGGGTGTAGGTTTAATGTCAAATTGGTATTACAGGAGAAACATTACTTTGTTTCCTCAGCGTAAAGTTTTTCCAGATTACTAATCATCTTCTGTAAAGAGAATGAATCTTTAACATCCTCTCTGCCATTCCTGATCAATGTCTCCCGTAAATCAGCATCGTTCAGTAATCTCAGGATCGATTGGTAAACCTGCTCTGAGTTTTGAAAATCGACAACAAGA
>JANPMI010000116.1:0-29558 GCA_031422725.1 Chitinophagaceae bacterium | reverse complement strand
AGTGCCGATACAGAAATGGCCTCCGGGAGAATCTCCTTTATGTTTCAACTCAAAGCCCTTTACTCCATTGTTACCAAAAAAATCCTTAACAATCAGTTGCGCCTGGGCTCTGCTATAGTTATCACTTTTGTCGGGCAAGGTCAGTTCTACATTCTCATCAAAATAGCCCGATAGCTGTACAGAGTTGCCGGAACGGAGTGCCCCGATAACATCATCAATAGTGTTTTTTTGCTTAAATGAAGAAAGCAGCAAAACAGAACCAAGCAGCAGGAGTGTAAATAAAGCTTTCATATAAAAATGGTTTTCACAGGGGTATTAATCTAAAAACATGCCACAGTAAAAGTGGTTTTCTAAACAGGTACTAAAGTACTACAAATCAGCAGCTATTCCGATTCCGGGCTGACAATTAGAAAATTTGAATGTAGTTTTACAGGGTACGGACGGGCATTGCCCATTGAGAATGAATGTATTTATACTACAGATAAACTGTTAATAAAAATGTTGTCAAAAAGAATAATTCTGGTCATTATGGACGGCTGGGGACTGGGAAAAGTTGCTTTGGCCGATGCGATACAGCATGCCAAGGTGCCTTTCACAAAATCTCTTTATTCAAAATATCCCAATACTACACTGGTTACCTGTGGTGAAGCAGTGGGTCTGCCAGATGGACAAATGGGGAATTCGGAAGTAGGTCACCTCAACCTGGGAGCAGGCCGTGTGGTTTACCAGGAATTACAACGAATAAATGTAGCTGTACGGGATGGCTCTTTTGCTAAAAATGAAACCCTGCTAAACTCCATTCGCTTTGCTAAAAGTAATAACCGGCCCCTTCATCTTTTAGGCTTAGTAAGCAATGGCGGCGTACACTCTCATATTAATCACCTGAAAGCAATTGTTGACGTTTGCAAAGCGGAAGATCTGAAAGAAGTTTTTATACATGCTTTTACGGATGGCCGGGATTGTGATCCCAAAAGCGGATTAACATTTATTACAGAACTACAGCAGCATCTTAATAATTCAATTGGTAAAATTGCCACTGTCAGTGGACGATATTTTGCCATGGACCGTGATAAACGATGGGAAAGGGTGAAGCTGGCTTATGACGCATTGGTGAATGGATCTGGTGAAAAAGCAACAGATGCTATCGCAGCAGTTGAAAATTCATATGGCATTAATATAACAGATGAATTTATTAAACCCACCGTTATTATTAATGAAGGGCAGCAACCACTGGCCACAATAAAGGAAGGCGATGTGGCGATCTGTTTCAATTTTCGGACCGACAGGTGCCGGGAAATAACCCAGGTACTCACTCAGACTGATCTTCCTGAATTTGGCATGAAGAAGCTTTTACTGCATTATACCACGATGACAGACTATGATCAAACTTATAAAAATGTTCAGGTGATTTTCGACAATGACAATTTAAATAATACCCTGGGGGAAATTTTAGAACAACATGGTTTGAAACAAATCCGGGCAGCAGAAACAGAAAAATATCCGCATGTCACTTTCTTTTTCAGCGGAGGCAGGGAAAATCCATTTGCAGGTGAAAAAAGAATTATGATCCCATCACCCAAAGTTGCTACTTATGACTTACAGCCTGAAATGAGTGCTTATGAATTAACCAACGCATTGATTCCTGAAATAGAAAACAAGTCGTTCGATTTTTGCTGTCTCAATTTTGCCAATGCGGATATGGTAGGGCATACAGGTGTGTGGACAGCCGTTATTAAAGCTGTGGAAACAGTTGACAAGTGTGCAGAACGTATTATTGCAACTGCTTTAGAAAATGGTTATACTGTTTTTCTTACTGCTGATCATGGCAATGCAGATTATATGATTAATGAAGATGGATCTCCCAACACAGCCCACACATTAAATCCTGTTCCGTTTTTCATAATTGATAAAGAATGGAAGGGTAAAATAAAACCGGGGAAACTGGGGGACCTGGCACCTACTATCTTAACCATGCTAAACCTGCCGGTGCCTGAAGAAATGACAGGAGAGATTTTAATTTCAAATCCTTAATTTCATTAAAACCCACCAATATGATAAGAAAAATTCTGATAACACTTTTAGCAGCATTGGTCATCATACAATTTATACATCCAAAAAAGAACAAGGCAGAAGGGCTTCAGCCTAATTATATCGGAAATGCTTTTGCGATACCTGCAGATGTAAAATTCATATTATCAAAAGCCTGTAATGATTGTCATAGTAATAATACAAGGTATCCGTGGTATTCCGGCTTTCAACCGTTACATTGGTGGCATAACAATCATATTAAAACCGGGAAGAAGAAAATTAATTTTGATGAATATACCAACCGTAACCTGCGCTACCAATATCATAAGATGGAAGAAGTGATTGAAATGGTGAAAGAAGGTGAAATGCCTTTAAATTCATACACCTGGGCCCATAAAGATGCCCGTCTTACCGTGGACGAAAAAAATAAGATTCTCAACTGGGCCGGTTCAGTAATGGATACTATGAAAGCGAAGTATCCTATAGACAGCCTGGTTCGAAAAAAATAATGTTACATTTGTCTATTACAATTTACCCGGTGAAAGTTGCAACCAAAAAAATAACAAGCCTTTTTTTTATCCTCTCTGGATTCACTCCTTTGCTTTTTGTACTTTTTTTCAACATCCGGCAGCAATCCATCCGTCACCAGATGAAGGAGAAAATGGAACAAACCCCGCTGCACACTATAACCTTACGTGACGGTGATATTATATGGGTGAAAAATGGAAAAGAAATATTTGTACAGGGAAAAATGTTTGATATCAAATCCATGGAACATAAAAATGGAATGACAACCTTCCACGGCCTGTATGATGAGGAAGAAACCCTTTTGAAGAAAAATTTGATGGCTGGCCTGGAAAAAAATCAATCATTGCAAAATCAACTGCTCGCACAACTTATTCAATGCTGGCAAAATATTTATGCTGATCTTACTGGCGGCATTCCTTTATGCTCTGGCAAGTCAGACCATATGATTTCTTTAATAGCTCCTGACCTGCAAAAGCAGTTCAAAATTATTCCCACACCTCCGCCGCAGGCTTGATCGTTTTTATTTTTATTTATCTGATCAACCAATTCTGTAATCAAAAAAAAATATTTATGCGAAAGACTGCATTGCTTTCAGCATTGCTATATGTTTCTGTGTGTGCAGTAGCACAACAAGATTCCACTGAAGAAAAAAACCTGGATGAAGTGGTGGTGTACTCAAACAAATTTGCCGAGAAGAAAAAAAACCTGGCCCAAAAAATTGATGTAATCAATGCCAGCACTATTGCAAAATTCAATAGTCAGAATACCGGCGACTTATTAATTAATTCCGGAAATGTATTTGTACAAAAAAGTCAGCAAGGGGGAAGCAGCCCGGTTATCCGTGGGTTTGAAGCCAGCCGTGTACTGCTGGTTGTAGATGGCATCCGGATGAACAATGCTGTGTATCGTGCCGGTCACCTGCAAAATGCTATCACGGTTGATCAAAATATACTGGAAAGAGTGGAGGTAATTTATGGCCCGGCTTCTACTATGTATGGCAGTGATGGCCTTGGCGGGGTGCTTCATTTCAGAACGAAATCACCAGTACTGTCAACAAGTGATAAACTAAAAGTCACCGGCAGTGCTTTAGTTCGTTACAGTTCAGCCAATGAAGAAAAAACCGGTCATGCAGATGTTAGCATTGGCGGCAAAAAATTTGCCTGGTTGCAGTCTTATACTTATTCCGATTTTGGTGATGTGAAAATGGGGGATAATTACAAGGATAAATATCCCAGCTTCGGCAGACGGTCACAATACATTAAAAGAATTAACGGGATTGATTCTGTCGTAACTAATAACGATGACAGGATACAACGTTTTTCCGGTTACAAACAGTGGGATATAGCCCAGAAACTCCTGTTCAGACAAAGTAATAAAGTATCACATAGTTTGAATTTTCAGTACTCTAATTCAGGAGATGTACCGAGGTATGACCGTTTACAGGATACCAAAAACTTCGGTGGCAGTATCGGTACTACATTACGGTATGCTGAATGGTTTTATGGCCCGCAAACAAGGTTGATGACTGCCTATGAACTCAATATTGACCAGCTTGGTTCCCTTGATGGTTTAAGAGTAAACCTGAATTACCAGAACATCAAAGAAAGCCGTCAGCAAAGGGAGTATCGCCGGTATGATCGGTTTGACAGTCGCCGGGAACATGTAAAAGTGATGGGCCTTATTATTGACGGTAGAAAAACATGGAACAATAATGAATTAAACATTGGTATAGATGGCCAGTTAAACGATGTGAAATCAGTGGCTGACCGTACCAATCTTACCACCGGTGCAGTAACAAAATTGGATTCCCGGTACCCGGATGGTAAAAATAATATGAATTATTTCGGTATGTATGCCCAGCACCTGCTAAAAATGAAAAAAGGCAAATGGGTGATGAATGATGGTATCCGCCTTCAGTCAGTTAGCCTTCATTCAACTATTAATGATAATTCATTTTTTAATTTGCCCGTCACTGATATTAAACAAACGCCTTTTGCTATTACTGGCAATTTAGGGTTAGTATTTATGCCCGTATCCACTCTCAGGATTACAGGCAATCTTTCTTCCGGATTCAGGGCACCTAATGTAGATGATGCAGTAAAGGTATTTGAATCAAGCACTGCCACTAAAAGAGTAATAGTTCCCAATGCAGACATCAATCCTGAATACACCTATAATTTTGATCTGGGTATAACAAAAACTTTTCAGGATATAGTAAGATTTGAATTCACGGGGTTTTATACCCTGTTCAGAAATGCGATTGCTTCTGCACCTTTTAAATTAAATGGGCAGGATTCCATTGTATATGACGGTGTTGCCTCTGCAGTATATGCAAGTCAGAATGTGAACGAGGCTTATGTCAGAGGCTTTAATGCAAGACTAAAAATTGAGTTGAGTAAAAAACTGTCCTGGGATAATACCATCAGTCAGACATACGGCAGGTATAAAAATCCTGATGGCACTAAAAAACCATTAGATCATGTGCCGCCAGTGTTTGGTAAAACCACCATTACTTATGCTGATAAAAAATTCAGCACTGAAGTTTATTGCCTGTTTAATGGCTGGAAAAAAATCAAAGATTACAACCCCGATGGTGAAGACAACGGACAGTATGCCACAGCTGATGGTATGCCTGCCTGGTTTACCGTAAATTGGAGAGGCAGCTTTGCTTTTACCAAAAATCTTACTCTCCAGGGAGGTATAGAAAATATAGGGGACAAGAATTACAGGTATTTTGCTTCGGGCTTTTCCGCCCCCGGGCGAAATTTCATTGTAGCTCTAAGGGCTCGTTTATAAGATCAATTTGTTTTAAAAAGGGTGAAAGCATTGTTTTTCACCCTTTTATTTTAAACCTGTCTCCTTAAATTTTACAATTCTGTGCAGCAATCGTACAGGAAAATTGTCTAAATTACAGGCAGCCAAAGTAAATTATGACCGAGGAAGCCATTTTAAAAGGTTGTTTGAATAACGATGCATCCGCACAGCGGGAGTTGTACAACAGGTACAGCCCTAAAATGCTGGCTGTTTGTTACCGTTTTGCTCATAACCGGGAAGATGCTGAAGATATGCTCCAGGAAGGGTTTATTAAAGTTTTTTTACAGATACACACTTTTGAAAACCGGGGAGCATTTGAAGGATGGGTGAGACGAATAGTAGTACACACCTGTATTAATATTCTGAAGAAGAACAAAAAGTTCAATGAAAGTGTGGATATTATTCATGCTACCGGGGTGCAGGTAAGAGAAGAGAGTGTGCCGGCCATCATCCAGGCCAAGCAAGTGGTGGAATGTATAAGATTGCTGCCGATTGGTTACAGAACTGTTCTTAACCTGTATGCAGTTGAAGGGTATAGTCACCGGGAAATATCGAATATGCTTGACATAGAAGAAAGTACCAGCAGGAGTCAGTACACAAGAGCAAGGGCGATGCTGGAAGATATTTTGATCCGTAAAAAAATATTACAAAAACCGAAACAACAAACAGATTGGCTTGCTGCGGTTGGCCAGCGATAATTTTAAATCGTACCCAAATTGACCACTGGTTATGGAGAACAATTTTAACAACAGGGATTTTGAGCGGTTTGTAAAACAAAATGCCGATCAATACCGGATGTTTCCTTCCGATAAAATTTGGAAAAACATCCATACAAGCCTTCATACCCGCAGAAGATGGTATGGTATAGGACTTGGTTTATTATTACTTTCTACTGCCACCGTAACCGGAGTAATGTTAAGCTCTTCCGGAAAAAAGCAACAACAAGCCAATATCACCATAGCAAAGCCAGTTAAAAAGCAAGATCAAACTCCCGAAATAATCATTGCCAAAGCAAACCCGGCTAACAATAAAACATCTTTTATAACCCCAGCTGATAAATTTGAAAGAAATGTATTTTTGACGGATAAGGATAACAATATTCAGGAGGAAATAATGAATGAATCAGTGCAACAATCAACACCCGATTATCCCCAGCCTGTTATTGCCTCTGTCATTGTGACTCAGCCTGAATTTATTTCTAAGCCCCCCGCTGTAGCCGATATTAAAAAAATCATTGTTAAAAATATAAAGCCAGCAGAAAATTATACTACTTCTGCACTCCTGAAAGACAATACGGCAATTCCCGTTTCTCCTGAGAACGATAACAACGAAAAAGCTGAACCATTTTTATCTAAGGAGACTGTTTCAAATAAGAGAGACATTTACCCCCTTACCATTGAAAGTGTTGTGAACTCTTATAAACATACCCGGCTGTGGAAAAAATTATCCTGGCAAGTTTATTTTACCCCAACAGTAAGTTACAGGAAGCTTAAAGAAAATAAGGCTTTTCTTAATGCTGCCCGTCCTTACACTGCTGTTCCTGCCAGCAACGTTTCGGATATCAATAGTGTTGTTACACATAAACCTGATGTTGGTTTTCAATTAGGTTTCACAACAGGATATCCTCTTTCAAAAAAAGTAAGAATTACAGGTGGCCTGCAGTTTAACGTAAGCAAATATGATATACTGGCCTTTACTTATCCAAGTGAAGTGGTTACCATAGCCCTCAGCACCTCTGCAGGAGGAACCAACTCTGTTTCTACTTATACTAATTACAGGAATTCCGGCGGATCTTCACATGCTAACTGGTTGCGCAATCTGTATGTTTCAGCATCAGCACCTGTCGGAATAGAAGTTAAACTTGCACAAAATAAAAAATCATATGTTGGAATTGCCGCCACTGTTCAGCCAAATTATATTTTAAGCAACCGGGCTTATCTTCTTTCCACGGATTATAAAAATTATGCAGAAGTGCCATCACTGGTTCGCCTATGGAATGTAAATACCGGTTTTGAAGTATTCGCAGGATATTCAACCGGCAAGCTGAACTGGAGAGTCAGCCCCCAGGTACGTTATCAAACATTATCAAGTTTCAAGGAAAAATATCCGGTTAAAGAACATCTTTTTGATTTTGGTGTAAAGCTGGGCCTTATGCTCAGGAACTAACACTAACTGCTGCTTTGCTTTATCAGTGTCCGTTCCGCATTCAGCAGAACGGACATTTATTTTCAGCCCTCTCCCAATCGGTACGTTTGCATTAATTTTAGCCCATGAAAAGCTATTCCGTTTTATTAGTTGGATTTATTATAGCCGTATCAGCCTGCAGGCAAAAAAAACAAGAAGAAGATAAAAAATTTATCTCGGTCTTGTCACTGATAAAAAAACAGGTGGCACATGTTGATACCTCGCTATACTCTATCATGAAAGTGGTTTATATTGACAGCCTGCATAGCGATACAAGTTATATTCCCAGAGAAGAGTTTGAAAATACGGCTAAAGACTTTCTTGATATTCCTGACCTGTCTGATCAAAAAGTGGCGAAACGATACAGGGAGGAGCCAGCCCGGTATGATGAGCTTTTAAACCGGGTTATAATAACTTATACTCCCTTAAACCCCATTGAAGAAGAAATTAAAAGTCAGGAATTGCTGGTCACACCTGATCCGGCTGCCGGCGACAAGGTTAACAATATTATCATTATCCGGGAGATCAGCAACCGGGATAGTTTTTTACAAAGAAAAATGCTATGGCAAATGGATAAAAGTTTCCAGGTGATTACCACCAGCCAAAAGCCGGGTAAGCCTGAAATAACCATTACTACCAAAGTAAGCTGGAACGAGGATCCTTATTAATGACCACAGCAGCGTTTCAACATATTGCCTCCACTATTCCCGGTCAGCCGGGCATTTATAAATATTTTGATGCACAGAATGAATTACTCTATGTAGGTAAAGCCAAACATCTCCGGAAAAGGGTAAGTTCTTATTTCACCAAAACATTTACCAGCTATAAAACACATGAACTGGTCCGGCGCATTGCCACCATAGAGTTTACCATTGTCAACTCTGAACAGGATGCATTCTTACTGGAAAATACGCTAATCAAACAATTTCAGCCCCGCTTTAATATCAACCTGAAAGACGATAAGACGTATCCGTACGTCGTTATTAAAAACGAACCCTTCCCCAGAGTTTTTCTAACCCGCAAAAACAACAATGACGGGTCCGAATACCTGGGCCCTTATACTTCCGTTAAAAAAGTAAGAGAGTTGCTGGAGTTTATCAAACAAACTATTCAATTAAGAAATTGCACCCTTAATCTTTCTGATGGCAATATTAAAAAAGGTAAGTTCAAAGTCTGTCTTGAATATCACCTCGGCAACTGTAAAGGACCTTGTGAAGGGCTTCAGGCCGCAGAAGATTACAAAGAAAATATCACCCAGTTAAAAAATCTGTTACGGGGTAACCTATCACCGGTAATCCGTCATTTTAAGGAAGAAATGAAAACTCATGCCGCTGCCATGGCTTTTGAAAAAGCTGAACTGGTTAAAAAGAAAATTGCTTTCCTTGAAAATTATCAATCCCGTTCCGTAGTTGCCAATGCAAAGGGTGGAAATATGGATGTTTTCTCTATTCTTAAAGAAAAGGATACGGCCTGGGTAAATTACCTGATGCTTCGCAACGGGGCTATCATACAAACACAAACTACAAGAGTAGAAACTCACCTGGATGAATCTCCGGAGGAAATACTCAGTTTTTCCATAGCTCAGTTAAGAACAACCTTTAATAGCGATGCTGCAGAGATTGTTGTTCCTTTTGCTATTGAATATCCTTTAACTGAAATAATAATTACGGTACCCAAAGGAGGCGACAGGAAAAAATTACTGGAACTTTCAGAAAAAAATGTCCGGCATTTTATTGATGAATTGCAGCATAAAGAATGCCTTCAGCTGAATATAAAAAAACCTGATAAACTGAAACTATTGGAACAGTTGCAACAGGATTTACAACTGAAGGAATTGCCCGTTCATATTGAGTGTTTTGATAATTCCAATTTCCAGGGAAGTTACCCTGTTTCAGCTATGGTTTGTTTTAAAAATGGGGAACCGAGTAAAAAAGATTACAGGCATTTTAATGTGAAAACAGTGGAAGGGATTAATGATTTTGCCACGATGAAGGAAGCTGTTTACCGGCGTTATAAAAGAGTACTGGAAGAAGAACAGCTTTTCCCCCAATTAATCATTATTGATGGTGGTAAAGGGCAGCTAAGTGCCGCTATTGAAGCATTGAAGGAATTGAATATTGAAGGAGCAACTACCCTGATCGGCTTAGCCAAAAACGAAGAAGAACTTTTTTTCTCCGGCGACAAGGAATCACTAAAGCTTCCTTATAACAGCGATAGCCTTAAATTCATCCGGCGGATAAGAGATGAAGTACACCGCTTCGGTATTACTTTTCACCGCCTGAAAAGAAGCAAGGGCACTTTTAAAAACGAGCTGGAGGAAATTCCAGGGATTGGTAAAGCCACAGCTGACTCATTGCTGAAAGAATTTAAATCAGTAAAAAATATACGGGAAGTTATAAGGGAGGGTAAAGCAGAAATAGAGATCGGAAAAATTATTGGAATAAGTAAAGCGAAGGTGGTCGTGAAGTACTTTGGGGAAGTGTCAGGCTGAGTACTGAACTTATCGAAGTATCGAAGCCTGTTTTGTTTATCATGTCGCCCTTCGTCTCGCCTGAGGCGGGAGCAGGATGACAACCCTGCCTTCGGTAAAGCTACGGCGGGTAACAAATAAAATGGGGCCAGAATAGAAATTCAGCCCCGTTTTTAAAATCCAATATCCTATGAAAAACCGAGACGAAAATACAACTTAATTCCGGTTTCCCTATAGGACTTTTACGTTTTTTGAAACTTTTTTACAGTTTATAATGAATTAGTTAGGAAATAAAAAAGCCCCTTAAACGGGGCTTTGATATAATGTTTTAAATGATGTAACCTTTATTAGTACGACCAGAGGTCCTGTTCAAAGTTGAATATCTTTTCTTTGATATTGTCTCCTTCGAGAAGTCGCAAAATAGGATCATTAATATAGTTCCTGATCATTTTGTTACCGGGATTATCCAATGTTGACTTCACAATGTAGCTGCTGAACATACGGCTTTCAAATAATTCTTCCCATGTCATCCTGCTTTGTCCCATGTTCTTGGGGTTATATACTTCTGATTTTACCAGGATGGGACGTAAATCAGGGTAATAAACCCAGAATAAAGAAGAGGTACCTCTTTCCCTGGTGGTATTGGGAAAATATTCAGTCTTAAGTAATCCTATCCCAAGGATACGTACAAACATCTTACTTGATTCCCTGTCAAAAACCCACTCTTCTTTCAAACGGATCTTTGTAACTAATTTGGGATCAAAGCTGGCTCTTGAAACATTTAAGCCAATAACCTTGTCAATTTGTTTTGTATCATAAATGTAATTGGTATCTAATCTTCCTGAAGTCAGCTGCTGAACATCAGCAATTCCTATCGGAGTTGTAAATCTGTCATCTGAAAATGCAGTAATCTCCCCGCTTTGTACGGCTTTCATCAGCATATTTACAAAAATCTGGCTACCATTATCATCCACCGCTTCATACATGAAAATCTTATTCATTTTTTCTCTCAAATCCAGTTCTCTCCAAACCTTTTCAGCATAAAGGGCATCATCCCAGCGAAGATGTTCATAGGGCAATGGTGTACGCTGAGTAAGATTGCTCTTATCGAAAGCATTATCGTTTCTTAATGACTTTTTGGGAGTCATATCATTACTGGTAGTATCAAATGTAACAGGCAGGTTAGCATTTGGGTCATAACCGGCCGGGGGTTGGTTATTATTATTCTGCTGCTGTTCGTTGCCTGTTGGATTGGTAGTAGGCTGGGTATTATCTTTCCTTCTCTTAGGAGTTCGCTGAGCACTTACGTCCATTACCAGAAGACCAGCAACCACCACACATAATCCAAGTTTTAAGAAATTGTTTTTCATATCACACTATTTAATATAATAAACGAGGGAAGGGGCCTTATTAGTACGTCCATCTGGACCTTTTACCCTGATATCATCAATTGTTACTGTTCTTCCGGCCTGAATATGCTGATTCATAGCATTTCGTACCGCACCTGAAAAATTAGCCCCCTGGTTAGGGAGAATAATAATATCATCATCCGTATCGCAGGTAAACGAAAAGCTTACCACATCATACGAAAGTTCAAAGGGGAAATTCTTGATACCGGCACCCACACCACCCTGAGCCTTAAAGGCACCAGCAGTAATGTTCTCTCCACTGGGTTTACCACCCACATAAGCCTGGGCTTCGGGTATGGTACGAACCCTGAATTGGGATGCACCCGCCACTTTTCCTTCTACAGATACGGTAATACGGGCATCATCTGTTACCGTGGTCACCCTGGCTATATACCTGCCGGGGCCAACTCTTGAAAGGCTACCGCCACCACCGGCAATAGAAGCCTGCACTTTATCATCACCACCACCACTTGCAGCGATAGATACAGGGTTATCTACCCCTATATAAAGAACATTCATTTTGTCAAGAGCTATTGAAGCATTGGCTGAACCAACTACATAATCCACTGTTACCTCTCTTACATCATCTTTTCCGGTAGTCTGGTTAAAGAAACTGATTCTAACAGGAACACTGTGAGAACCAACCCCACCTGCCTGTGTTTTATATAAAGCATATCCTTCTTCCCCTATTGCAATATTTGCACCTCCAATGCTTATAGTAGGCTGTGCAGCTTTACTAAAAGCACCTACGCCAGCTTTTATTTCAAGTTCCTGGCCAGGCATAAGGTAATTTGAGTTCTGACCTACAATAGCTGTATAAGTATCAAAAATTACTTTTACCTCACCCACTTTATTATGTAAAAAAGCAACTACTTTATTTTCTGCAGTTTTTACGTCATTCTGAAACTTACTTAAGATAGTAAGACCTGCTACAGTGGGAACCATACTAAAATAAGCCACTTCCCAATCCCTTGTTTTTTTATCCCTGCCCGGAGGGTTGGAGAGATCAATGTTGAGTGATTGTTCAAACTCAATTTTAATGGACGAATCAATGCCCAGTATGTCTGTTTTATATTTTGTGAGGGCCGCCAATAATTTTTTTCCTTCTCCCTCCTTTACCATCATTTTAGTAACTATATCAAGATTGTCTTCTTTAAAAGGTTGTGTCGGATCAGTTGCACTACCGCCGGCAAGAGTTAAAATTCTGGTTTTTAATGTTCCCAGATAATCATACAAGGTCTTTGAAGTAGCAACAACCTGCTGAGCTTTAGGATACCAGATAAGAGCTCTTTCTTTGGTTTGCTCTTCAGTGGTTTTATCCTGTAACGAACTCATGATCGTTTCAGTGGACTTATTGACAGTGAAATTAGTATTCTCTAAGCTCCGGTTTACGGTTTTAAAGGCATTGAGGATCTCTGATGATACGTTCAGGGCTAACAAGGCTGTCAGCACCAGATACATAATATTGATCATCTTCTGCCGCGGTTCTTTAGGTAAAGACATGAAGATTTGTGGTTTTTAATTTAGTAATAGTGACGTTGTGAATCACGGATACGGATTTTATACCTTTTTTTTATTAATTAGTATTAACTGCGGCCCTGCATGGCAGTAAGCATGTTTCCATAGATACTGTTCAGGCGGCCCAGGTTCGTAGCCAGGTCACCAATTTGTCCCTGCACTTTCTTCGCATCTTCAGCACTGTTCAGCATGGAAGCAGAAGTTTCAGACAATTTACCATAGAAGGCATTCAACGCTTTCAGGTGGTTATTGCTTTCCTGCAGTTCCAGTTCATAAATAGTATTAAGGGAAGAAAGATTTTTTGTAAGCACCTGTATCTGGTCATGAAACATTTTTGCTCCTTCAGTCGCTGAATTAAAAGCACCAACTGAATTGGCCGTGTTTATATACGCATCTTTTACCTTATCGAGGTGACCGGTTACTTCTCTTGTTTTAGCAGCATACTCGTTGTTAGCAGCAATAGTGTCTGTTATGCCAGTCATGCCGCCTACGGTTGTATTTAATTGTTTGAAGCCATCACCAAGGCGCTTCATAGTATCAGGAGTAATGTCTGATTCCAGTAGCATTTTATCCATCGAGCCAAAAGCAGCCCTTGTCTTGGCACCAGCTATAGAAAACTGCTCTTCATCATGTCCGGCTTCTTTTATTGCCGGGTAAACAGCATATAAGATACCATAGGTAGCAAAGATTATTGTTTCTGTGGTAAGTCCTATAAACAACCACATATCAGCATCGGGCTGATGGGTAATTTTTCTGAGAGCACCCCAGATTACTAATGCGGCGCCAAAAGAAACGCCTACGTCAACCCATTTGCTTACTCTTGATGGAATTGCTGCTGCCATAATTGGATTTTTTTAAAAGGTTTTAGTTTGATATTAAATGAAGAGAAAAAGAGAGAGGACAGGTTCGTTTTTGCTGCCCTCTCAAGATTTTTATTTACTAATTAGATCAACTTATTTTTTGCGGCCTTTTTGCGGAGCGGCCGGTAAATCAATCACACAACGGAATCCAATATAAGATTTGGTGGAGTCCTGGTACTCATAAGTACTGGTACCGGTTTGCAGATAATAGCCAACATCTTTCCAGCTACCACCGCGGATGATCTTACGCTTCATCAGGGGAGGATCATCATCTTTTGCATTCCAGCGAACATCCGGGTTCATATCATGCTGAAAATTATTGCGGCCTTCATAATAGATAGAAGAGGTCCACTCAGCCACGTTGCCTGACATATTATACAAGCCATAATCATTAGGCCAGTATGAATCGGCACGGACAGTGTAGAATCCGCCATCTTCAGGATAATTACCACGACCCGGTTTGAAATTGGCCATCAAACATCCTTTTTTATTTCTCAGGTAATAGTTACCCCAGGGAAACATTGATTGAGAACGGCCGCCACGGGCAGCATATTCCCATTGTGCTTCGGTGGGCAAACGGAAATCTGACTCCTGTGATCTTTTCTTTGAATCTAAATAGGAATTAAGCAAATGAGTTCTCCATTCGGAGAAAGCATTGGCCTGTTTCCAGTTTACTCCCACCACAGGATAGTTGCCGAAAGCCGGGTGAGAAAAATATCTTTTTGTCATTGGCTCATTGTAAGAATAAGCAAAGTCACGGATCCATGCCAATGTATCAGGATAAATCTGTACGTCTTTTTTTACTATAAATGTAGAACGGGCCTTGCCTGCATTTTCTCTTTTGGCGGCTTCTTTTAAATCAAATACTTCAGAGTGAAAAGCAATTTTAGTAGGGTCTATTTCTTTCTTGCCAAAAATTCTGTCATCCGGAGGAAGAATAATATCTGTACTGCTTAGTTGTTCCATTACTTTAGGATCACCCCATTTCATCTGTTTCATCTTAGTCCAGTCAACATATTCGTTACCATCGGAACCTGCTTTTACATAACCCATTTTACGGGCTACAACAGAGTCACGAACCCACTGAACGAACTGGCGATACTCATTGTTGGTAATTTCAGTGGCATCCATCCAAAAACCACTGATAGATACAGAACGGTTGCGGGCACTGAATGCATAAGCAGGGTCCTCATCACTGGGCCCCATATGAAATGTTCCCTGGGGAACATAGATCATACCCGGCGGCTTTGGAAGACTATACTTCCCGCCCGGAGCAACTCCATGGACCTGCCCATCATTAGGCAAACTGCTGCCTTTGCCTTTTCCGTTCTTTTTTCCCAAAATTCCACAACTGGCCAGCACCGACATACAGGCGACTGCGTAAAGGGTGTAGTAAAGGTTTCTCATTTTCTTACACTTAAAAGGTATTGGACAAATATAATATTTTGAACTGTTCTCTGACACAACATTAATATTTATTTTTTTTAAAACAAAGCATCTTTTACGAGGTAAATTTTCAAACGGTGGCGGGGTGGGCTTTATTGCATTAACTAAAAATTAATTCCCCGTTTTTGGGCCTGTTTATCAGCGTTATAAGGTCTTTTGCAGAAAATACGGGTTGTTGGCAGGTGTAATTACGGCAAAGGTAAATGGCTGCTTTGTCCCCCGCCCGTTTATCGGCCAGCAAAGGAAAATTTATTGATGCCCTTTCGGAACTCATAAAAACCCGGTGTGGAATATATTCACTCAATATTTCTGCCTGAAGACCTGAAAAATCATTTCCTATCACCACAATTTCATTAGTTCCCACAATTATTTCCTGCAATAGACATGCCCAGTTGCCAAATGAAGTAGGGTACCGGATGATGGCTCCACCCAAACCCGACAGCATATCCCGGCTTCTTTGTTCCCATTCGGGTTTATCAAATAAAAGAGACAGTTGATGCAGATTATACGCCATGGTGGAATTACCAGAAGGCACTGCACCATCATACACTTCTTTTTTCCGGACAATTACATCCCGCTGACCTAATGGAGTGTAAAAAAAGAAACAGGATCTTTCTTCAGTTCCGGCAGACAAGCCGGTTTCTGTTTCGCTGAAATTCTCCATTACAAATTTGGTGATTGCTTTTGCCTGCAGAAGCCATTTAGTATCAGCTGTTATTTCCTGCAACTGTATCAATGCCTGGATAAGAAAAGCATAGTCATCTAAAAAAGCCGGATATTTTGCCAGATCATCTTTCCAGGTATGATGAAATTCATTTTCCGTTTTTGCAGCAAATGCTGAAAGAACAAATTGCATATTGTCAATTGCCAATTGCCTGTATTCTTCTTTCCCTGTGGCAGCAAAAGCCTTACTGAAGGCGGTGTTCATCAGTGCATTCCAGCCAAGAATAATTTTATCATCCAGCAATGGGCGGATTCTTTTGCTTCGCTGTTCTAATAATATTTTCTTGCCTTTATCAAGAATTTTTTTTAACTCATCAACCCTAATATTTTTTTCGGCAGCAAATGTATCCAATGATTTTTTTACCCGGAGGATATTGGTGTGGTCCCAGTTTCCCTGTTCGGTCACATCATAATACCCGCAGAAAAGAACAGCATCCGCTCCCAATATTTTTTTAATTTCTTCCAGGCTCCACACATAAAATTTTCCTTCTACTCCTTCGCTGTCGGCATCCAGTGCAGCATACAAACCGCCATGCGGCGGGTGTAATAATTCTCTTTGCAAAAATTCTATCGTTTCTTCAATCACTTGTTTGTAACGTTCATTTTTAGTAAGCTGATAGCCTTCGCTTAAAACAGCAACCAGTAATGCATTATCATACAACATTTTCTCAAAATGCGGAGCCAGCCATTCTGTATCGGTTGAATAACGGGCAAATCCACCGCCAATTTGATCATAAATACCTCCTTCAATCATCTTATCAAGAGAGAGAACAGCCTGTTGTAAAGCTTCTGGGTTTTTTGTGATGTGATAATACCTGAGAAGAAACTGAATGGAAGAAGTTTGTGGAAATTTAGGGGCTTTGCCAAAACCACCCCACTCCTTGTCGGCAGATTTCATAATATTCCCGAAAATCTCGTCTAGTTTTTCAGCGGTAAAAATTTCTTCCTCTGCTACCTTTTGAATGCCAAAAGAATTGGATTGAAGCAGATGTGCAGTAAGATTTTCTGCCTGGGCATCTATTTCATTTCTTCTTTCACGGAAAGCCTGCACTACCCCCAGCAATGTTTCCTGCCAAGACGGACGATTGAAAGCTCTTTGCGGTGGAAAATAAGTGCCGCCATAAAAAGGTTTTGCTTCCGGAGTTAAAAAAACATTTAATGGCCAGCCGCCACTGCCAGTCATGGCTTGCACGGCGTCCATATAAATATGGTCAAGATCAGGCCTCTCTTCCCGGTCAATTTTTATATTGATGAAATTATCATTCATCATTTTTGCCGTGGCTTCATCTTCAAAACTTTCCCTTTCCATAACATGGCACCAGTGGCAGGCGGCATAGCCAATGCTGACAAGAACAGGTTTATTTTCTTTTTTCGCTTTCGACAATGCTTCCTCTCCCCACGGAAACCAGTTTACCGGATTATGTGCATGCTGCAGCAGGTAGGGGCTGCTTTCATGAATGAGTTGATTGGTATGCTGCATCATTATTGATTAATAATCGCAGCGAAGTTCGTTGAAAAAGAAAAAGGACACCGTAATCAGTGCCCTTTATTGAATAGTGTTTAAATAAAACTATTTTTTCTTCAGGGCAGCAGATAAGAATTGCTCTAAAGCCGCTACCATACTGGGCATTTGTGGTTGTGGTGCTTTTATTTCAAGTTTCAATCCTGCATCTTCAATGGCTTTGGAAGTATTGTTACCGAATGCACCGATCACCGTTCCGTTTTGTTTGAATTTTGGAGCATTATCAAACAGGCTTTTTACTCCGCTTGGAGTAAAAAAGCAAATAACGTCGTATTCTGTTTGGCTAAGAACTTCTTTCACATCACTGCTTACACTGCGGTACATAAAAGCCAGCACAAATTCACAGCTATTAGTCTTTAACCAATTCACTATTTCATTATCCTGCTGATTTTCAGAACATACATACAT
Organism: Chitinophagaceae bacterium; assembly: GCA_031422725.1. GTDB lineage: Bacteria > Bacteroidota > Bacteroidia > Chitinophagales > Chitinophagaceae > JJ008. The sequence continues at coordinate 11,648 of JANPMI010000116.1, read as the reverse complement.
GAACTTTTCGTTGGCTTTATGTTTGTTGATGACATCAAACATGCTTTTGTTGGTGCCATCTGCCCCATAAAAAACTTTTCTTTTCCTGTATAGTATAAATTTTTGCAGGTACAACGCCACCGCTTCTGTAATACAGAAATACTTGGTATCCTGCGAAACATTTACTTTCATTTCTTCGCAGGTGCGGAAGAAATGGTCAATAGCATTGCGGCTAGTAAAAATCACCCCGGTATAATTTGGAATCTCTATCTTTTGCTTACGGAAATCCCTGGCAGCTATGCCTTCCAGGCGGATAAAAGGATGAAAATCCAATTCCAGGCTATATTTACGCTGAAGCTCAAAGTACGGTGACTTATCACTTTCAGGTCTGGGCTGGGTAATCAGGATTTTCAGTATTGCTCTGGCCTGATGGTCGGCCTTATTAACCCCATTTTTAGTCATGTTCGCTTCGGGTAAAGTTGGCGGCAAAGTTAAGCAGTTTGATTGAAGAATTGCAACAAAGCCTTGTAAATCAGTAAAAGAGGTGCTATTTCAAAGGCACAGAGATATAAAAAGAAATGAAACGGGTTGACTTTGACCTGATTACGGATAGCAGCAAAAATTAAAATAAACCGGTAAACCAATAAGCCGGCCACCAGGCACCAGGACAAAGTAATACTCACGGCATAAATGTTCCCTGTTGTAAAAGCCAATAGAACGAGAAATGGTAAAAGTAATATGCCTATCATCTTATTGACGATAAAAACGATAAAAATATAAGAGTTGGCAACCTCCGCCATATTGAAAACCCAGCCGGATATTTTCAACCCCAGGAATTTAACCAGGTACGCTACAGACAAGCCAACACAGCAATATAGAAACAACAGCCAGAAATTATCAACCGGGGTCAGGTTAAAATACCGCAGTAAGAAGGTGATGTAAAGCCCGGCACTGATTACAAAAAACCCATTCATCAATAAAGAGGGCAGCAGCGTTTGCATTAACTGCTCTCTTATTTGCCGTTGTTTCAGGGTTGTTCTGAAAAACAGCTGGAAGAGGTCGCTGAAGTATTTGGGAAAGGCATTGCGGAGAAAGCCAAAAATTATCAGCAGAAATACAAGCAGGTAAAACAGCAATTCTTTACCGGCAAATTGTTTAATGTTTTGCGTGGTCGGACTTGTTGGTTTTGTTTTGAAACCAAAATACGGATGATGCCGCAACACCTGCCAGGTGAAAGCTGGTGAGGAGGCAGGTACAGAAAAATTTATCTCCCAACCGGTATCCTGCAATGGTTTTTTGGTAATAGCAGGTGCTATGTGTTTTGCCGGCAAAGAATCTTTAGTTAAGGTGTCAGCTTTTTGCAGTGATGAATGGGACCGGGGAATAATGGCGGTATCCCCCACAGATTGTGCAGCGGCAATATTTGTAAAAAGTAAAGAAAAAAGTAAGAAGGAAAGAAACTGGTTCAAATAAAAAAATTTGTGCTGCAAAAATATTGAAGTGTAATCCGACTTTACGCTGGATTTTTAAAAATAGTTGACAAAGCCAAAGTGAATCTTAGATTGACGGAGGTTCAACTCCGTATCATTTCTTTTTCCAACAGCCCATGCCAGGTTAAAAATGCCGGCCTTCGTTTCAAAAGCAAGGCCAAGGCCGGTTCCGAAATAGGTATAATTTGTTTTTACGTACTGGCTGCCGTTTCTTCCCCAGCCTGCATCTGCCAGTGCATAGAAAAATGAATTTTGACCAACGAGGTAACGAAACTCTACCGTAGCAATGGCAAACTGTGATAAATACTGGCTTTCTTCATCAAAACCACGGAGTAACTTATAGCCACCTAATTGAAAAAGTTCGTTCCGGAAAATATTGCCGCTTTGAAACAGGCCTGCATTGATAGCTGTTTTTACCGTACTTCTCTGATTAGCCAGCGGAAAATATTTTGCTGCTGCAACTCTTACCCGGAGCTGATAGGTTTTTAATTTCACGGTGTCATATAGTTTTTCAAAATTGTAGGAAGGATCGTTGGGATCTTTCAGTGCAATAATCTCATTATTTTTCTTCAAGGTTTTAGTACCGATGGAGGTAATCATCCGGAATTCATTTCCTTTCCGGGGATTGAGGCGGTAATCTGTATTATTAAAATCATAATCAATACCCACATTAAAAGAATTTACATCGGCCACATCGGGCAGCCGACGGGTTTGAATAATGAGGGGTGCATTAACGCCGCCCTCGTTAACAATCGTCTGAATTTTTTGTATAAAAAGTTTAGCGGCCTGGTTGGTATTTAAAACATACTGTGCCCCCAGTTGTAAGTTGATATTTACAAAAGAGCTGTCCTTTTTAAATATATCAAATGAAAAATCCAGCCCAAGCGGGGAATTAAAAAGATAAGGATGCTGATATAAAAGGTTCAGCCGTTGGGATGACACCTGCAAGACCTGGAAATTCAGTCCGATGGTTTCACCCGAGCCCAGCGCATTTTTCAAATAGAGGTTTCCCTCACCAGTTATTAATAGTTTCTTTGATGATAATTGGTTGTTGTTGGGCAAAAATCCAATCAGTACATTAATCTGGCTGCTTTTCTTTTGCCGGAGGTACATATTTAAAACCGAACCTTCCGCTAACCAGGTAAGTGTAGCCGGCGACTCTTCTTCCACATAAGTTAGTTCTCTTATTTTTTTATTAATGCGGAGCAATTTCTCCTTACTGTACAGGCTGCCATTCGAAATATCAAGGTAGTGCTGCAGGTAATTATTGGAAATTTTTGCAGTGCCATACACTCTTATGCTGTCAATCCGGTAAAGAGGGCCTTTGTTTATTTTTAATAAAGCTGAAACCTTATCATTCTCTAATTGCAAACTGTCGAGATAAACCCTGGCAAACGGGTATCCATTATTTTCCAGGTGCTTTAGAATTCTTTCCTCCCACACTTGTACCTGCGTAAAATCCATAGGTTTACCAGCAAACATTTTTTCCCGCCAGCCGATGGCATTCAATACCGGAGCTTCGATATTTTTTGCATCCAACTGAACCCAGCGGTAAAGTTCGCCGATAAACAAAACAATACGGGCAAAGGCTGAATCATACTGCAGGCTGTCAACAGAAGCGGTAACATACCCTTTTGATTGCAAAAAACCCGTGAGATTGGTAAAGTATTCTATACAAGCCATCCGGGAAGAAAAGGTGGTTTGCAATCCGGTTTGAGAAACAATCCAGGCAGAGTCTTTATCTACTCCACGAAGATAAACAGGGTAATTATTCTGTGCCGAAGTGTAAATACTCAGCAACAAGAAAACAAGAACCGATATTTGCAGTTTGAATTTTGTCACCTCATCCCCAACCCTTCCCCACCCTTCGACAAGCTCAGGGTGACAGAAAGGTGATTGGTAAAATTATTCATTAAATCTCAAACAAATTGTCGGGCATTTATATTCATATTCCTTTTTGCAGGCAGGCTTGTCATTATTGTAATTTTCATTTTGCCACTTCTTTACATTACAAGAACGATTTTATAGCTGCTTTATTGAAAGAGATAACGCTGCAAAAAGACTACCTGCAAAAGGAGCTGGTCGAAACAATATACTTTGGGGGGGGTACACCCAGTTTGTGTACAAAAGAAGAAATAAAAAATATTCTTACTTGTATCTGTTCTTCTTTTCTTGTTGCTGACAATGCTGAAATTACACTGGAAGCCAATCCTGATGATATAACAGAAGAAAAACTGATGGGGTGGAAAGAGGCGGGCATCAACCGTCTCAGTATCGGTATTCAAAGTTTTTTTGAAGAAGATTTAAAATGGATGAACCGGGCTCATACTTCTCAGCAGGCAGTTGATAGTCTGCAGTTGGCAAACAAACAGTTTGAAAATATATCAATTGATTTGATTTACGGAACGCCGCAATTAACCAATGAAAAGTGGAAGCATAATGTTGATACCGCTGTTTCATTAAATATTCCTCACCTGTCCTGCTATGCTTTAACAGTGGAACCCAAAACTCCTTTGGATAAAATGATAAAACAACATCAATCGGAAAACATTAATTCTGATAAACAATCAGAGCAGTTTCTCTTACTGATGGATTGGCTCGAAGATGCCGGTTATGAACACTACGAAATTTCAAACTTTGCAAAACCTGGTTGGAGAAGCAGGCACAATTCATCTTACTGGCAGCGGAAAAAGTACATCGGTTTTGGCCCTTCAGCACATTCTTTTAACGGTAAAGAAAGGCAATGGAATATTTCGAACAACAGTCAATACATTGAATCTGTTAATCAAAATATTATTCCTTCGGAGAAAGAAGAGTTGACCAGCATTCAGCAGGCTAATGAATATATTATGACTTCACTGAGAACGATGGATGGAATAAGTCTTGAAATTGCCGGGAAAGATTTACTGCAAAAAAGTAAAAAATTCATTGATTCAGGATTAATGAAATTAGAAAACAATTCACTTATACTGACAAAAGAGGGGAAGTTATTAGCTGACGGGATTGCTGCTGAATTATTTTCTTAAGCCTTGCTTATCCACTGGATAATAATATTCAGCATACATCCAACAGCCACCAATGAAGTAAGAATAAAATTAACCCATTTAAGAGGATAAGGTTTTGTGCTGCCTTCTTTTTTACTTTCCTGCCACTTTTTAAACTCCAGCACATTCATTACAATAATAGCTACAGCTGCCAATAAAAAAACGACCTGGAAAAACTGAATCATGCCGCAATTAGTTTATTCCATGAAGTTAAAGTTTCTGATGATGATGTTTCCAGTAATTATATAATTGTTTTGCAGCGAGGCAAAGCACCATTATCAAAATGGCAGCAGCGGCAAATCCGTGATATGATAGTGGCATAGGGTATAATTTAATTATCAGACCAATACCTGTTCTATCCGTTTAAAGCCTTCCCGGGGTTTAACATCCTCCCAGAGTATTTTATAGACTGTTTCAGCTATGGGAATAGCTGCATCTACTGATTTATTAATATTATAGATACATTTTGCCGCATTAAAACCTTCTGCCACCATATTCATTTCCAGTTTTGCTGCGGAAACAGACATCCCCTTCCCGATTAAACTCCCAAAAGTCCGGTTGCGGCTGTATAAAGAATAACAGGTTACCAGCAAATCACCCAGATATACAGAAGCCGCATAATTAGGACTTTTACGATGGGTAACAGGGTCTTCGCTTTCATGCTCTCCCACGGTGATATGTTTGACACCGAATTTTCTAAGAAAGCCAGCCATTTCATCTGCCGCATTGGCAATATAAACACTGAGAAAATTATCACCATAATTCAGGCCATGTGCAATGCCGGCTCCTAAAGCATATATGTTTTTTAATACCGCGGCATATTGCACACCCAGTATATCATGATTGATAACAGTGCTGATATAATCAGTTGTAAAATGGGATGCAATAAGTGAGGCTGTTGTAATATCTGTTCCGGAAAATGTCAGGTAAGATAATTTTTCCTGGGCCACTTCTTCTGCATGACAAGGCCCCAGCACAGCAAAATAATTCTCTAATGACACATTAAATTGCTTTTGTAAATAATAATTGAGCAGAATATTTTTTTCCGGAAGCAATCCTTTGATCGCAGAAACAACTTTTTTCCCTTCCCAATCTGCTGGCTTCAGTATGGAAAGACTTTCTTCTGCATAGGCGGAAGGAACGGCAATAATTAATACCTCTGATCTTTTTACAACCTCTTTTATATCCGCCGACATGAAGAGCAGTTCCGCCTCAAATTTCGCTGAGCTCAGGTATTGTGGATTATATCCTTTCTCTGCTATATGCTTACTGATATTTTCGTTTCTTATCCACCAGTTTATAGAATGCTTGCTGTCTGTCAGAATTTTTGCCAGTGCTGTTGCCCAACTGCCGCCACCGATGATACCGAATCGCATTAGTTACGAGTTTTGAGTTACGGGACTTAAAATTTTAAACTTTTAAAGCAAATCAGAGGAGGAAGGCTCGTAACCCGTAGCTCTTACCCCGCAGCTTTCTCTCTACTTCTCAAACAATTTATCCTTCGCCACCACTTTCACCTTCATTCCATTTTTTAAGTTTTTGCTGATAGCATTATACGGCCCAATCACCACTTCATCACCAGCCTGCAACCCGCTGACTATTTCAATATAATTAATATCCTGTATCCCTGATTTCACCACTGCTTTTTTTACAGTGCCCTCTTTTTGCACTACAAATACAACTTCCTCCAACTCATCATCGGGTGCAGTAGTTATAGCATCATTTTCATCTTTATTCTCTTTCTCTTCTTTCCTTTTATCTTCCATGCTCATATCGCTGTCCTTTACCCTTGCATTAACTGCAGTAATAGGAACTGCCAGCACATTCTCCACCTTTCTTGTTTTTATATCCGCACTTGCATTCATTCCCCGGCGAAAAGGTATTTTGTTGCCGGCAGAATCCTTTAAATCATTATAGGAAGCGGAATCAAGCCTGATCTTTACTTCATAGTTGGTTACATCATTTGTAGTCATACTAACAGCTGTTGTCTTTGTGGTATTGGCGATTTGTGTAACCACTCCCCTGAACTTGCGGTTGTTGTAAGCATCAACCTCAATATCAGCTGAATCTCCTACCTGCACTTTAATAATATCATTCTCCCCTACATCTACCCGCAGTTCCAGCACCGACATATCAGCCACTGTCATCATTTCGGTACCTACATTAAATGTATTTCCGGCTACACTTTCTCCTTTTTTTACTTTCAGGGAAGAAACAATTCCATTCATGGGTGCTTCAATAGTTAGCCGGTTGCTGATACGGGCAAGCACCTGCCCCTTTTTCACATACTCGCCTTCACTAACTTTTAGTTCAGTAATCTGCCCGGAATACTCAGGAGTTATTTTAACTTCTGTTTCAGGATAAATTTTTCCACTGGCATTTACTGTTTCAATGATGGTTCGTTGGGTGGCTTTTTCTGTCGCTACTTTTTCAATTTTACTGTTGCCAGCCATCATTCTGCGAATTATAAAAGCGGCAGCCAGTATAACAACTATCAACAATATCCATTTCAATGTCTTACTCATAATAAATGAAATTTAAACAACCTCTCGGGGACAAAAATAAATGAATTACAATCACGGACTTAAGGAAAAGGAAGGATTCCGCAGGATTTCCTTTATTAAATTTTTACTAATGCCTGTTCAAGATCTTTAATCAAATAGTGAGGCTCTTCAAGGCCTACATACATTCTGACATAACGGTGTTCCGTGTTGGCAGGGTCAAAATTGCCAGGCTTAAGTCCGGCACATTTTGGAATCACCAGGCTTTCATGGCCACCCCAGCTAACGGCCATCATAATATGCTGCAGCGATTCACAGAACTTTACAATAGATTCCATTTTGTTTGTCTTCAGCACTATAGTGAACAAACCACAGGCTCCTTTCATTTGTTGTTTGGCTAATTGATACTGTGGAAAGGATTCGTCGAAAGGAAAAAGAATAGATGCAACTTTTGGATGTTGTTTCATATAAGCTACAACTTCAGCCGTTGATTTAGTTATTCTTTCTATTCTTGCTGGCAATGTTCTTAACCCTCTTATCAGCAACCAGGCATTGAATGGCTGGATACCGCTGCCAATATTCAAATACTCACTATCGAATATTTTTTTCATCATTACATGTGTGCCACTGAGTACACCACCAAGAGTATCGCTATGCCCGCCGATATATTTGGTAGCAGTCTGCATTGCCATGTCAATTCCCATTTCTACCGGCCTTTGATAGAGTGGAGTGCAATAGCTATTATCAATGAGTGTGGTAATCCCTTTTGATTTAGCTAATGCTGCAACTTCTTTGATGGGTTGCAAGGCATAGTCCCAGCTATTGGGTGATTCGAGGTAATAAAAAGTAGTGTTGGGCTTAGTGGCTTTTTCCCAATTCTCAATTTTAGTTCCGTCAATATAAGCAGCTGTAATACCAAACCGGGGCAATATCACATCAAACATTCTTTGCACCCAGGTATATGGAGCTTTTACAGAAACAATATGATCACCGGATTTTACATTGGCAAAAATTCCGGCGAAGATGGCTGCTGCTCCATTATTAAATACCAGGCAATCTTCCGCCCCATCCAATGCTGCTAATTTTTTTCTGAGAATATCAACGGTTGGGTTTAAGCCGCGGCTGTAGAGATAACCACCCATTTCATCTTCAAAGGCTGCATGCAAGTCAGCAACTTTTTTAAAGGCAAAATTGCTGGTCTGCATGATGGGGGGAGCAATGGCATTGAAATAATGTTCCCTGTCTTCGCCAAGTTCGTTGATGATTTGAGAAATGTCCATATTATGCTTTCTTCTTAAAATAAAACAGGTAATAAAGAACCAGGAAGAATGCCAATAACCCGGTTCCAATCAAAGCCGCATTTACATCTTTAATAACCACCCCAACGGCTATCATAAAGTAACTGAATACAAAAAAACCAGCCAGTACCGGGGTAAACTTATTCCATGCCCCTGTTATCATTACTTCATTTTGTTTTCTTTTTCTTAAAACAAATAAGGTGGCGGCGGATGTACTCATACCGATACTGTCAAGGAACATAGTGAAGTTTAAAATATTATCAACTCCTTTACCAAAAAAAGTAACGATGATGGTGATGAGTGAAAAGGTAGCCAGCCCGGCCACCAGTGCCTCTGTTTTGGGATGACGATAAGAAAATATTTTAGGAAAAACCTTATCCTCACTCATGGCAAACATTACCCTGGGATTACTCATCAGCAGAATGTTTACATAAGCCAGTACCGATAAAAACATTAACGCATCAAATACTTTGCCTCCGGCTTTACCAAACCATGCTTCACAAAGTAATGCACCTATAGCAGAAGCATTTTTCATTTTATCATAACCAATTACCTGTGTGTAGGCAACATTGATGAGCAGGTATAATGAAATAACAATGATGATACCGATAATAATCCCTTTCGGAATGCTCCGGGTGTCTTTTACCTCGCCGCCAAAATTGATAGTTTGCTGGTAACCTCCATAAGCGAAGCAAACAGGAATTAATGAAATTATAAATAAAGAGAAAGCATTTTTATCAGCCAATGTAAATAATGGAGATCCCTCTTCATACCCATGCGGTTCTATTACTACTCCTTTAAAAATACTGGCAATCAGCAATACGACTAAACCCACTTTGATAATGATAAGAACATTCTGTGTACGGCTGCTTGTTTTTAATCCAAATAAATTAACGACAAAAAACATCGCTACTGCCACAATAGCAACGACAGTATTGAATAAAACTCCGCTTGGTTTTCCATATAATAAATCACTTACATAATCAGCTCCTATTAACGCTACTACTGCTAATGAGGCGGCATTACTAATCAGAATGATGGCATTGACTGAGAAACCAATTGACGGATGATAGCATTGAGCAAATACTTTATAATAGCCCCCCATTGCAGGTAAACGCTGACCAATTTCTGCATAAGTTAAGGCACCACACAAAGCAATTACACCGCCAACTACCCATAATAAAAAGAAAATGGAACTGGTGCCGGAAGTGGCTGCTACCGAAGCCGGGTTTCTGAAAATGCCCATACCAATTACCAAACTAACCACTATCAGGCTTACATCAAAAAGGTTTAGTTTATTCTTTCCTGTCATGGCTTGAAGATACAAAGAAAAGATTCTAACTTTATGTTCGCCCATTTCCTGTTTCTATGAAAAAAGCCATTTTCTTTTGTTTTCTGTTATTTCTTTTTACTTCCTCTATTGTCATTGCACAGGAAGAACAACCTGATACATCAAGAACATTAGATGAGGTAATAGTAAAAGCCTTTGAGCAAAATAGCAAACTGGCAAATTCTGTAGCAGTCGTTAAAATAATTGAGTTCAACAATGGTGATCGTTATAATAAAACATCCTTAGTAAATGGATTTAATACGGTGGCGGGTGTAAGGATGGAAGAACGGTCACCCGGCAGTTATCGCATCAATATCCGCGGCAGTTCTCTCCGTTCACCATTTGGTGTACGCAATGTAAAAGTTTACTGGAATGATATTCCGATTACCGATCCGGGCGGCAACACTTATTTCAACCAGTTTGCCTGGAACAATTTTTCTTATATCGAAATATTTAAAGGTCCGGCAGGCAGTATGTATGGCGCAGGTACAGGCGGGTTAATATTATTAAATAACCTTGACCGCTGGCAACCGGGTGCAACTCTTGAATATCTTACGGGAAGTTATAATCTGCAAAACATTTTTACATCAGCAAGATTTGGCACTAAAGAAAATAAAAACCAATTTACCTATGCTCATAATCAAAGTGATGGTTACAGGACACAAACAAAAATGCGGCGGGATAATTTTTCCTGGCAGTCTCAACTAAAGATTTCAGGAAAACAGCAACTGGCTGCCTCGGTTTTGTTTACTAATATGTATTATCAAACCCCGGGGGCTTTAACACTGGCTGAGTTTACCGCTAATCCAAAATTGGCAAGACCAGCAGGTGGCGGGTTTCCTTCAGCAGTGAATGCACAGGCCGCTATTTATCAGAAAAATATTACAGCCGGTTTTACCAATATTTATAATATCAACTCTTCTTTTAAAAACGCCACTACCTTATACGGTGCCTTTGCACAAATTAAAAACCCGGCCATTCGTAATTATGAAAGAAGAAACGAACCCAGTTTTGGTGGCCGGACGATTTTTACTTTTAATAAAAAGTTTGATGATAAAATCAATTTTCAGTTAGTTAGCGGCAGCGAATTTCAACAAGGGTATTTCAATACACAGGTGTCAAAAAATAAGAATGGCAACCCTGATACTTTGCAAACCAACGATGACATAAATTACACGACTTACAACTTTTTTCTACAGGGAGATATCAACATAAAAAAAAGTTGGTTTATCAATGCCGGAATCAGTTTGAATAAAACAAAGGTTGAATTTTCCAGGTTGAACCGCTATCCTGTTTTAAAACAAAAGCGTAATTACCAAAACGAATTAGCTCCAAGAATTTCAGTAAAGAAAGTTTTCACTACTGACCTTTCTCTGAGAGCAACTATTTCAAGAGGTTTCTCACCTCCTACCATTGCAGAATTGCTTCCCTCAACAGGTGTTATCAGCACCGAACTGGAAGCTGAATATGGATGGAACTATGAAATAACAGCCAGCTATGATCTGTTCCACCGCAAACTAAGGCTGGAAGCAACAGGGTTTTATTTCAAACTCAACAACGCATTAGTACAACGCCGGGATATTTCCGGTGCCGACTATTTTGTTAATGCAGGTGATGTAAAAGAAAAAGCTCTTGAGGTAACAGCTGTTTATTATGGCAGTACCCGGAAGGGATTTATTGATAATTACAGAATCAATGCTGCTTACACATATAATAATTTTCGTTATGGCAGTTTTGTAAAAGGCAACGATGATTTTTCCGGCAAAGTTGTTCCTTCTGTTCCTTTCAATTCCGTTTCTGCATTAGCAGATATTACTTTTAAGAATGGCTTGTATTCAAACATTACTTATTACGCTGCTTCTAAGATATTTCTGAATGATGCAAATACGGCATCAGCTGAAGCTTATCATCTTCTTGGGGGGAGAATTGGCTGGAAAAAAATAGTAAAGAAAAAATTTAAGCTGAATTTCTATACTGGTGCCGACAACCTGTTGAATGAAAGGTAC